>JAJCYI010000198.1 GCA_029263015.1 Saprospiraceae bacterium | reverse complement strand
CCCGCGGGGGCGCCCCCCCCTCCGGGCGCCGCACCCCCACACCGGCCGGGGGGCCCCCCCCCCGCTCGGGGCGCCCCACGCCTGTGCTCAATTTCCCAAGAAATTATCACACATTAAGTCTGTCCAATAAATATGGCGATCACATTTCGGGGTGTACGTTGGTATAAATATTGCCTAAGTAGGGTATCCTTCCCCTCTCTCTCGTCTCCCCATCATTTTATGATAAAAAACCAAATGGCTTATGTGCGCCCGAATCTTACCTAGCATCCTTTTATTTTTCCTTTCTATTTCTATTTCCACACCACTTAGTGCACAGCTTGAAATGAAGTTGCAGTTGATGGAAGAAAACAAGTGGGGGGTGTATGTGAAGCCTGTTGGCATAATTCCTTCACCGGGTACGATAACGGGTTCCGGTGCAGTGACTGTTGTTATGCCCGCGGGCAATTTTATTTCATCCTTTAGTTCCGTAAACGGATTGTGGGGACAGAATTCGATTGTGGTTTCACCAATTCAGAACCCTGATATGCAATACCTTACCTTTGGGTTGCTAATTGCGGAGCCAACATTTCCGATACCCTTAGGCACAGAAGAAACCCTCCTTTTTACCTACCAGTTAGATAATTGTGTTGACACCATGTACCTATTTGATTGTGGGACGCCAATTCAAACTGATTCCCTTTGTTGTATTTATAATGTCGATGGCTGCCTTTCAGGCAACGACCTTTCTGTGATAGATTTCACTTCAACTACCGAATTTTATAATTTTTCAAACATTTATGCCCCCTCTGCTTGGAACTGCCACGACAGCGATGGCGATGGAATCCTCAATGCTTTTGAGGACACCAACGGAAACGGCATATATGATCCAGATATAGACGAGTCCGATCTAAATGACCCAAATAGCCCTTTGCCTCCTGGTATTCTTTTAAAACTTCAGGTTCAGCCAGGTGGAGAATCTTGGGGGGTGTATGCAAGAATGGAAGGTATGAATGAAGAGGGCGAAACAATCACAGGGTCCGGACTAGTAACGGTTGTCATGCCAGATGGCTTTTCTTGGTATGGATTAAATCCCATTTCAGGACTTTGGAAGAACGATGCCACAGTTTATAATCCGCCTGAAAATCCAGCAAAGGATTACGTTTCATTTAGTCTTTTGCAGGCTGAACCAAGCTACCCAATATTATATCAAAATGAAGAGGACGTTTTGTTGTTTACCTTTAGAGGAGAAAGCGGATGTCCAGATTCCTTGTATTTAATTGATTGTTATACACCTAATGAATCGGATCCTTTTTGCCCTCCGAACAGTGCGAATTCCAATCCTGGGAATGGCTTGCAAGTGATCCAATTTAACCCCCAATTGAATTTTTACAACTTTACTGATTTATATGCGCCGATGGCCTGGAACTGTGATGACAACGACAATGACGGATACCCAAATGGGTTGGAGGACACCAATGGAAATGGCATTTACGATGCTGGGGACGATGGTGATTTGAATGACCCCAACAGCCCTATAATAGCATTTGATGATTCTTTGGAATTGAATGTCCGTATGCTTGCGGGCCGTGTTTCGTGGGGTGTTTTTCTAAAACCAGCTAATACAAATGGAGCACTTAATAATTTCATTTTGGAGTCTGGCAACATTACGGTCGGCGCTACAGAAGGGTTTAACCTGAAAAACATTGAGAGTCACGCCAGCGGTGTTTGGACATTGGAAACAACACAGACTCAGTCAGGGAACAACTATTTTGCTTTCGATCTATCTCCAGATGAGGAAGGAATTTCTTTTGATGACGGAGAGGTTATGTTATTTTCTTTTGCCAAAGATGGGGATTGCCCTGATGAATTATTTTTAATAGATGATTCTTCCCCTGATAACATTTTGCCCAGCAATATGAGTGGTGTGGACTATGGCGTATTTCCGCCCAAAGGGTTTCGGTTGATAGGAAATTATTTTACCAAAAATTTGAATTGTCTGTCAGAAGAAACCCCAGGGGGGTTGGATGATGATGGATTTAATAGTCCTGGCGGAAATTCGAGTTCATTCTTAAATAAACCAGAATGGGGTGGGATAGCTGTGGGTGAGAGTTCAAATGAAATATTGATTTTTTATCCAAATCCAGCTAATGATTTTTTGGAAATTCAGTTTTCTGGGACCATGATAAAGTTTCAAGTGGTTGATATACACGGTAGGGTGGTGATCGCTGATAATATTCAGAAATCTAATGCTGTTAAATTTAATGTTGACCAAATACCATCTGGATTGTATATTTTAAGTGTGACATCTCAGGATGGTACAATTCATAAAGGTAGGTTTATCAAAAACTGATTCGGGTAATGGTAAAAAAATGGAAGCTGACATTTGCAGCTTCCATTTTTTTATCATTACTTTGTGATTCAAAGTACTTTTATAACATCTTAAGCATGGTAGAAACCCACAACGAACATCTCGAAACATTGACCCAGATCCGCTCGCTGATGGAGCGCAGTAGCCGATTCATTTCATTAAGTGGGCTGTCGGGAGTTGCTGCTGGGGTTTGGGCCCTTTTGGGTGCGGCGGCAGTTTATTTATACCTCGACGTTCCAGTATTTTCAAGTAAACATCTCTATTACGAAATACTGCACAACGGAAAATGGGGCATGCCTTATGAAACCTTTTTTGTGCTCGATGCCACTATAGTATTTGTGTTAGCGCTTGTATCTGGGATTTTTTTCACGACAAGAAAAGCAAAAAAACAAGGCCAGAAAACATGGGATGCGATGGCTGGCCGAATGTTGGTCAACCTTGCTATCCCGCTGGTCGCTGGCGGGATTTTTTGCCTTGTTTTGTACAAAAATGGTGTATATGGATTGGTGGCCCCAGCCACATTGATTTTTTATGGACTGGCTTTGGTGAATGGTGGGAAATATACCTTTGTTGATATCAGGAACTTGGGGATAACGGAAATAATATTGGGGTGCATTGGCTTGTATTACCCAGGCTTTGGATTGGAATTGTGGGCATTGGGGTTTGGAATCCTCCACATTGTTTACGGACTTTTGATATACTATAAACACGAAAGGAAAATTGACCATGAGGTTTCATAACAGAAGCTTGAAATGAAACACCTACTAGATAAACTCAACAGTACAAAACTCGATAACCGTATCAGGTTGGGTGTCATGTCCATGTTGATGGTGAACGACTGGGTAGGGTTTGGTGCAATCAAAGAAATGCTTGGCCTTACTGACGGCAATCTTGCCAGCCACATCAAAGTGCTTGAAAAAGAGGGGTACATCGATTTGAAAAAAGAATTTATCGGCCGAAAACCTCAGACATCCTATACTGCAACCATTGCTGGACGAAAGGCATTTGATGACCACTTGAAAGCATTGGAAGCCTTGTTGAAGGGAGGTTGATTTTTGAAGAGAGGGAACTATAAAAGGTGTCACCTTTAGTTAAGACAATGAGGAGATGCAAGTTATTGAAAATCAGCAATTTGGAAATCATGGGCCATTCGTTGTCAATATTTTTTTACACAAATACTTTGAATTTCAAAGGACTTTTAAAATAATCTATCATGCAAAATCCAGCACAAGTTCCACAAAACACATTTAACAAGGCCACCAAATGGCTCAAGGAATCCATCAATTTAAACCTCATAATTATGAGGTTTGTCGTACCCCTCCACAGCAGCAAAATTAGATTCTTTATAGTATCCCTTTTTGTATGCAGTCTCGCCTGTAAAACCGATAGAGGAGAAAATGGTGGAAATGAGAAATCGAAACCGGACAGTGAATGGGTGTTTGATAAGGCGAAATGGAACACGAAGGATGGTGCGGATTATCCCTACAGAGATAGAATGCTTAATGACCTGGTTTACAATGATACGATCAGGTCGCTAAATAAAGATGAAATTTTAGGTCTGCTTGGAGAGCCTTCCTATTACAGGAGCAATGAAAATTATCTATACTACCTGATAACTGAGAAGCGTATAGGTTTTTGGACTTTACATACTAAAACAATGGTGATCAAACTCTCTGAGGACGACACAATAGATTGGATTAAGATTCATGAATAGAAGAATTAAACAGCTGTGTCCGACTACTTAAAGAAATAAAACCTTGAAACGTCCATGATTAAATAATCATAAATACACGCTGGGAAATGATTATTTAATCGTGGTAAGTATTCTTCACGGAAAGTGAATTGGTAGACTTGGTAGAAAGTATTGGAAGTTAAATGGATAATTTTCAGAATAACTTTTAACCACTTCTATTCACCCTAATTAGTATTTTTATTCGTTGAGATATGTCAAATTTATTTTTATCAAAAAAGCATTATAAAATATTTTTATTGCTTTGTTTAATGTCCATATTTGATTGTGCATTGGTAGTCTATCGAAGTAGTTATATTGGGTTTGATTTTGGACAAATTGCTAGCATTCAGGATGTAGCTAATACTAGGAGCGAAACGTTTATGTTTCTTGTTTGGAATCTCTTTCTTGCATGGATTCCATATTGGTTGTCAATGGCAATGCATCACTTTTCAAAAAAGTGGATTGTTGTTATTTTATTAATGACTTGGCTGGTCTTTTTGCCAAACGCTCCTTATCTGGTCACGGATTTGTTGCATGTGAGATTTCGTCCTCCTGTTCCATATTGGTATGATACCATGATGCTTTTTTCATTTGCCTGGACTGGATTGTTTTTGGGCTTTTTATCGCTGCTTGACGTGCAATGTTTTTTGGAAAAAAAATTTGGAAAAAAAATTTCTGATGTATTAATTTGGATTGCTATTATATTATGTGCATTCGGTGTTTATATAGGCAGGTGTCAGCGCTGGAATACTTGGGATATCATCACACATCCATACCAATTGTTTTGCGATATTATGCAGGTAGTTTTTCATCCGATTGCAAATTTGAGTTCACTTGGATTAGCGGTAGTAATGACTGGGGTTTTAGGATTAGGCTATATGGCCATGAAGGTTTTGGTCAGTGATTAGTGTCAACAAATAATGACATACAGATTTATGCTTCTCTGATTTTATTTTTGGCACAGTAGTGATTGCATTAATGATCGAATATCCGCCAGTTAAAATTTATCATTTTCCTCAGGATCATCATGCCCAAGGGCTTTTAGCAATTCCTTGTATAGGGAGTGTAAAATTTCTTTTCGATCTCCTCTTTGTAAATATCCTCACTGTGGTAATATTTTCCCGGTAAAGTCCATGCAATATCGACGATGGGATAATCAACTCCCTTTTTCAATTTTTTTATTTGGCATAAATCATTTTATCGGGTTATGTTGATCTCACAAGTTATTTTGTACGCAAAATTGTTGCAGCCGCCATACTTCCAGGTGCACAGGTAATACCACCTCCAGGATGCGAGCCACTGCCGCACAAATACAAGCCAGAAACTGGGGTAGTATATCTTGAGCAAGCTGGAATCGGACGCGTGACCAATTGATCCACAAAATGTTCCCCATGATAAATATGGCCTTCGGTCAACGTGTATATTTCTTCAAAATCAACTGGTGAAAGGACTTCTATGCCAACCACGGCTTTCGCTAACCCAGGTGAATATAATTCAAGCGTTTTGAGTACATCCTCACCTAATTTCTTTTTTGCGCCTGCCGACCATCCTGTTTCAAAATAATAGGGGATTTGATGAACCAATACTGAAATGACGCTGTGGCCATCTGGCGCCAAAGAAGGATCAGAGATAGTAGGAATATGAATATCCAGGAATGGTGCATCGGTTACTTCCTTGTACTTCACTGGATCAAAGGCCTTTTCCATTTCATCAAAAGAATTTCCTGTCCTGGCATATTCAACTGTTTGGCCGTTTAATTCGACTCCTTTATTAATAGCAAGATTGACCTTTGCAGTTGTGCCCCTGCTTCGTATTTTGTCAATCCAATAATCAAGTTCGTATTCAAGCTCGAAATCATCAAACAAGTTCAGGAAGGTTTCTTTCGGTGTGCAGGAAGCTGCAACTTTCGCGGCACTGATTTCCTCACCGCCTTTTAATCTCACACCGCTAATAGCTCCTTCAGCATCCAACATTATTTTTTCTACTCCTGCTCCGGTTCGAATTTCAACCTTTGCTTGTTCAGCTGCCTTTAGCAATGCATTAACAAGGGCTTGTGGGCCACCTTTAATATTACTTCTGGAAGCACATTCCCAAAGCAGCAGGTTAATAGTAGAATATGCGGACCATGGGGCAGCATAGGATCCGTATAAGGCCGGTGCGGCTAGGCCGGCTTTAAGAAAATCTGTTTCAAATTTTTCGTTCAAAAAATCTGCCACACACATCGGAGCTACCTTGAGCAATTCCATCATGGTTTTATTCCCCAGCCCTTTGAGCATTAGCCCTTTTTTGGCCAATACGACCAGACTGGCCATGGTCAAATTTTCAACTTCAATATTTGGAGGGGGATTGTCCATCAAATCATTGATGACTTTACTAATATTTTTAAGAAACTCCTGGTATGCTTTGTAGGCTTCAGCATCATTTTTGGAGAATTTAGCGATAGCTTTAGCAGTTGCATTTACGTCTGAATGGACAGTGACACTTTTTCCATCTTTGGACAGAATTGTCACATCTGCACGTTTGTTATCAATCTCCAATCCATGTTTTTCAAGTTGAAGGTTTTTAACTACTTCTGACCGGACACCACTGGTATCGTGCAATAATCCTGTTGTTGAATAGCCTGGGTGGAATTCTTCTCCCGCTGCAATACCACCCAGCACATTTCTTTTCTCGACCACAAGGACTTTCTTTCCCTTTTTGGCAAGAATAGTGGCTGTGGTGAGTCCATTATGACCACCACCAATTACGATAATATCATACATGCTCATATCACTTTTTCTTTTAAAATTGACTTTGCAGATAATTCACCTCCCGATCCCATGATCCCACCTCCGGGATGGGTGCCGGAGCCGGACATCCATAAATTTTCTATTGGGGTTTTATATTTGGCATAACCTGAAATTGGACGTTGAAATAAAAGCTGCTCTAGGGTAAGTTCTCCTTGAAATATATTGCCTTCTGTTAGTCCGAAAGTTTCCTGTAAATCCCAAGGTGTGACCACTTGCCTATGTTCCACCAAACTGTCAATATCTGGGACATATTCCTTGATCGTATTTTGCACGGCATCACCGAATTTACCAGCCAACTTCGGCCAATACTCAGGGCCTTCTTTAATGTCGAACGGAGCATATTGTACAAAGCATGACATCACGTGTTTGCCAGGAGGTGCCAATGTTGGGTCTGTTAATGATGGGACAACTATATTGATATAAGGCTTTTCTGAAAACTCTCCATATTTTGCTTGATCGTAGGCTTTCTCCACGTAATCAACATTAGGGACAATGGCAATATCTCCTTTCATGAACTCAAGACCATCGCGTTTCTTACAGAAATTGGGGACTCCACTGAGGGCAAAATTGACTTTTCCTGAGCTACCTCTGAGCTTAAACCTTTTGATCTCTGTTGTAATATCCTTTGGAAGATTGTCCTCCCCAATCATTTTGAGATAGGTTCGGTTTGGGTCTAGGTTTGAAACGACTATTTTGGAATCAATTTCATCTCCATTTGCCAAAATTATACCTGTGGATTTCCCATTTTTAATTTTGACATGAGACACATTCACATTGGTTCTTATTTCTGCTCCATAGCTTTTGGCAGCATTGGCACACGCAATACTTACCCCACCCGTTCCACCTTTTGAAAATCCCCAGGAACGAAAAGCTCCGTCTAACTCGCCCATGTAATGGTGAAGAAGTACATAAGCCGTTCCGGGAGAACGGACGCCCAGAAATGTCCCAATAATCCCGCTTACGGCCATTGGCCCTTTTAGTACTTCTGATTCAAACCAGAGATCGAGAAAATCGGCACTGCTCATGGTCAGTAGTTTGGTATTCATGTGAAGCAACTCAGGGCCAAGATTTTTGAAGACCTTCCCCATTCTCAAAAGAGACGAAAGCTCTTTTGGATTGATGGAGGCTACATCTGGTGCCGGATGATCTATGACTTCCTTTGCCAACTTTGCCATGTGGGTCATTACCTTGCTAAACTCGCCATAAACTTCCGAATCCTTTTTACTAAATCGCGCAATTTCCCTTCTGGATCGAGAAGCATCTCCCCATCTGCATAAGCCCAAATCATCGTCAGGAAGTGGCTGGAATGACGCGTCCATGGGAATAATGTCATATCCGTGTTTTGCAAGGTTTAACTCTCTTATAATATGTGGTCGAAACAAACTCACAACATAGCTACACACCGAATAAGTAAATCCTGGATACACCTCTTCTGAAACAGCTGCCCCTCCAAGGACATGCCTTTTTTCTAAAACTAAAACATCCTTACCTGCTTTGGCTAAATATGCGGCATTGATCAATCCATTGTGACCCCCACCTATTATTATAGCATCATATTTTTTGCTCATTGTGTTATTTTTTAAGGATTGACCTTTTTCTTTCTGGATTAAAAAATTGAGGTTTGTGTACAGTCGCCCTGACTGTCTCCCTATGGTGTTCCACCATTACTTCAAAGTTTACTTCAGTTCCCGGCTTGGCGTAATCTATCTCTATAGTAGCAAGTGCTATATTCTTTTTAAGTGCGGGAGACCACGTTCCACTGGTTGCATATCCAATTTGTTTGGATACGTGCTGCTTTTGAAATATTGGAACAGAGTGCCGCCAGGCGCCAGCTTCTGTGTGGGGCGGTAATCCATGTTTTTGATAGAGTTCTTCCAAATCGGGCCAATTGATATCAACTCCTACAGTTGCCCATCTTGACCCGTTTTTATTTTCTGCCCTCAAGGCTTTTTGGCCCATGAATGTTTCCCTGTCCAAATTGACCATCCAGCCGAGTCCAAGTTCATACGGGGTGCTCATTTGTTCTGGGGTAAGTGCATGTAAAGAACTGTGATATTCCACACCATTCATGATAAGTCCTGCTTCGATTCTGGCGATATCCAGGGCAGCAATTCCCGACATTCTTATGTTGTAGTTTTGGCCTGCACTCCAAACCGCATCAAACAATTTCAATGCATCTTCATTTTTTATCCATAGCTCATAGCCTAAATCTCCAGTGTATCCTGTACGTGAAATTTTAAATTCAAAGCCATCAGCTTTGGTGCTCGTCGTCCAGAAAAATTTCAAACTGTCTAAATCCGCATCACACATGTTTTTTAGGATGTCCCTCGATGTAGGGCCTTGCAAGGCCAATGCGCAGTAGCTGTCTGTGACATCTTCAATATGGACATCAAGTTTTTTAATAAATCTTGAAAACCACGAGTACGAAGGATCTGCCGCTGTCACAAAATATTCATCCTCTCCAAATCGCATAACTGTTCCGTCATCTATGACCATGCCCCGATCATCACACCAGCAACAGTATGTAGCTTGGTTTAGCTTTAATTTGCTTATGTCTTTAACAATAAGGCGAGACAAAAACCTGGACGCATCTTTCCCGGTTACTTTATATTTGAAAAGGGGGGTAATATCGATCAATCCTGCTGAATGCCTGAATGCATAATATTCGAAATCATTAACCACATTGTAGGAATTAGCAGCGAAATAGCCACCCCAATCCTTCCAATCAAGACTGCTGTTGAGTTCCGAGGTTCTCGGGTGAAAAGGTGTTTGTATCGGCATAATATTTTATAAAGTTGATTGTCTCACTTTAATTGAAAACAAATATTGTAAAAACAGTTAAGTTGATTCATATGCCTCAATTACATCAATCGGAGAACGGTGCAATTAATTACGAGGGTTTTAAAATAGCTTCTAAATCAGATATATATTGTAGCAATACCGCCAACCATACCAGCACCTAATGCAAGTGTTTTATTCATGTTAATAAAATTGAATTGTTAAATGATGATTGAGAAGAAAACGAAAGGTAGCGGAGTAGCGTTACAACCCAGGAATTAAGATCCAAGGCATTTCAGAGATGCTATATATTTTCTTAAAAGGCATTTAGCAAAGGTGCAAATAATAATGGAATAAAAATAATGAAGCGGAGAGAAAATAGAAAATCACCCATAAACAGAATAATACCTACAAGTAATAAGGGCTAAACTACCCCATAATCGGTTTTGTGTATTTGGCGTAACTGGAAGTTCTACTTCTGGCTACGTTTATCCCAATTCTATATTTTTAGAAATGCACAATACCTATAATGGGGTAGTATGACAATGGACATAGTTGGCAAAGGGCAGAGTCCTGAACAAGCAGTTTTTAGGTTGAAAATCAATGAGTTGTGATTCGAATCGTTTTGATGGTTATTCTTTTGCACAATATCCGCCCATGAATCTGAATAGGTAAAAGAAATTCATAAAATCAATGAGCATTCCTGTTTCTTTTTACGGAACTTGTATTAGATAATTAAACATTTTATCCGCCTTCAATAAAAAGGCTGATAGCTATTGGTCTCATTCAAAAATATTGCTGACCACCAATTAGGTCAGCCCCAAGTCAAATTCCAGAATGAATGGAACCAAACTGGACTTAAATAAATTGATAGTATATATTACGCATCTTTACCTTTCTGTTTCGCATCTTTCTGTATAAAATATTCCACAACTTTCTTAAGGAAATCCAGCTTTAGACCATATGCTATGAACAATACGTTCACAGCATCACGCCCTTGTTTTTATTATTATAAACTATTTATTATGAAAAATTTACTATCAATTAAAACGACTTCATTAGCGCTGGCTCTATGTTTTTATTTCCTAAATAATATTACTTCGTGTCCGGTTGATTCTTTTTCTTTTGATAATATTTTAATCGATTTTAATGTGGAAATAAATCATGAGAAATCTATTTTTTTATCCAAAAGACATATCCTAAATATTGAGTTGGAGGCAATAAATGTAACATTGATAAATACCGCTGGGAAAAAGAACCGAAAATTTCAAAATGCCCTAATACAGAAAATAGAATTAATGGAAGATATTAATTTATTGGAGACGCAATGGGATATTACATTAATAGGAGTAAGGTATCGCAAAGGCATAGAATTGATCCGGTTGATGTATGAAAAAATATTAGGACTCGACCATCATTTTACAGGACTTCATACTTACCAGCACATTAGTGTTTTATCGAATCCCCACAGTTATCCGACATTTCAAAAAACAAAGGAATTGCTGGAAAAGAACAAAAATGAAAAATACAATATGGGGCTGCCATCTTTGTTGCAAAGCAATCCATTTATTTCCGCGACTTATACCATGGTCTCCGTATTGTTGGGTGAAAACAGTTCTAAAGAGAAGGAAAAAGAAATGGAGGATATTGCTTGTATCCTGGATTTTACAGTACGTATGAATGCTGATTTAAATGTCATCAAAAATGAGACGGAATATTTAAAAATATCGAATCAAGCATTAAAAAAGGATTGTGAACGGCTGTTCCAGGAATATACCAAACCCGTGAATTATTTGGTGCAACTTGCTGAGACTCGCACGAATGACGATTGGGAATCCTTATCTGATAAGTTAGCAGATTTGATGGTTGAGATGGAGGAGGAAATAAAGACAAGTGGAAATATCTCAGTACACACCAGCCGGAAATTAGTCAACCTCGAATTTGCAACCCAACGGGTTATTGATTTCATAACCAAGTACAGCAATTTTATTGGACAGGGCACGCAGTACTATCAAAAATTCGATAACATCGTTTCATCCTATCAAGGCGAAAGTCTCTGTCATCAACAATTGCCACGGCAGTTTTCTGAAATGAGGGAAGATATAAAATCAACTATTGAAAAATTTGAGAATACATATGATCTTCCAGAATTGCAAGGCTCAAGATTGAAGAATTTAATGTTTGGAGTGGGGGAGTAGTATTAATTGGGCTCTAATTTTTTGAACCACAAAAGGCACAATAGGGCTACATAAGAAGTCTTCCTTTTGTGCCTTTTGTGGTTCAAAAAAAAATACATCTAATCTTTTTTCAAAATGAAAATACTGTCCCTTCCTGGAGGCAGGAATCGATAATACGGGTAGGTTTCAATTTTTTTGAATCCCCCCATTTTTCCAAAAGTAACAAGATAGTTTTCTTTGTCCACCCACCACCAACTTTTGAATGCACCATAAGTGCGTTCTTTGGCCGGCCGGTGCCAACCGTTGAATTCAAATCCCCCATTAATTTCGTTTGGCGTGATATTTTTTTCTTTGGTTAAATGATCCAATGCTGCCCACCTTGCACTGTTCCAGGAGAGATAATCGTGGGTAGCAGTGACCGAGAATATGGCAATTATAAATAGGACAATATAAGCTCCGATCCTCATTGGTAGGGCAGACAACTGAGGTATTGGTTTGGACAAAATAAGGATTATTAGAAACGGTAGTAACGGGATAAAGTATCGGTCGAAAAAATGTACATCGAGCATAAGAAAGCCACCATATAAGACTATGTTACCAATTGCAAAAATCTGAGTGGCGAATCCACCGTTTGAAGACTTGTTTTTTAGGTTTATTGAATTTATTAAATTAAGAATCAATAAGATAGCACTTACAATTCCAGTTGCAGACAAAGCTCGGACGGCCCATTCTGGCAACATTGGGAACACGTTTATGAAATAGATTCCATCTTTTAATGTTTTTGGGCCAAGTCCTAAATTGTAGAATATATTGCCCCAAGGGAACCGCTCCCAGATGTGGAACATTGCGATTAAGCTAATTACCAAAAAAAAGCTTGAAATCAGAAAGACACGCCTGTTTGGTTTCCTAAATAGGAGGAGGTTAAGCGGAAGTAAGAACCAGCCCATGTAAATCAAAAGCAGCCCGACCCTGTCAAAACATACTTCAATGAAATCTGGGCTTCCGATCCGCTTGAACAGTTTTGAAAAAGTACCAAAAGTATCTGGTGTCCCTTGGGTTGAATTGAACCAATCCATGTAAACCTGCAACAAGATCAAAGTGATGACAGCTGGCAAAAGGGCAATTACTATTGAGCGGAAATCCAGTCTCATTTTCCATAAATAGGCGATTACAAAAGAAAATGGGAGCATCAGCCCCAACTGACGGATGAATGTGGCAGCAATGGCAAAAAAGCTCCCAATTACTATCCATTGCCATTTCCTCTCCCTGAAATATTTGATATAGAACAAGCTGGAAATCAGGCACATACTGATGAACGGCACATCGGTCATGAAGGTGTAGGAAAGTGAAAAGAACAAAGGGTTGAAAGCAAGGATCAGTGTTGCGATGAATGATATTGACTTGGTTTGCCCCAATTCCCGGCAGATGGAATACATGGAAAGCAAACCAAAATAGGCGAGTACTAATGTAGAAATTCTCAGTATTGAAAATGAAAAACCAAAGACTTTGCAGAATGCCCCTCCCCACAGGACCTCGGTGATCAATGTCATGGACAGCCAATCGTCAAATTCCCAAACGCCTCTTTCAGATAGATTGAATACCGACCTGCTGAAAGAAAAATCATCATTGAGGGGAAATTCACCGATCGGGTTGACAACAAAAGCTACAGTGACCCAAACCACTATCAAAACAAAAGGAAAAAACAGTGTAATTCGGGTAAAAAAGGTGTTTTTCACAGATTTCTTAAAATTTTCTTAAAATTATTTCGGGTTATTGTAGAAAGCGCTGTAATTTGGCGTCCAGAATAATAATGTGTGGTTTTGCAGTTTTGCGCATTACTATTTTCCAAAAGAACCAAAGAAACTCATTATTTTTTGAAATCAGCCCGGCAAACGAAAAACTTTCCTGGGTTAAATGGTTTAAAAATTAAATGATAGTATATTTTTCTATTCTGTGAAGGTTAAACTCCTTCATAATAACAGTCGGGTGATTTCTTACAAGAGCGGGGCAGTTTTGCCTGCGCTCTTTTTTTTTGGATGAGCGACGATATGTGTTGCCGGGATTTAACAATGAATCCGTGAAACAATGAAGCAATGAACCTTACCTTTGCCGCCCTATGATTGAAGCGAAAAATATCCACAAATCCTATGGTGAGCTCCACGTCCTGAAAGGAGTTGATGTATCCATAAAAAAAGGCGAGATCGTGAGCATTGTTGGCAAATCAGGTGCTGGCAAAAGTACACTGTTGCACATAATGGGCACGCTCGACCAAGCAGACACGGGGACTGTTGTGTTTGACGGTATCGATGTCTCAAAATTGGATCTCAAAGATTTGGCTCAGTTCCGAAATGAACAAATTGGGTTCGTGTTCCAATTCCACCACTTGTTGCCTGAATTCACTGCACTCGAAAACGTCTGCATTCCTGCCTACATCAAAGGCAAAAGCGAATCGTTTGCCAACAAAAGGGCGAAAGAATTATTGGATTACCTCGGACTTGCTGAGCGGCTCGATCACAAACCAACGCAGCTTTCAGGTGGGGAACAACAGCGGGTGGCCGTGGCCCGGTCGTTGATGAACCAGCCAGCAGTGATATTCGCCGATGAGCCTTCTGGCAACCTCGATTCCTCCTCCTCACAAGAACTCCACCAACTGCTTTTCAAACTCAGGAAAGATTTCAGTCAAACTTTCCTCATCGTTACCCACAATACGGAATTGGCCAAGATGAGCGACCGAAAGATCGAAATGCAAGACGGGAAGCTGGTTTAATTGAGAATTGAGAATTGAGAATGGAGAATGGGCGATGTTCATTAAGCCATACTGTGTAAGTCTCGCCGAAATTGTCAATGGAGTTTAGAATCAAATTTTGGGGCTTCATTCTCCATTCTCAATTCCTCAAGCACCAATCGATGGTTTCTTTTCCCTGCGTGGCCAGGTATTCATTGGCTTTTGAAAAATGTTTGCTTCCAAAATAAGCGCCCCCTGCCAGTGGGGAAGGGTGGGCAGCTTCCAGGATGAGATGTTTGAACGGATCGATCAGTTCCGCTTTTCGTTTGGCGAAATTGCCCCAGAGCATAAAAACCAGGCTTTCTTTTTCCTCAGAAATTTTACGGATAACAGCATCGGTGAAAGTATGCCAGCCGCTTTTGGAGTGAGAGTTGGATTTGCCGTGCTCAACGGTCAGGGAAGCATTCAAAAGAAAAACTCCTTGCTTTGCCCATTTGGTCAGGTCCCCGTGATTAGGAGGGGGGCAACCAAGGTCTGTTTCAAGTTCTTTATAAATATTTTTAAGGGAGGGTGGGACCTTGGTGCCTTGTGGGACAGAAAAGGAAAGCCCCATTGCTTCTCCAGATTTGATGTAAGGGTCTTGTCCCAGCACGACTACTTTTAGAGATTCGGGAGGGGTGGTATTGAAAGCATTGAAA
Organism: Saprospiraceae bacterium; assembly: GCA_029263015.1. Lineage (GTDB taxonomy): Bacteria > Bacteroidota > Bacteroidia > Chitinophagales > Saprospiraceae > UBA6168. The sequence continues at coordinate 78,424 of JAJCYI010000198.1, read as the reverse complement.
ATAAGTGGTCCAGGCGGATATATTGTTTTCCCCGCTGCCATTTCCTTTTTGATAAATGAAATGATGGCCTGAAAATAAGGTTGTTCAAATTCTGCCTTGAGCAGCGATTTCCAATTTTCATCTATTTGTACAGCCATGGTTGAGTTTTTGAGTTTTTGAGTTTTTAAGTGGTCTGGTCTGGTCATCCTCAAATACTCACACCCTCAAAAACTCAAACTCTCAGAAATGAAAGCCAAGTTAGGAAAAACCATTTTGAAAAGAACGGAAAAGAATGATGTTCAGTTAGGAAGGTTTTATTGTTTGTTCGGAATATCAAAAAAGCGCTACCTTTGCGCCTCGTTTTTAAATTTGACATATTGGGTCCCGTAGCTCAGCTGGATAGAGCATCTGCCTTCAAATCTAGGAGCCTCATAGCGGAAACAAAACGCTATGAGTGGACAGCGCTATATCGGTGAAACCTGTAAAATGGCAATACCGAGGAAACTTCCTATCTCTTTGATAAATTTGTGAGATGAAAACCCATCACACAAAAACCAAAGGAGATTTAGGCGTTCTGAAGGCTTCAGCAGACCTTTGTGAAAAAGGCTTTTTGGTTTGTATGCCACTATCTGAACATGCACCTTTTGATTTAGTCGTTTACAAGAATGGCAATTTTAAGAGGGTTCAGGTAAAAAGTAGGTCAATTGATTCAAAAGGTGGTTTTATGATCGCTTTTCGAAACTCGTATTCTACTTCTTCTGGTGTTAAAACCAAACAGGTTGATAAACAAAGTATTGATATCTATTGTGTTTACTGCATCGATACAAATACTTGTTACTATTTCAACCCAAGCACTTTTAACAAATCGGTCAGCTTTAGGGTAAGAATGCCGAAGAATAATCAAAAACAAAATATCCATTTTGCGGATGATTATAGGGAGGTTCCGTAGAGACTACACGCGCTGCACCTGTAATGGTGAAGATATAGTCCAGACCACAAATCACTTCATCGATGTGAGCGGCGAAAGCCGTAGTTGGTAAGCTAAGCAGACGGTCACAGGTTCGAATCCTGTCGGGATCACAATTACTATTAAAGCCTTGTAAATCATTGATTTGCAGGGCTTTTTGTTTTAGGGGCAACTTATAAAAAATTTACTCTCGCCCACGCCTGTTGCCATTGATGAATATGACGGCTTGCTTTTTTGCCATGGGGTAAAGATGTGGTGGCAGGAAAGGGGACGTGTTTCCAATGAATAATTATCGAAAAGAAACTATTCACGGCCAATGGCTCAATAAGCATTTTGTACGAGCCAATATTCAGAGAAAAGGGTTGTGGTGCAAGGGTTTGGTAGATTTGGTTTATATTCGATCCAAAATTGAAAACATGAAAACCTTAACAAGAACCACTTTTGTTTTTTCCATTCTATTTTTTACTTCACTTCTATATGGACAGAAAAAGGTTGCCAATACCGACTCTATATATTTTGAAGGGAGGATTGGTGAGCTTACCGAATCGAATGCCCAGCTGGGGCACAAGCTATCTGAAGTGATCGCTGTAAACGATTCGTTAAACAAAGAGCTATTTTTTTATAGGGTGAAAGAGGATTATTTTTCTGTGGCGCTTGAAACTCAAGCAGGTAGATTTGGGACGATAATATCAATTGCTTTCGGATTGCTGGCGTTTGTGTCATTTGGAGGGTTTTGGTTAACCATTAATAGGATAAAGAAGAACACTAAGAAGCAGATTTTGAAGCAAAAGATTGAATTTGATAAGCAAAAGTCAAAACTTATGAAAATGGAAGCTGCTTTAGCATCGACGTCTGGAAATAATTTTACATCTATTGCTCAAATAGCTTCGTCTAATGGCATGTGGGGTTCAGTATTAACATATTCTCTAAATGCTGCCAGAGATCATGCAATATCCTTGCGGTTAAAAAAGCAATTAGGTGAAAAAAACATTGACTACTTTGTCGTTACAGGAAATCTACAAATAGCTATATCAATGTTTGAAAAAATGGCTCACCAAAAGAAGTCAAAACAATCTATTGTTGATGATAAGGAGCAAATAATAAAAGGCATAGAAGAATTCAGAAATATTGATAATGAAGAGGTTAAGGACTTGGCCGCTAAGTTTAGAGTAGAGTTGAAAAAATATTTAGCTATAGAACCTTCCACTGATAGCTAAGGCTCTGCTGGCGCAGGACAGTGTACTGTGCCTTTCCCCAGAGGATTAGACATTATTTCAAACCCTTGTAAGTCATTGATTTGCAAGGCTTTTTGTTTTAGTGCCAACTTTTAAATATCCTCCGAAGAATATTTTTACCAACAAACGACAATCCAACCTGTTTGCTTAACTATTGATTGGGATTACTTTTGGGCCACCAAAAAAACCAAAGACCCAAAATCACTGGGACAATTATTCAAATTATGGCAAGAAAACGAAATACGGAATTCGACGATGCACCAAAACCGAAGCTGACGCAAGAATCCTTGCGGGAAGCAGTCAAATCATTTCAATTCATCAAACCATACCGCTGGTCATTTTATGGAGGCATGTTCTTGCTGTTTATTTCCAGCATGGTATTCATGATATTCCCCCGGATCATTGGTGAACTGGTGGACATCGCCCAGGGCAATTCACGGTTTGATTTTTCTTTGAAAGAACTTGGGGTTGGCATGGTCATCATTTTGTTGGTCCAAGGCATCGTCTCTTATGCGCGGGTTTTGCTGTTTGCCAATGTGAGTGAAAAAGGCATTGCCGATGTCAGGAAGGGGCTTTACCAAAAGCTTATTTCCTTGCCCATTACCTTCTTCGAAGAAAACAAACTAGGTGATATTATCAGCCGACTGACTGCCGACATCGAAAAACTCCACAGTGCCTTTTCCATTACCCTTGCGGAATTTTTCCGCCAAATCATCATCATCGTAGTGGGGATTATCCTCCTGATAATAACAGCTCCAAAACTTTCCATGGTGATGTTGCTGACGGTTCCAGTCGTAGTTTTAAGTGCTGTTTTTTTTGGGAAATACATCAGGAAACTCTCAAAGGTCCGCCAGCAAAAACTGGCCGAATCCAACTCCCTCGTTGCCGAGTCCATCCAAAATATCCAAGTTGTAAAAGCCTTTGTAAATGAGCTATTTGAATTGAGGAGGTATTTTGTCACTATTTCAGACGTGGTAAAAATTTCGATAAAATACGCACATGGCCGGGCCTTGTTTGCCGTGTTTATCATCATTGTCATGTTTGGGGCGCTCTTTTTTGTGCTCTGGCAAGGAGCGGTGATGTTACAGGGCGGCGTGATAACTGCTGGGCAATTAGTGTCATTTGTCACCTATACCTTTATTATTGTGGGATCGTTCGCCAGCCTTGCCAATTTTTCGCCTGAATTGCTGGGAGCGATGGGTGCTACGGAACGGGTGCGCCAGATATTGAACACCGAGGGAGAGATCGACCTGGAAGGCCACCCTGAAGTTTCACAAATAAAAATTACCGGTAACATTTCATTTGAGGATGTGTATTTTCACTATCCGACACGCTCAGATGTTCCGGTTTTGAAAGGGATAAATATAGATGTGAAAGCTGGACAGAAAGTAGCGCTTGTTGGACCGAGCGGGGTAGGGAAGTCCACCATTATTCAATTGCTGTTGAGATTTTATAATACAATTGACGGGGACATCAAAGTAGATGGGGAAAGTATTTATTCAAGTAATATCAGGGATTACAGGAGCAATATTGCCCTTGTGCCCCAGGAAGTCATTCTGTTTGGCGGCACCATCCGGGAGAATATCCTGTATGGAAAAGAAAATGCAACCGAAGAAGAAATCATCAAAGCGGCCAGGCAATCCAATTCCTGGGAATTCATCGAATCTTTCCCCGACGGGTTGGACACCATCATCGGAGAACGGGGGGTGAAACTATCAGGTGGCCAGCGCCAGCGGGTGGCCATTGCACGGGCGATCTTGAAAAACCCAGCGATATTATTGTTGGACGAAGCCACCTCTTCATTGGACTCCGAATCGGAAAAAGTGGTGCAGGATGCCCTCGATAAATTGATGGAAGGCCGCACTTCCATCATCATTGCCCACCGACTCACCACCATCCGGGATGTAGATTGCATTTATGTAATTGACGAAGGTATGGTGGTTGAAAAAGGCACACACGATGAGCTTTCATTATTGAACGGCAAATACAACAGCCTCGCAAACATGCAGTTTGAAAATGTTTAAACCCCTTTGGAAATAGTGAATCGGCAAATTATTTTTATAATTAACTCGTTATGAATAAATTACGAATTATTGTTTAAATTAATTTCTAATTTCTAATTTCTAATTTCTAATTTCTAATTTCTAATTTCTAATTTCCCTGCCTTGCCGGCAGGCAGGTAATTTCTCAATCCATCATTTCATCAAACTCAGCCTTAGTAATAAATTTGTGAGCCAGTGAAAATACGATATTATCTTCCCGGAAAATATGTAACCTTAAAAGCTCGGTAAGAACCTTTCCTTGTTCGAGTCCTGCATCAAGTACCATAAGGCGGGAATTGAGGTCGGGCAGGCGCATAGCCATTCCAAAGAAATTGAAAACAACAGCGGCAAGCTGTAATGTTTTGACATGATCATCCTCCAGCATATCTACTGCTGTTACTGGATCGTGGCCATGACCATGTTCCCCATTTTCTATTAACCGTTGGTTTAATAATGGAAACAAGTGTTTTTCTTCTTTTTGATTGTGCTTTACAATTTGATTATCGAAGAATTCAAAGAATTGCCTGAGTTTTCCATCCACCGTTCTGTCAACTCCTGTTTGTTGAATGTAGATCAATGTTTCTTCAAAAGCCTCCAGTTCTTTGATATAGGATTTGTGTTCCTCCACGAGTTGCTGAAGAAATGGATGTATTTCGGCAAAAGGGACAGGATCCACATTTGGAGGGGTATAAGCATCTGGGGGCGACATCGGCGAAAATTCCTCCTGTTCTGTTTGCCTTTCAGCCCTCCCTTTCATGGGATCAATTTTGTTGATGACTTTTAATTCTATCATGTTAGTTTGAGTATTTGAGTATTTGAGTATTTGAGTTCGTGAGTATTCGGCTGTTTGGGGGTCGTCAGCATAATTCATTGATTATCATATGTTTAAAAACAATTTGTTCAACATCATAAGCAACCAAACCGTCTATCGTCAATCCTTATAAATATCATCAATCCATGTCAATAAAGCCATCATTGAGGGAAATCCGATGGTCGGCAAAGCCAGGAATGCAATGTGCTGGAGTTCCTCTTTTGTTGCACCCACTTGCGTTGCTTTTCTGATATGTGAATGAAAAGCGCCTTCCAGCATAGCACCACCAGAAATGGCAACTTTTATTAAGGCCCTGGTTTTGTCGTCCAATGGGCCTGCCTTATGGACGGCCGTCCCAAGATCAGAATAGGCTTTTCCTATTTCCGGGTGATTCTCCATGAACCGCGTAAACCTTTTAGGGATCTTATCTTTTGGTGTTGTCATATCTCGTTTTACATTTTACTTTTTACATTTTACATTTTACATTTTACTTTTTACTTTTTACTTTTTACTTTTTACATTCACCATTCACTCACGGGTTCTTTATCTCAGCCTTTGGTCCCTGATAGTACCACCAGTTGAGTACCAGACAGATAAAGTAATAAGCTGCAAAACCATAAAGCGCATATTCGGGCGTACCTGCTTTTATCTGCTGGCCAAACAACTTCGGTATGATAAAGGCACCATAAGCAGCAATCGCAGCCGTCCAGCCCAATACTGGGCCAGCCTGTTCTTTATTGAAAATATTCGGGATGCTCCTGAAAGTAGAACCGTTGCCAATGCCGGTGGTCAGGAACAATAGCATGAAACAACCAAAAAACGGCCACCAATAGGTTTCGGGCGTCGGGCTGTTCCGTGCCTGGATCACGAAATAAGCGACAGCCAGGGTAGCAAGAATTTGCACAACGGTGCTGCCTGCCGTCACTTTTGCGCCGCTGTTTATTTTGTCGGACAGCCAGCCCCCGACCGGACGGATCAATGCACCGATGACCGGCCCTAAAAATACCCACATCAAAAAATCAGGAGCGTTGGGATTGATGAATGCAGGATTGGCCGGGTCGGAATAGACAAATATGTCCTGGCACAATTTGGGGAAAGCTGCTGAAAAACCAATAAACGAACCAAAGGTCATGGTGTAAATAATGGTCATCACCCAGTTGTGCTTATTGCTGAATATGGCAAACTGCTTGTTCAAGTTGGTTTTGATTTCTCCAGGAGTGGCATATTTCATCAGCATGACCGTCAAAATAATAACCACCGGAAGCACTATCCACATGTTAATCTTAAGGCTCACCAACATATATGCGCCCAGGGCTGCGGTAACCAAACCCAAAGAAATCATGTAAAGTGATTTACTCAACCCTTGTAGGGTATTCGGCAATTTTGGTGTGCCCGTGATGACATTGTTCATTCCAAGAAAAGCTGCAATGGCAGAAATGGCCAACAAAGGGACCCACACCCAACCAGCATTCTGTATCCCAGAAAGTGGTACGTTGTTAACGATATTTCCATCTTTGTCTATCGCCGAAAACAGGAAAAGGCCAATCACCAGTGGTATTGTTTTTTGCATCACACCTACGCCGAGGTTGCCAATGCCGGCATTTAGCCCCAATGAGGTACCCTGTACTTTCTTGGGAAAAAAATAGCTGATATTGCTCATGGAAGATGAAAAATTACCTCCCCCAAAACCAGACAAAGCGGCAAGAATAGCAAAAGTCATATAGGATGTGTTTACATCCTGAAGGGCAAACCCAACCCCAATAGCTGGAATCAACAATAAGGCTGTCGAAATGAAAATCACATTCCTGCCTCCCCCTATTCCAATGAGGAATGAATTCGGAATCCTCAAAGTGGCTCCTGCCAGGCCAGCAATGGCGGGTAAAGTATAATACAGGCTGTTGATGTCCTTTAGTGTTTCAATTACTTCTTCTGGATTCATGCTAGAGGTAATCATCCCAAAGTTGTAACCAAATTCTTTCAGTTTTGTGGCTATGACACTCCACATTATCCATACGGCAAAAGCAAGCAGCAGGGCAGGGATGGAAATCCACAGGTTTTTGTTAGCGATTTTTTTTCCGGTTGATTCCCAAAATTTAGGATCCTCAACGTCCCATTTTGATATATTGGTTGGCATGATAGAAGCTTGTTAAAAGTAAAAAGTAAAAAGTAAAAAGTAAAAAGTGAAAAGTGAAATTCAGAAGTGCTTGCAAGGCACTTCTGAATATTTATTAATCTCCGTTAGTATTCCTCACTAAAAGCACCTTCTGGTTCCTTCAAGGCAAACATGCAGTAAAAGAAACTAAGGGCTGCACCACCGGCAATTACGAAAAAGAAGGTTTTGGCATCTACCAACGAATAAAGTACCAGGTAAAAAACCGCACCGACGTTACCGTAAGCCCCAGCCATTCCTGCGATTTGTCCAGTCATTTTATTGTTTATCATCGGAATGATGGCAAACGTGGCTCCCTCTGCACCTTGTACAAATACAGAAGCTACAACGGTAATAAGGACCGAAACCACCAACCACCAAACACCCTCGAACATTGGTACTATTGTTTGGGCGCCTGTTTCGTCAATTGGGCCCCATTTCCCAATGTTTGCCATCAGGAAAAATCCAATGGCAATACCAACCATGTAAATAAGCATGGTTCTTTTTCGGTTGGCCATTTTATCAGAAAGGTATCCGCCTAAAGGTCTTGCGACAAGGTTGACGAATGCAAAGGATGCTGCGACCATTCCGGCAAGGGTAGCGGTCATCATGAAATTGCCATCACCGTCCGTAAGGTTTTTGAAAGTCATCTCAAAAAACATTGGAAGCATGGACACGACAGCCAATTCGGCACCGAAGTTTGCGAAATAGGTGCTGTTGAGTGCTGCCACACTGCTCCAAGGATACTTTTCACCCTCGGGCACTCCTTTTTTCAAGTATGGTAAATTGACTTGCAGCGTTTTCACTGCATGAGCGATATAGATAACCGCCAAAACCGCATAGATGATATACACCGTCATATCAGCAAGGAGTGGTTTTCCCTGCAGGCTGATGTTACCAATCCTCCAGGTCAATACCATCATTGCCCCAACAAGCGGGAAAGACCAAACCAAGTACTGAACCAAATCACCATAAGAAGTGACCATCATCGGCTCCGTTTTTTTGGTTTTGGCCACAGGTTTGTCTGCGGGATGATCTGTGACCAGGAAGTAATACATGATTCCGTATATCAGGGATACTGCACCATTCAGCGCCAAAGCGTATCTCCAGGAATCTTCGCCCAGATTGAGCCATTCACCGAAGAATGTCAGTGCAAACCAAGGCAAGGTCATCGCTGCCCAAGCAGAACCAAAGTTACCCCAGCCTGCGTAAAATCCTTCCGCACGTCCCACTTTACTTGGTGGAAACCAATTGGCAACCATTTTGATACCTATCACAAATCCGGCGCCGATCGAGCCAAGCACCAAACGGCTGACCAATAATTGCATGAAAGTATCGCCAAAAGCGAACACAAAGGCAGGGATGGAACAAACAATCATCAATCCGGAAAAAACTACTCGGGGTCCATAACGATCTATCATCGCACCGATTACTATCCTCGCAGGAATAGTAAGGGCAACGTTACAGATTGCCAATACTTTGATGTGCTCTTTGGTGAGCCAATCCATGGAATCCAACATGGTGGTTGCAAGGGGTGCCATGTTGAACCAAACATAAAATGTGATAAAGAACGCAATCCAGGTGTAGTGTAAAACCTTGATGCGTTCCTGGCTAAAATCAATAAGTTCAGGCCTGTTATTCATGTTTAATCCTGTTTGGAAATTTAGTAGTTTCACTGTTCTTCGGCTTCCCGAAACTTCAAAATGAAACGTGCAATTTTTTTAATTAAGTAACGGTCAAAAAATAAGTTCACGATTTTAGGGTGAATTATTTTGGTTTTAGATTCCTGCCTGCCGGCAGGCAGGTTCTTTAAAAAAGGAGTATTGTTGATACTATGACTGATTTTAAAGGAAAAAATAAGGGCAAAAGAATCAGCATAAAAAGGGAAGTTATTCTTTGACCGTTACTAAAGACTTTAATTTAGGAGGCAACTTTAAGTTGCCTCCTAAATTTGTTCACGAGTCTTTACTCTACTTTTTTATTAAAATCAATCCTTCCCTTTTCAGGGTAATTTTCAGAATACCGGACGTAATATTTTCCGTTCGGAACTATAATGTTGTTTATTGCTATAGGGTGGAAAGTATTGCAGTTTTTATATTTTTTCCCTCCCACCTCATATTCGAACTCAATGCCTTTTCCCTTTGCAAAAACCTGGCAATGGCCGATGGTCGTCCCGATCGCATATTCACTTGAACCCAACAGGCTTCCTTCGACCTGTATCCGTTCGATGACTATGATTGCCAAAGCGAATAAAACAACTGCAATGACTCCTCGAACGGCTTTTCTTCTGCCCCTTTTCTCCTTCCATGCATTGAATAAATTCAGCCCCACGCCAAACAACAACAAGGCAAGCAGGATGAACTTGACTGCTTGTGATGCCATAAGTTCGAGGTCTGTTACCGTTAAAAAGATCGTTGCCATTCATCGGACTTTATGCGGTGGATCGGTCCACCATCAATTATTCTTTGGCCGTTTCAATGACCACGGCGTATGGGCTTTTCTAATCTCTTTTTTATTCCAATACCAGATCACCCGTTGATAAGGCCGCCATATGTAATCTATGGGTGGTACTAGAAAGTGGACCAGCCTTGAGAAAGGAATGAGCAGGACGATAAGGTAAGCGGCCACGATATGGGATTTGACCACCCAGGGAAGGGATGCCACTGCCGAGGTATCGGGCTGTAAGGCAAAAATAGACCACAAGTAAGGACTCAGCACAGAAGAAAACCAGGAAGAACCCCACCGGAAATTGTATGCAACCCAGATACCGTTAAACACCTGTACCAATAGCAAAACTATGATCGCATAATCCATTTTACTGGTCACAATGGCAATCCGGGGATTGGTAATTCTCCGGTACAGAAGATTTACCAGACCGATTAAAAGTGCGATAGCAAAAATAAAAGCTGTTACTTCCAACACTATCAGGCGGGCAGGATGTGCGTTCCAGGCTAATACGCCGCTCGGAATCAAAAAGGCAATCAAGTGGCCGAAAAACAGGAACAGGATGCCCATGTGAAATGGCACGGATCCCCAGAAAAGCTGCCGGCCTTCTAAAAACTGTGAAGACAGTGATGAAAATTTGAACCCATTAGAACGGTAGCGCCATATTGACCCTATCACGAAAACGAATAAGGCAATATAGGGTAGGGCAATCAGGAAAAAATTATTGAGTGCATTGAAAAGGTTATCCATTGTATTTTTTTTTCAGATGAAATATTTTTTCCGATAGATTTGACAGATTTTTCAAAATTTGTCAAACTAGGATTTTACGTTCCTTCTAATTTGACTTCCGTCACAATATTTTTCAAAAAATCAGAAGTCTCTTCTTTTTCAACACTTTCTTCAAAATCAAAATCATGTTTCAGCACCCAAAGGAGAACTTCCAAAGTCTTTTGATAAATGGTGTAATGTTCATCTGGCCTGTCAATGACAGTCTTGTGCTTTTTCTTGTAAAACTTGTCTTTCAGGTCGATCTGGTCTGGCTCGAACCCCCGGATCATTTTTCTCATGGAAGGGGCGATAATTTTTTTGACCAATTCCTCAACAATAAAATGGTCTTTCATTTTTGGGAGCAACCGCAGTACATTTGGCAAGTGATCAGAAAGCTCTACGCCGCATTCGTTTTGGACTTCTCGGTGCTCCCGGTTCAAGTTGACCAGCATTTCACCTCTTTTATAATCGTCCCCGAACATCACATACCCCAAGTCGAGGGTCGTGACCGCCTGCACATCAAAAGATCGGATGAACAGTTCCTGCTGCTTTACCAAATCTGCTCTCGACATATAGTCGGTGAAAGGTGAGAGCAGCCTTCCGGCTTCTGGATAATGTACATCCAAAGTTTCCTGAACCTCCTCCACCCGTTCAGCAAAATCTTCCCCTGGGTATTCAAACAGGTTGGCTATCAATGAGTAATGCTTTATAGATTTTTTCATTTTATTGTTTTTTACTTTCCTGCCTACCCGCAGGCAGGTTACTTTTTACTTTTTACTTTTTACTTTTAAATTTGTCATTTATCAAAGCCCTCTCTCCGGTTTCTCTTTAAATCCAAAACCAGTACTACCTTTCGTATCACCCGTAAATTCAAGCATTTCGAGCGCCTGTTCCCGGTGAGCGGGAGGAATAACGAAACGTTGATCGAATTTGGCGAGGGAGGTCAGTTTGTAAATCTCTTCAGCAACTTCAGCTTCCAAGTCAGCACCTTTCAGGGCAGCTTCCACCTTTTCCGGTGCAATGTCGCCAACTGTTACATTCCTTCTGTGGATGCGAACGGCCATAAGTTTTTTCAAAACAATTTTGACCTTTTCTTCATCTCCGGCAGCGAATAGATTTGCCATATATTTCAGCGGGAATCGGGCTTGGTCTATCGTTCCCCACAAATCTTCCGTGCTGGTGTCATAAAGCCAGTCATCGTTCCAGACCTTAGCAATCGGATCCATTTTTTCCGCCTGTGAAGTATTTTGTTTGCCCAAAGAAGCCATGACTGGAAGTAGTGGCGGCACATAAAAGAGCATAGGCAAAGTCCTGAACTCAGGGTGCAGTGGCAATGCCAACCCCCATTCTTTGACAAACTTGTAAGTGGGTGATTGTTGGGCAGCCTTAATTGTAGAGTCAGGAACACCATTTTCTTTTGCTGCCTGGATAACTTTCGGGTCAAATGGATCCAACAACATGTCCAATTGACTGTCCACCACCTTGCTTTCATCAGCCGATGCAGCATTTTCTATCTGATCGGCATCGTAAAGCACCACTCCCAAATACCTGATCCTGCCCACGCAGGAATGCATACAAGCAGGGGCATGGCCAGCCTCCAGACGAGGATAGCAAAGGATGCACTTCTCCGATTTACCAGTATGCCAGTTATAATAGGATTTCTTGTACGGGCAAGCCGTCACACACATTCTCCATGCGCGGCATACTTGCTGGTTTATGAGTACGATCCCGTCTTCCCCTCTTTTGTAGATTGCACCAGATGGGCAGGATGCTACACATGCAGGGTTGAGGCAATGATTGCAAATCCTTGGCAGATAGAAAAATGCCATTCTTTCCAACTGGAACATCGCCTCCTGTTCAGCAGGTGACAAGTCTTGGAGGTTTGGATCCTTCCTTGCAAAATCAGGCGTACCGCTCAGGTCGTCGTCCCAGTTGGGCCCCATCTTGATGTCGATGGGTTTACCAGTAATCAAGGATACTGGGCGAGCCGTGGGTTGGTCGTCCATCTCTGGCGATTCGATGAGATCGAGGTACTTATAAGTGAAAGGCTCGTAATAATCGTCAATGACTGGCAGATGGGGATTGTGGAATATATTGAGCAAGCCTTTTTTCTTGCCTGCTCCTTTTAGGTTGATGGTTCCGTTGTTCTTTTCCCAACCACCTTTATAAATATCCTGATCTTCCCATTTGGTGGGATACCCCGTTCCGGGCTTGGTTTCTACATTGTTCCACCATTGGTATTCGACACCTTTTCTGTCCGTCCAGATATTTTTACAAGCTACCGAACAGGTATGGCAACCGATACATTTATCGAGGTGAAAAACCATTGAAATTTGGGAACGTACATCCATGATATTTTTTTTAAATTTTAATTGTTTCAGTGAATTAGCTTTCGCCATTCTCCGTATTTTTCCACTTATCCTTGTTCTTAAAACTTATAATCAAGAACAGACCGCCAAGTGCGATAAATACAATTCCAATTCTACTTTCCATCTGATTGGAAAAAACTACACCCAAAGCAATAAAGGCCAATGCCAATACAAATAATCCTCTATAATTTGGGTCTCTTTTCTTTTTCATGATGGTGTTGGAGTTGGTTTAATATTTTTATCCTTTAGGATTTAATTATTGCTTGCAAACTGGAACACATGAACACAACTCTTGCAAAACCATCTTTTCTATCTTCTTCACAATCACTCGTAAGTCCCAGTGATTTTGGAACGGAATACCTGCTGGTCCGGCCCTTTCGGTGTTCTCGGATTAAACGCCGTGGTCGTTGTAAACTTCCACCCGGTCGTTGTTCCTGATGCTCGGTTCTTTGGCATCCTGCTCCTTGAATCCGGCAAGGTTTGCATCCTGATTCAATTTATTTGTGGCAAGGCTTTAATATGTGCATGAACTTCAACTCCATTCACCATCAACTCAATCCGTTCTTTGGACATCTTGACCCCTTTAACATCATTCAGTTGGCCTTCTGGTGAAATTGCCTTAATACCGTAAAACGCTCCCTCCTTGCTGATAGCTTTTATGTGGATGATGTTTCCGGAACTGCTTACTCCTTTGACGTCCAGTTTACCGCCTTCAGCAGTGAGAGCCTTGATGTCGTATAGGGTGCCATCCTCGCCAATGGCCTTGACCGGTGCATATTTGCCATCACTCACTAGTATCTTAACCGGCAAATTATTCTCCCCAACCATGGCCTTCACATCCAAGAGATGCCGCTGATCGGAATCCTGGATCGCTTTAACATCATATATATTTCCGTCCTTATCCAAAGCCTTGACATCTATAGTCCTACCTTCTGGATGAATTGCCTTGATGTGCCAAATAGAGTAATCACCAATACATCCACCTTGTGGCATGGCTTTAATATGTGCATGAACCTCAACGCCGTTTATTGTAGACTCAAGCTTTTCTTTGGACATCTTGACCCCTTTAACATCATTCAGTTGGCCTTCTGGTGAAATTGCCTTAATACCGTAAAACACTCCCTCCTTGCTGATAGCTTTTATGTGGATGATGTTTCCGGAACTGCTTATTCCTTTGACGTCCAGTTTATCGCCTTCAGGAGTGAGGGCCTTGATGTCGTACAGGGTACCATCCTCGCCAATGGCCTTGACCGGTGCATAATTGTGATCACTCACCAGTATCTTAACCGGCAAATTATTCCCGCCAACGATGGCCTTCACATCCATGAGATGCCGCTGATCGGAATCCTGGATCGCTTTGACATCATATATATTTCCGTCCTTATCCAAAGCCTTGACATCTATAGCCCTACCTTCCGGATGAATTGCCTTGATGTGCCAAATAATATCTTTAGTCACATTGGCCTCGCTTTCGGTTATATCAGTATTAACTTCTGGAGTACCACTGGTGCAACCAAATAGTAAAAATAGAAACCCAAGAATTGTAGTAATTCCCAATGTTTGGAATGAGAGTGTTAAATTATTTGTTTTTTCCATGACTGAATTATTTTGTTTTGAAAAGGATTTTTCCTTCTATGACAAATCGTATGGAACAAGTGAAACAGAGCGGGAGAGAAATTCAAAAATTTATTTTCTCTAAAAAAAACTCTGTCCAAGAGTGCCACATGATTTGTCAAAGAGGCTAATAATTTACCAAACCAATTTCTCCATTTTCTTCACAATCACGTGCGTATCCCTGTTAGGCGCAATGGGGCCCCAATAGTTGAAGTGATAAGAGAATTGACCATAGCCACCTGCCAGATAATTTGGTTTCAAGTGGATACGGGTAAAGCTGTTGTGACCACCTGCCCGCTTGTTGCCTCGGACTTGCGACTTTGGAATACCCACGGTTCGTTCCGGCACGTGATAGACAATGCAGACTCCTTTCGGTATTCTCGAACTGACTACCGCACGAGTGGCGTAAACGCCGTGGTCGTTGTAAACTTCCACCCAGTCGTTGTCCTTGATGCCCAGTTCTTCTGCATCCTTTTCATTTATCCAGCAAGGCTCGCAGCCCCTCGAAAGTGTCAGCATCCGCAGGTTTTCCATGTATGTGGAGTGGATGTGCCATTTCCCGTGAGGAGTCAGACAGTTGAGTATTTTGGCTTCACCATTTTTCAAAGTATCCCTTAAATCACCGTATGCTTCGGGCTTGGGCGACGGCTTGAATGTGGGTAGGTTTTCGCCATAGGCGAGGTACAGCTCATGGTCAAGGTAAAAATGCTGCCGTCCTGTCAGTGTCCGCCAAGGCACCAGCCGCTCCACATTATAAGTGTAGGCTGAATAGGCCCTGCCTTCATGCATCAAGCCTGACCAAAGCGGAGAAGAATTGTACCTTCTCGGCTGCGCTAAAAGGTCGGCATATCGGATTTTGACATCCGCACTTCCTTCGCCGAGGTCACGAAGCACTAAACCCGTTTTCTTTTCTGCATTTTCATATGCCCGCACGTTTAATTTCCCATTTGTCAGGGTTGATAAATGCAAAACTGCGTTGGCTGCCCATTCGTCCTCTTTAATGGAAGGACGGATTTTACCATCTATTTTTTCGACGGGGAAGTGGTTGGAATCGAGCATTTCATCAAAGGCATCTTCACACATAAAGTGATTGCCATGAGCACCCAATCCGTTTTTCCGAATATTATCTCCAAGCGAGATGTACTTGTCGTAAATCTTCGTGTAATCCCTGTCCACTACCGCAATCTTGTGCATGGTTTTCCCAGGAATGGCTTCACATTCGCCTTTGTACCAGTCTTTGATTTCGGGCTGTGCAATTTCACCTGCGGAGTCATGCGCAATAGGTGAAGTAACTACATCCTTTTGCGGTTCAGCCAAATATTTTTTAGCCAGTTCACTTGTCACTTTCGCAATTTGCTTGAAAATATCCCAGTCAGTTTTGGATTCCCAAACAGGTGCTATGGCTTGTCCAAGCGGATGGATGAAAGAGTGCATATCCGTACTGTTGAGGTCGGCCTTTTCATACCATGAGGCTGCCGGGAGAACGATGTCAGAGTACAGGGCTGAGGAGTCCATCCGGAAGTTTAGGTCAACGATCAGATCCATTTTTCCGAGCGGTGCATGTTCGTGCCATTTGACTTCTTCGGGTTGTTCCTCCGAATCTTCGGCAATAGAATTGTGGTGGGTGCCCAGATAATGTTTCAATGCGTATTCGTGCCCTTTCATACTGCCCATGATGGCATTGCCCCGCCAGATGTACCACACTTTCGGGTGGTTTTCGTGGGCTTCGGGATCACTCACTGCATATTTCAATTCTTTCGACTTCAGTTTTTCCAAAACATAGTCTTCGATTTCCCCGTCGTTCGATGCACCATTTTTGGTTGCCTCTTTGCTCAATTCCAGTGTGTTTTCATTGAACTGGGGATAGAACGGCATCCAGCCCATGCGGACTGCCTGAAAGATTGTATCCGCCGTATGTTGGCGGGTCCATTTGTTATCGGGTACGGTATTGTATTTTGAAAACTGCCCGTCGTAACGGTATTGGCAGGTATTGATGTAATGCCAGATAGGAGCTTGCTGAAGCCGGACAGCGTTTTGCCAGTCTTTTGCAAAGGCGATTGATCCCCAAGAATCTACTGGGGCCAGTTTTTCCTGACCGACATAATGGTTCATGCCACCTCCGTTCTTGCCCACACAACCCGTCAACATCAAAGCCATGATGGCAGAGCGGTACATCAGGTTGGCGTGGTACCAGTGATTGATTCCCGCACCGACGATGACCATGCACTTGCCACCTGTAATGTTGGCAGTGTTTGCCCATTCCCCAGCGAATTGAATGACCGTCTTGGAATCTACGCCAGTGAAAATCTCCTGCCATGCAGGTGTATAAGCGCCGTCCTGGTCGGTGTAGTCCGTTGGATAATCACCTCCCAAACCTCTGTCCACGCCATATTGGGCCATGACCAAATCGTAAACAGTGGTAACGGGGATTCTGCCATTTTCGGTTTCAATGTATTTTACAGGAACACCTCGTTGACGCTTGTTGTCCAGACCAAATTCGGTGAATTCGACTTGTAAGACTTCATCGCTGTTGTTCATCAAAGTGAGCAAGGGATTGTAAGAATCATCGGTCACACCGTCCTCCAATTTCATGTTCCACTTACCACCGTCTTTGTCCCAACGGAAGCCTGAACTACCTTTCGGAACGATAAACTTGCCGTTGTCTTCGTCAATATTGAGGAATTTCCAATCGCCATTTTCAATGTCTTTATATTGAGCCAGTTCCTTTGCCCTGACCAGCCTACCTTGTTTATAGTTGTCACCGTCTTTTTCCAGATGAACCAGGTAAGGGCTGTCTGTATATTGCTTGCTATATTTCAGGAAATAAGGCGTTTGCTTTTCGTGGTGCCACTCCTTTAATATAATGTGTGTAACTGCCATCCAAAAAGCGCCATCGCTGCCAGCATGAAGCGGCACCCATTGATCGGCATATTTGCTGACCTGTGAGAAGTCAGGTGAAAAGACAACTGCTTTTGTTCCATTGTGCCGGGCTTCTGCGAAGAAGTGACAGTCGGGAGTACGGGTCATGTTCAGGTTGGCGCCCATATCGGCAATCATCTTGGAATTGTACCAATCCGCACTCTCGCACACATCGGTCTGCTCGCCCCAAATCTCTGGGAATGCGGTGGGGAGGTCACAATACCAATCATAAAAACTCAAATTGATGCCGCCGAACAATTGTAAAAACCTGCCTCCGGCAGCGTAGCTCAACATGGACATTGCTGGGATGGGGGAGAAGCCAACGACCCGGTCAGGCCCATATTTTTTTGCAGTGTAAAGGTTTGCGACAGCCATCATTTCCAATACGGTATCCCAATTGGCCCTTCTAAATCCACCTTTTCCCCTTGCTTTCTGGTACCTCTTGCGTGCCTCATCGTCATTTTGTAGGTTTTCCCAAGCTTTCATCGGGTCACCACCTGCGTTGACTTTTTCCCTTTGGTAAGCATCGATCAACGCACTCCTAATTAAAGGGTACTTAATGCGAAGTGGACTGTACAAATACCAAGAATAAGAGATGCCACGCTGACAACCACGCGGTTCATAAGGTGGTAAACTGCTTTCCAAAAGTGGATAGTCCAGTTGTTGCGTTTCCCACACCACAATTCCATCTTTTACATGGATCTGCCAGGAACAACCTCCTGTACAGTTAACGCCATGCGTACTGCGCACAATTCTATCATGCTGAAAACGGTTGCGGTAAAATTCTTCCCATTGTCGGGTCTGCGGAGAAATAATGTCTTCTATCCAACTCATATTCTTGATTTTTTATAAAATTATAAGGCTATAATTGAGGGACAACTTGAAGTCGCCTCCCAAAATTGGAAATCAATTAAAAGATTTTATCTGCCTCTTGTAAATGTTGTGGTTGACAGATTTATTTTTCCTTTCATACCAAAGTCCGGCATACAAGACCATTAAAGAAAAAGCACCCAAAATGCCATAAAGCAAATAACCTGATGCGATGGAGCTTTGAGGCTTATGTGCCCCTTTCAGAAAAACCAATAAATCGTGAATTTCTTCTTCTGTTAGGTCGTGTCCCTCAAATGCTTTGGTCATCACTGGAAAAGGCGGGCTATCCAAAATTGCTTTAACACCTGCTTCACCCAGATTGGTAAAGGAAGCGCTGATATCTTTGGTGGAATAGCTGTTTTCTGAAAAGAAGGCATCGCTTATATCATTGTGGCAGGAAATACATGATGGGCCACCATTGACAAACCTGACTCTTCCATCGAATAGGTTTTTTCCGTTTTCCAGGTCTTCCGGTGTTGCTTCTTCAATGATGGAAACCGCTGCTGCTGTACCCACTCCACCACCTGAATTTTCAGAGATGTAATTTAGAATGGAATTTATTTCAATGTCGGTAATCATGGGGTCGGGCATGAGGATCTTGTTGAACTCTTCGAAGAGCGCAACGGCATCAGGGTCTCCACTTTTAATCATGGTTTGGGAAGAACGGACATATTCAAGAAGCCAGTCTTCTGAGCGACGGTCGTGGACATTGGCTAGGTCAGGACCAACTAATCTTCCACCTCCTATAGTGTGGCAGATACCACATTTTATTTTAAACAAATCCGCTACCTCATTATCACTTTGCGCGAATGATGGATTCGCTAACACCACACTGAACACAGCAAGAAAGATTACTGTTTTTTTCATAATATTTAGCTTGAAAAAATTAAATAAGTCAATTCAATTTATTAATTTAATTCATCTTGTGTGTGAGATGAAATTAGATTGTTAAGTATAGTCTGTTCAATGCTTCCAGACCTTTAAAGAATTCAGTGAACCATATTTCCAATAGATATTTTTTGACAATTAATTTTCAATTTTTTTGAATAGCCCCATTTAAAAGCTGTTGGCCTTTTTTGGTTGAGAATGTATTTGGTGGATTACCCAATAATTCGACATATTTTGTATGGTATTTTTGAAATTACGGTGCGTTTCCAGTTTTGTGAATTTCCGCATTTCTGGTTTTCTGGTTTTCTGCAAATATTTAGCAGTGATGATAATTTCTTATCAAAGGTGAGTAATTGATAGTTTGGAAAAAAGCCTAATAGAATCCAGGATGGGTGAAATGAATAAAGCCGATTATATCGGCTGGTCAAAAAAAACAATAAATAATGGTGTGCCTTGATAAGGAGGTTTTTCATCTTAATCGTTCAAATTAAGGTAATAATTTTTCTTAACGATGGCTAAAATTAGGCGTGTGAATTGTCACACAAGTTGATGAAAATCATTTTTTTGGAGTGATTATTATCACCTTCGGAATTGATACAAATACAAGGGGGGAATCCGCCTGCTGTTATGCTGCTTTATGCATGAAAGGGCTTTTTAGAAATGGATTTTCAATTGGAATAGAATCCCATGCGCATAAAGAAAGACCGCCGTAGTTTCTGCTGCGGCGGTCTTTCTTTATCATCTACGCGTTCTTTTGACTGTCCGAATTCATCAACGCCTGTCAGCGTTGCGTTACGGAGCGTTGGAGTTCGGAACTGATACAAGTGATCTTTCCCATCATCTGTGTCCACAGGAACGGTAGCGTTGTCAGGGACACCCAAAGCGTGAAAATTAAAATCTGACAACATGGGGCCTGAATGGCAATTATTGCAATTTGCCTTTCTGAAAAACAACAGGATCCCATTTTTCTGCTCTTCTGACAGGCCTGAGACGTAGTGATTTAAATTAGGAAGTTGGAAACAAATAACCTACCCATTCTGACTCGCTCTTTTTCCTTCTAAAGATGCTTTAAAAATGAACCGTAACCCAGCTATGCTTAATTTTTCAAACACCTTTACAAGAAAAAATAGCTTCGCCATAACGGGTAGGTTATTTATTTCCAACTCCCTTATCTTATTTTTTCAAAACCCTCTGGTGGCCAACTTGGTTATCCAACGTCAAGGTTACATTGTATAATCCCACAGGCAGCCCTTCATCCAGGTTAAATTCAAAAGTGTTCATGCCTTCTGCTACGTTCAACATGTTGTACTCAATGAGATGACCCATCAAATCCGTTACTTGAAGGGTTCCCTTACCTGAACGTGGTGCAGCTACATTCATGAAAAAATTACCAGAACTTGGGTTTGGATATACTACCAATTCAATAGGCGACGCTTCTAAATAGGCCACTGGGGTAGTGATATGCTTCCTGGTAAGAAATACATTTTCCTGAAGTTCTGCGACACCACTATTTCTTAAAATGACCTCTATAAATCGGGTATCCTTGATCTCCGTTATTTCTTCAGCTGAAAGTCCCGAGTCGCTTTCATAATAAAAGCGGTCACCGTCCCGGAGGTTTGTAAACTGGACTTCCATGATGGTCATAACCGATTCACCGAAAAGCGCATCGGACATGTGGTTTTCGCCGAGAAAACCCACCCAGGAGTCCATGTTATTGATGTCGCCATAAACGCCTTCCAGGATCTGGTTCAGCCAGGGGTTATTGGTAAGCGTAGCAAAACTTTCTACGGCCGGCAATCCGAAATCAACCCGGGCAGTGTTGTAATCTGGCAAGCCTCTTTCCCGACCCCGGTTAATGTTCAGGGCAGCAAGGTCCAAACCACCAGCACCCGGAGGGCCAAATAAGAAGTTTCGCAAGTCATGCACCATTTTCAAATCAAAATCCTGCTCCATCTGAGTCGCCATCCCTATCAGCAAGGGGTCAAGTCCGCCACCATCTACAAGTACAGGTGGGTTGAAAAAGGCATCACGCAACAAAATATTTCCCTGTGGAATGATGTCCCCATTATTGTTCATCCTGACGATGCTGCTGTTGATGACCGTATGGCCATACCTGTAAGCAGAAGCAGAAAAGATATTCATAATACCCGTTTCAACACTAGGGTCGTAACCGGTGTAAGGGTCGAGATGGACACCCATTGTGGGCAGCCATTCTTCGTAAGCAATAGACTGCATTAATCCGCCAACGATTTTCCGGGCGTGTTGGTAGAGTTCTTCATCCGCCCAGCTGGGGTTTTCGGCCGCCAGTCCGTCGCACAGCCGATTGTGTTCCCTGGCGAAAAGGGTATGGAAAGAAGTCAAGAGGGGGTTTTCATTTGCCCGGACATCTCCAGCTACAAACCATTTTGTGATAAAAGGAAATGGCATTGCCATTCCGGGGGCGTTGGGATCCAAAGGGTCGTTCAATTCCCCGGTAGTGGTATTGTAAGGCAGCAGATTGCCCGATGACATTTTCAACTTTCCATCTGTGAATGTCCGCAACCAATTTGCACGTTCCTCACTGGAACCGTAAACTCCTGAAGCATCTACGAAAGAAGTAATTCCATTGGGAAATGCTCGTGGATTCGACGGGTCGGTTCCGGAAGCAGGGTCATAAGCAGACCTGTGCATACCAATTATTACTGTGCCGGTGCCAGCGGGATCGAACCAAGGGTCGCCACTAGGTACGGCAATATCTACAGGTTCGTTTGGGTCATCCACCACAAGCGTGATATTATGGTCAATGAATTGTCCCCATACCCAAGCGTAGTCGGAGAGTTCAAGAGCGTCGGGCAGGAGGCCGTCCTGGTTGAACACGGCATTGCTAATGAATCGTGGATTAGGGCGGTCAGCACCAGTTGGTTCTGAAATGCCATCGGCAAACCCGTTTGTGGCTACCTGTAATTGGTTGGTGCCAACTGCACCCCATTCGGGGTGAACAGTGTTGTTTCCGCTACCATCGTAGGAGCGGTTTTCCTGTCCTGTGACACTCAGGCTGAAGGTGAAGAGCCCTGAAACTAAAAGGGCTTTTAGACTCAATTGTAAGATTTTTTTCATCGGGAAATAATTTTTATGTTAAAAAAAGATACCCTTGCAAATGATTTGAACTTCCATTTGATGAGGAGGAATAAATCAAACACTAGGGGCTGTTTTTCAGGCTTAAACAAACCTATTATTATAGGATAAATTATTGGCGAGTGGATTTATTGAACTAGAGCCAAATAAAATGCACAACGCGATTTTCCTTACAAAGGAAGGAAGACCGAAATGAATGACAATGATGTTTGACACCTTGAAATATGCAGTACAGCATATTTTCTGTTAGGCATTTCCACTGCACAATTGTGCATGATTTAGAAATGGTCAAAGAATAATTTACCGATTTCAACCGGCCCTTTTCCGCTCTTGCGGCGTTGGCAAAACGATCCAATAGCCCCGCCATACAAGCATTTTGTTGCCTTGCCTGATCAAAAAATTGCTCACCTGAAATCGTCAACTTATTTTTTGACCGTTACTTACTAAGTTGATTCATACCCCCATCAATTCAACTTCTTTATCAGCATAATCAGGTCTGACCACCCAGCTCATTTTATGTTGCTTACTGAAAACGATCCACCAAAAAAAGAAAAGGGTGGTCGCAAAAACAGTAACTGTTATTAACCATTCCGGAAATGTTGCCGATAAATCAATAAGCATTCCGTCACCCGGAAAAACACCAAAACCGAACAAAGCTGGTAACCTGAACCAATAATAACAGGAAACCGCTGCGGCAGAAAAAATGGCAATTAATATTTTTTCTTGAAAAATTTTCTTCAATACCAAGAATAAAATGCTCGTAACAAAAAGGCCTATCATGGGCATTTTGTAAATGAGAATAAGCTGCTCAATGCCTGTTATTCCGGGATAATCGGGTACCTGAAACCATCCCCAGATAAAACCTGGGAATGCTCCTACCATAAGAGTTCCTGCTATTTTATGATAAGTCGTTTTTTTTGAAGAAAGAGGATTGATAGCTGGAGTTGTATCAGGACAGGGAGTTACACAACGGTAACATTTATCGCAATGGGCATTTGGTAAGGATAATTTATTCTTCAGTCCATATAATTTTTCCACCGCATGAACTGGACAAAGACCTGAACACCATGCACTTTTCCATTCATAACGTGATCCTACAATAACTGCAATTATCGTCAGAGACATTATCAATAAAGCTGTAGCCGGTCCATTCATATCAAATATAGCATGTCGTAATGGCACAACTGCGAATAATGCAATTACGGCAACCAGGTTCAATTTACCTATTTGTGCAAAGGTTAACTTTTTCCTTTTTGAAAGACCTAGATGCCTAGGGAACAACACAGTTGATGCCAAGGGACAAACATTTCTCCACACACCTACCGCAACGACCAGAAGTGCCGGAGCAACAGGAATCAATATGTTCCAAAATAAGTGGATGCCAATCGTTGGGTTAAATATCAGATTGAAGAGAATCAAAACCCCAACTAGCCAAACCAAAGTTTGAACTATCCGCCAGATTAGAATTGATCGTGATGATAATTGATCTCCTGATTTTAAACTGTAATTAACCATTTCGTTTTATTTTAGGTGCAGCCATTCCAAGATTCTGAAACTTGCATTGGTTAAAAGCTCCTGATTTTGGGTGTATTTCAAAATGTCGGTGGAAACGTAGCGCGGATTTCCCAATCCGCCCTGTTTACAGCCGGATTGGGAAATCCGGCCTACCTTCTTACCGACATTTTGAAATGCACCCCTGATTTTCAATAGTCAAAAAGATTTAACCTCTGGTTCGCATTAATTAATGTAGGCCGTAGTGTAATATAGGTCGTAATGTCAAAGGCATTACCCAAGATTTTTTATAAACAAATTAAATAAGCCACCAAGGCATCTTTCTCTTCTTTTGAAAGTTTCAGTTCTAATATCAAATTAAAAAACTCAACTGTATCATTTAAAGTCATGCACCTTCCATCATGGAGATATGGTGGGGAATCCTTTATCCCCCTTAATGGAAATGTTTTTATGGGACCTTCGGGCCTTCCTGTGTAAAATCTTTCTACTTGTAGATCGTGCATGTAATCATCAACGAATGCTGGTCCGCTGTGACAGGTTATGCATTGTCCTTTCCCATTAAAAACCTTTTCCCCCAAAAGCTCTTGTTCTGTGGCCTTACTGGGAATAAGCTTATAAAGAGGCCCAAGTTTAGGTGCAGGCGGAAAATCCAAAATTGCATTAAAGTCCCCCATCCTATTGGTGACTGCCCTTCGCTGGGACCGAGGCCCAATGGCTTGCTGAATACCAGGATCCCCTTCGAAATATTCTTCTACTTCCGCAAAATGGTCCATACTCCTGATAGAACGTTTGGATGCAAGCTGCATTAGATTATAATTTCCTCGCATAGAAGGAGTACCTACTCTCAATCGTGCCAGCTGAGGACGCGTATCAGGAGCAACCTCAAATGCTCCATTTGTATGCCCGTTTGCGTGGCAGGAAAAGCAAGCAACACCTGCACTTGGTTGGATAGTAACCCGAAACGTAGTGTGATTAAAGAAAGTACTGGGTGTCGGTTTTAATAACTCCTTGAGTCCTTCCATTTGTTCGGGAGTAAGTAATCCATTAAATATTTCAAAATAGTTGCCGAGCGTGACTTCTTTCCCCTTGGTTATATCCCCATATTCTTTATGTGTTGTCAGGAACATAGGAGGTGGAAATTCCGGCAAGTAATTATCCGGTATATCATGGTCAACATCTATTCTTCTATGTTCAGGGTGGTACTCTAAATATTCCTCCGGAAAAACCATATGTGCGGTGGAATGCAAGGGATGTGCAAGTGGCTTGTAAGGGAACAAATCCTTTGCTTTGATGTCTTCGGCAGAGCGCTGTGCTAAATCTTCAAAAGAATTTACCCCTTCAGGCAATCTTGAAATGGGACCCTTCATGACTTGCTTCCTGTTGCCGGACATATACACCCCTTCTATCGGATTATTAGAAAAGTCATATCGACTGTTCATATATTCCTTAACATCTGCCATCAATTCAGGCTTTTGTTTTTCATGATAAACCACCCATTCCTTCCAACTCATGCCTAAATCCAGTGACATATAAGATGTTTTGTCCCTTCCACCATATCTATATAAATCGAAAGGTGTCCTTTCCCCTAAATTTAAACTGGGAAACTTTTTGAGATTATCCACATAGTTACTTCTTAGTCCATAATCACTTTCCTCATAGTTGGGAACAACTGCCCCAGGGCTTTGCAGCATATGTAGGTTTTTATCAATTATTTGAAACCCTACAACGCCGACTAAAAGTATAATTGATCCAACAAGCAATATTTTTTTCTTCATGAGATCTTATTGTTTAGAGACGATAACTAAGAGCATGTCTAGTTTTTTTTTTTCCTGACAACCAACGCTTTAGGCGTTGACTTCGAATTAACTCGGTTATTTATCCCGATAAGTTTTCTCATTAATTCTATGCCATCATCCTATCCGCCCTATTGGCGGACTCAGTTCAAATAAAAACTAGACATGCTCTAAATGACTTACCCAACCTTGACAGGTTATTATTTTATCATCCTTAAATGTTATTAAGTAACGAAGGCATTCTTATAAAAAACTATACAGTACTAGATTCCTGCTCTTCCAATACCGCTGGTTCTTCTCTGTCAAAATCCACATATGTTTCAATTCCTTTTTTCAGGGAATTGACCCGGGAAACAATAAACCAGGTCAAAGGAACAACGCCTCCAAAAATGAATAAACTGGCGCCTATGCCTCGTAGCCATGTAAGGGTTTCAAATGCAGAACCAGTGATGAAATCATTTGAACGTGCAAACCATAACCCATGATCTAAGACTGCTTTGAACTGAATGGCTCCTGCCGGGAATAAATCCAAAATTACCATGAGCATCAAACCAGCATTTATGGACCAAAATGAGAACCTGACTACATTTCTATTCCACCGGACTGGTTTGAACAAAAGCTTGGAAGCGAAAAGCATGGCTGCAAGGGAAATATTGCCATAAACGCCCATTAATGCTGCGTGGGCGTGGTTGACTGTAAGATAGGTGCCGTGCTCAAAAAAATTCATGATAGGAAGGTTCACGATGATCCCCATCACACCTGCTCCAAAGAAGTTCCAGAAATTCACGGCAATGAGGAATAAAAAGACTTCTGGAAAGGCGAAGTCTGATAAGTTCTTTTTTGTTCCTCCATTTCCATTCCCTCCATTTAGCGACAACCGCGGCATACTTTTAAACCTCCAGGCTTCCACTGTCAACAAAATCAGAGGCACAAACTGGAGAGTGGAAAATACAGATCCCAAAGCCATGGTTGCGACCGGTTTTGCATTCCAGTAGAAATTATGTGATATGCCTAGAAGTCCCGTTCCGAGAAATAACAGAACTGCAATATAGACTACCCTGATGGCTGCTTGGCGGCTGACCAATCCCATTAACACCATTAAATAACTGACGATTACGGTAATAAAAACTTCGAAGAAGGCCTCCACCCACATGTGAATGACCATCCATCTCCAAAAGTCTGCAATCACAAAATTGGTTTTTGGGCCTGCCACAAAACCAGAAAGGAAAAGAAGGGGGATGCCGATGACCGAATAAAAAATCCAGTTTGGCAGGTTCCAGGGTTGCCCTTTGACAAAGGCTGGTTTTACCCCTCTGTAAACGATGATGCCCCAGAGGACAAAAATAACCATTAACAATCCCTGGAATAATTTTCCAAAGTCAACATATTCCCAGCCTTGATGTCCGAGCCAATACCACCAGTCTCCCAATAAGCCTTTTGGGCCCATGAACATTCCAACTAAGGACCCGCCTACCAAAATGAAAATAAGTACAAACAACAGGTTGATTAAGCCCAACTGCCCTTTCACATCCTTTTTTGATAGGATTGGGAGAATGAAAATGGATGAAGCGATCCAACATGCTGTAATCCAATAAAGCGCAAGCATCAAGTGGTAGCTCCGGGTGATTGTAATAGGAACTGCCGCTGATATGTTTATTCCGACAATGCCCAAGAAATCAATAAACTCATTCAAGGTGACTACGCCACTTAATACCTGGATCAGGAAAAGGATAATGGCCACAAAAAAGAATTTGAAAGCTGCCCGTTGGGTTTTTGTCGGAGAATAATTATTTATCTGTTTGAAAGTCAAAAAGCCGGAGGTGCCCTGCTTGAAAAATTTATTGGGCAGTTGATTATACTGTCCGATAAAATAAAGCACAATGCCACATGCCAGGACAAATGCCAGCAGACCGAGGACACTCCATAATATAACAGGTGACGTTGGATTGTTGCCAGCAGCAGGATCATATGGCCAATTGTGTGTGTAACTGAAATCAGATCCAGGCCGCAATACGCCACAGACCCATGCACCCCAAAAGAAAAAATCGCTCAAGTCTGCAATCTCTTGCCTGTCTGAAATATAACCTGGCGGGGGAAATGCATCTTCCGTATTGGCATCGATAAAAACGTCGGTATAATATTTTCTCAACCCTCTTAATGCATAGGCCTGTGCCTCCGATAGTATGACGATGTTCTCTTTCTCGTCATATCTGTTTTCCTTAATTTCCTCCTTTATATTTTCGCCAATGACTTTTAATTCCATATCTGAAAGCTCCCGTCCATTTTCTTCCTTAAATTCATTTACACGGTATTCGGTCATTAAAAGCACCACCTGGTGCAAAGCCTCGGCGGTATAATCAGGCCCTCTTTGAGCACCATCCCCAAAATAGGAGCCGTATTCCATTAATGCATACTTGTGGAAAACCTCCTGCCCATCTTCAATAGTTGTTTTGGTTATCAAATCTTCGCCCGAATTTGTTTGAAAACCCGTCATGGGGGGGGCATCGTTATAGGTTTGATAACCGATCATTCCCACTCCTGCCAAACTAATGATGAGGATGAATGTCAAAGGCGCCCACCAGTTTTTGGTTTGCATAAAGTAATTGATACTCATTTTGACTGGGCTGTTCTTGTATTCTTCTTTCATGTTGATGGGTTTTATTATTTGACTTCAGGTACTTACCTTAATTTATGGTGCAATTCAAATCAAAATGGAGTACGTGAATTTCACAACCAATAAATATAAATTTTAAATATGAATAAATTATAATTTCGCAAAATAAAAGAATGCAGGATCGAATAACAATGTTTTACAACATAGGGAAAGTATGTCGTTCGGCATGTTCTTCCGGGCATGTCAATTTGCTTTTTGGTACAGCAGTGATGAACGTCCCGTATTCCTTGATTTCTTCCAGTCGGCAGCTCCAATAAAGCTGGCCATTGTAAACGGTCATGTCCGGGCATCCGTCGCACATATTCATTTGGCCATCTTTCAAAAAATCTATGGGTTGTATTATTGCATAGGTTTGGATGTAAACCTTCTTGAAAATCAGGAGGGGGTTTTTGGCCAATGCTTTGAAATACTCCTTCAAAGTGTTCCGGGACCCACGATCAAAAAAGGAAAACAGGAACATGGCAGAACGGCCTAGGCGGAGAGATTGTGGGCTGGAGTAACTCAACCAGCGGTTGCGGAAGAAGTGTGAAAAATGCTGGACGATCTTCATGAAATTTGGACCTGCAAATCCCAGTGTTTGTTTTTTTGTAGCAAAACGCAAAGCCATGGTCCACTTCATGCTTTCAGGTTCTATGCTGCCGTTGAGGTATCCGCAAGGCTCATATCGGGGGTCGCTGCAGCGGATCTGATCTACAACGTCTTGGGTTTTCAAGATTATTTTCCCCCTGAAATCCGTGTCGTTGTAGAACTCATCTGGCTTGATTTTCTGCCCGTTCGCAAAATAGGCGAAGTCAGATCCCATATCCGGTTCCCGGTACAAAATGAAAACAACGGTATGGACCTTGTGTGGATTTTTTTGGACCCATTCAACAACGTGTGGGACTTGTGATAGGTTTTTTTCAGAAATGGTCAGGTTGAAAGAGCAGGCGATACCACTTTGCTCAAAAACCATATCCGCAATTTTTTGCCGTAAGGCGTTGTGTTCCTTTTCTTCAAATACCAATGAATCCTTTCTTTTTTGGGTAGTGTCAATGTGGAAGGTAAATCCGGCAACCCCAGCCTCTTTTAATTCCCGTAAAAGTTCGGGGGTAAGTGCCAGGCCATTGGTGTTGACGATGGGCTTCCAGCCTTGCTCTTTGACCGCCCTTACAATTTCCACAATCTTTGGGTGGACCAACGGGTCGCCACCGGCAATGCTCATGCAATCGCTTTGCCTTTTAGCTTTAAAAACCGACAGGTCGTCCATGATCTCGACCATAGATTTGTGGCCTTCTTTCCGTGGATCCCTGTAGCACCCTTTGCAGGCAAGGTTGCATTTGGTGGTCACCTCCAACCATGAAATCCCGTTGTCGGTAAGTGACCAGGGCAAGCGGAAATATTCCCGTGGATTGAGTTTTTTTGAAAGCATAAATACCTATTGGAAATTAGCCTGATTGAAAACCCAAAGGAACAAAGAAAATTATAGGGCTGCGATGATGTAGAGCACTGGGGGGCATGTTTTGCAACATGTTCCCTTGGCTGAGGTAAGAGGATCGGAAGGGAAGGATTTAAGGGTGGTCAATCGAAAGTCTAAACTCTAAATGTCTAATGTCTAATGTCTAATGTCTATTCTCCATTCTGGATTTTTTCAAACCGCCACTCACTTAACTGTTTTATTCTGGTAATAACATTTGACGTCACCCGGTCATGGATCAATTCCCAAGCTCTATTTACTATTTTTATTTTTGACAATTTTTCTTTGCCATAGAAATTAAACCCGACCATAAGAAATAGTTGTGCCTGTTCCTTTTCTTGTAGATTTATAATCGATGACCTGACGTATAAACTAAATACACCAATAGGGTAGCCTCCACTGCTTTCATATAATAAAAACCGGGCATTGTCAGCACCCATTGGGTCCGGGGTTTTCTGAATGTTTATGGCATTGAGCTTGAATAAAGGGATAAAGTTCAGTCCAAATAAACCTTTATTTAACCACGGAGGGTATCTTGTCCACCCAAATAAATAGATATAAAGGTTTTCTAGTCTATTGTTTTTTCTCGATACTTTGGCTATGTGGTTTGGCCAACATGTAGAGTCTCCATCCCATTTTAGTAATTCTTCAAATACGTATTTTGCGGGTGCATTTATGCCTATTTTATGAACGTTTAATATTTGATATTTTGATACGCCAATATCAAGTCGTTGTAAAATACGGTAGCTGAAATTTTCCCTTTCCGATTTTGATTTAAAATTAATTAAAGTTGGTGTTTTCGGTTTGTTAAATAAAAAATACTTTATATCAGAAATAAAATTTACACTTTTAGTTGGAGGGCTTAAGGGTTTTGAACTGGATTTTTTTATTCCCATTTGAAAGGTGTAATTGGCTAATTAGAAGTCAGTTAAAAACAACCTGCCGATCCTATAATGGTTCAGTTTAAGATTGGAAGGTTATTTTTCCAAGGCTCCATTGGCTATTACTATAGCCTCATTCTTGTTGCAAGATACATCTTTTTGGGATTCACGGGATAAAGCGCTTATTAGGGCTTCTTTATATGTGAGTGGTTGAAATGGTATTAGTTTTATAATGTCCTTGTTTTGGCAAACCACATCATTGACACAACTCTCCATTAATGATTTGATTAATTCGAATGATGCCGGTGTAAATAAGCTGGCAATGCGGGCACAGATATTTACGGTAGAGAAAAAAGAAGGAATGAAAATTCTTTTCCTGCCCAGTACAGTTGCTTGTATTTTGAGCATCATTTGGTAGGTATGGATATTCTGGCCACCGATATCATATGAATTTCCAGTCGTTTTGGCATTTTCCAAACATCCCACCAGGTATTTAATAACATCGCGAATTGCAATTGGCTGACATTTTGAATTTGCCCGGAGAGGGAATAAAAATACCGGACAATTTTGTATCAAGTGTTTAATGATTTTATAGGAAGTGCTACCTGAACCAATTATCACAGCGGCCCTGAGAAAGGTTACTGGAGTTATTCCTTTTTGAAGTTCTTCTGCAACCATCAGCCGGCTTCTAAGATGGGCCGATAAAGATTTTTTTGGATCCCCCAGACCTCCAAGATAGATGATCCTTTTCAAATTATTTTCTGCTGCTGCTTTCCTGAAATTGATCGCTACTTGAGTATCTATTTTCTTGAATTTCTTTTTTCCTAATTGTAAAGAATGCATTAAGAAATAGGCGCAATGAATTCCCTTTAGAGCTTTTTTCAAATCTTCATATTCTAGCGCATCTGCAATAGCTATTTCGACTCCAGGCCAACGCTCTTGGTGCTGGGGAGTGAACGTTCTTACCATTACCCTTACCTGGTATCCTCGTGCCAATAATTCAGGAACAAGCTTCCCACCTATATAGCCAGTTGCTCCCGTGACCAGGATTTTATTGGCAATTAAGGGTTTGGTTGGTAAGTCGTGACAGAACCGATCGGGATATGCTTCCATATTTTGAAATTTTGAAATTAGAAATTGAAAAATTTGTAACTACTCAGGTAGTTTCAGAAATATTATTAAAACAGATTTCCGAGATTTTTCAATTCCCCAATTTCTAATTTCCCACAAAAACATAAATGTAAATTATAGCCGCCCCTCTCCCACACCAGGCATTCATCACCTGCCCAAAACACTTATTTCCTTCAAAGCATCGAGGTCATTTATTTTAATCTTTCGTTGATGGGTTTCGATCAGGTTTTCTTTAGAAAAAGCAGAGAGCAAACGTATGGCGTTTGCAGTCGTCATATTGGCGAGGGCTGCCAGTTCTGCCCGCTTTAACGAAACGTTCAATATTCCTTCGTCAGGCGTGTTGCCATAAATGTCATGCGTCAGCAGCAGGGCGTCGGCCAGGCGGGCACGGATATGTTTTTGGGTAAGGTTGGCCATCCGATTTTCAGCATCGACCAATTCATCCGCAAAAAAGCGGATGATTTTAAAAGCAAATTGGCTGTTGCCTCCGATTACTTTAAAAAAATCATTTTTGTCAACGACGCAGATGGAAGAATTTTCAAGCGCAAAGGCAGAAGTCATATACCTTTTTCCACTCATCAATGCTCGGAAACCAAGAAAATCTACCGGCTTTTTCAATGCCATTATTTGTTCATTGCCATTTAGCCCCATCCTGGTGATTTTTACTTTTCCTTTGTTCAGACAGAGTAACCCCAGTGGTTTAGTTCCTTCTTTGCAAATGGTTTCCCCTGCCTTGAAGTCAACCACATACCTCTTTTCTTCCAAAGCTGCCAGCTCATCCCTGCTCAAATCGGCTAAAAGGGATTGGGTTTTCTTGCGACAATTCATACAGCTATTGCTTTCTGGATTTAGAAAGGCAGCGCAATTATTTTGGAAAACAGACATAAGTGTGATGGTTGGGAATAGCCTAATTTCAATTTTCAATTGATCCTTTACGGAACTAAATAGTTGTCAAAAATTTCCTAAAAATAGAAGAGTGGAAATCTAGGTACGGTGACAAAAATCAATCACGCTTGGTGACTTTTGTCATTTTCAAAGTCAGCGTCAAAGTGTAAGAGATCCGGAAACACTGTTCTTGTCTAATGGTTATTCCATCGCCTCTAAGTGTTTTTGGTTTTCAATTCACCTGACCAACTTTTTTAGGCCTTTGGTATGGTATTTGATTTTGTTCTCCAGAATATCCCTCTTTAGATTCCCCCTCATTATTTATTGATGTTACCCTCCCCGACCTGAAACAGGTCTCACTCTTCCTTTTAATTCGATTAGCGTTTTTATTGAAACATAGAGCAAAAACTTGATGAACATGGAATTATTTTACACTTATTGGCAAACACCATCCCGCGTATCCCGCATGTCTGGATACCATCGTCACCTTCCGGTAAAAATTTCCTACCAGTCAGTTTTTTGTACACAAAAAAATACGTCAATGGCCTTGCAGGACTGAGCTCCTGTCCAAGTTCGCCATTGACTTGAACAAGCCATTAAGGCTTGTTTGAATGATCCTCAAAATGTCTTAAGGACCCTTTCATTTAAATTACATTAACTATGAAGCTCAACATCTTCTATCTATTGAAAGCTGCTTGTTTGGCGCTTTTGTTGTTCGCAACAGGAGGCCACAAGTTACATGCACAAATGCAGTTACGGATTGCACTTGAACAGGACGGGGTGACCTATGCTGTTTATGTACAACCTGATGAGACAATCGATCCAAGTCCGCTGGCATTGACAGGGACTGCACAAGTGACCCTGGTTGTCAAAACTGGTTTTACTTATTCCAATTTTACCGATGTGAATGGTGTTTGGGGAGGTTCTCCCCAAGCGGCAGATATTGTCGTTGCACCAATTGAAAACCCTGATTACGATTATATATCCATAGCCTTGGTTCTGGATAATGGTATTCCATATGTTGCAGGTCAGGAAACCAAGTTGTTCACACTCAAACGGACTTCAGATTGTGATGGAGAAGTTATGCTGATTGATAACTTCAACGATCCTTTTGCTCAGTTGCCAAACTCTATGGGGTCTAACCCCGGCAATGATGTAAGCGTCATTGACATTGGGGTTTTTCCATTGGGGTTTTATTTCTTTTCTGAAACCTATGGTACTACTGCTTCTGGTTGTGAAGATAGCGATGGTGATGGCCTGATTGACATCATTGAGGACAGTAATGTAAACGGAGAAGTCGATCCTGGTGAAACTGATCCAGGAAATGCTGACACGGACGGTGATGGTTTGGAAGATGGTGTAGAAGACGCCAATCAGAATGGAGCAGTTGACTTAGGTGAATCTGACCCTACCGAACTTTGTGACCCTGTGGCAACTTTTGGAGATTGTGATTTTGATGGAGATGGCATCATAAACGACCAAGATGATGACGATGATGCCGATGGTGTGGCCGATGCCGATGATGTTGATGATTTCAATAAAGACAGTGATTCTGACAATGACGGAGTTAGTGATGATGATGAAAACGGCAATGACGGCGA
Organism: Saprospiraceae bacterium; assembly: GCA_029263015.1. Taxonomy (GTDB): domain Bacteria; phylum Bacteroidota; class Bacteroidia; order Chitinophagales; family Saprospiraceae; genus UBA6168. The sequence continues at coordinate 44,324 of JAJCYI010000198.1, read as the reverse complement.
GTACAACCCTGGTAGCGATAGTGATCCCCTTGACCCTTGTGACCCTAGTGTAGCTACCACTGCTTGTGGCGCTACGGATGATGATGGTGATGGGTACTATCCAGATGCACCAGGCGCTGAATTCGATCCTGATGACAGCGATCCCTGCAACCCAGACGATTGTTCGCAGCTCTGCGATTTTGACGGTGATTTGTTTCCCAATAAAGATGATTTTGACGATGATGGCGATGGTGTACCTGATTTACAGGACATCGATAGCTGTAATCCAGATAGTGATTCTGATGAAGATGGGATTTCAGATATGATAGAAACTGGAGGAGACGGCATCTATAATAATGGTGTAGATACTAATCCTTTGGATGCGGATACTGACAATGATAATATTCCTGATGGCGTAGAAGACCTTGACCAAGATGGTGAATTGGGCCTAACGGAAATGAACCCATTGATGGCGGACACTGATGGAGATGGTATTCCTGATGGGGAAGAAGATGCAAACCAAAACGGTATGCAGGATAACGGTGAAAGTGACCCACTGGATATTTGCAGCCCTAACGCAGTCTTTGGTTCCTGCGATTTCGACGGCGATGGCCAGTTGAATGCCAATGATGATGATGATGACAATGATGGGGTCGCTGATGATGATGATGTGAACGACTTCAACCTAGAAAGCGATAGTGATGGTGATTTGGTTTCCGATGATAATGAAACAGGCAATGATGGCAACTACGATCCAAACGTAGATAGCGATCCATTGAATGCTTGTGATCCAAATCCAAATGTTGCGGCATGTATCGAAGTAGATAATGATGGCGATTTGTTTTTCGGGAACTACCCTGAGAGCCATGCAAAATTTGATCCTGACGACGATGATCCATGTATTCCGACTGTTTCGTCCAACACATGTGATTTTGATATGGATGGGTTAGTTAACGGACTGGACTCTGATGACGATGGCGACGGGGTGTCAGATTTATACGATGCAGAAAATTTCAATCCAGATAGCGATAGCGATGGCGATGGCATTTCTGATTTTGTGGAAACAGGAGGTGATGGAACCTATAATCCAGGTACTGACACGAACCCTGTGAACGATGATACAGATGGCGATCTCTTGCCTGACGGTATCGAAGATGCCAATCACAACGGTGATCTCGATAATGGTGAAACCAATGCATTGTCGGCTGATACAGATGGTGATGGAATATCTGACGGAAGTGAAGATGCCAACCACAATGGGCAAGTAAATGTAGGGGAAAGTGATCCTTTGGATAAATGCGACCCTAACGTTTCACTTGGTTTCTGCGATTTTGATGGCGATGGCATATTGAACGAAGTGGATGATGATGATGATAATGATGGCGTGGATGATAACAGTGACATTGACCCGTTCGACCCTGAGTCCGACTCTGATGAAGATGGCATTGTTGATAATGTGGAAACTGGCGGTGACAGCGAGTACAACGCCGGCATTGATACAAATCCTTTGGACAACGATACTGATGATGATGGAATAAAAGACGGGGTAGAAGACAAGGACTTCGATGGCAACCACGACAGTGATGAAACGGATCCTGTAAATCCGAACACGGATGGTGACTTGTTAACTGATGGTGAAGAAGATGCCAACCATAATGGCGTCATAGATTTTGGTGAATCTGACCCACTTGATCCTTGTAACCCATTTTCAAATGGCGTTCAATGTGAAAATACGGATAATGACAACGATGGCTATTATTTGGATTTATTGCCGGACGATCCGCTTTTCGACCCAGATGATGACAAGCCTTGCATCCCTTCCATTTCTGCACCGACCTGCGATTTCGATGGTGACGGCATCATCAACCAGGACGACCTCGATGACGATGACGATGGGGTAAACGACAACCAGGACGTAGATGACTATAATGTTGACAGTGACAGTGATGGCGATGGCCTGACCGATAATAATGAAACTGGTGGGGACGGAGAATACAATAACGGAATCGATACACATCCGCTTGATCCTGATACGGACAATGACGGTGTATCAGATGGAGATGAAGATACCGATAAAGATGGTGATTACGATATTGGCGAAATGAACCCACTCGATGTGGACACAGATGACGATAGTATCAATGATGGTATCGAAGATGCCAACCACAACGGTGTGGAGGACCCGACCGAGTCTGATCCAACTGATAAATGTGATCCATACACAAATTTCCCAGGGGAATGTTTCCCAACGGATATTGATAATGATGGGTATTTTGCAGATTACCCACCAAGTGACCCATCATTTGATTCAGATGATTTTAATGCGTGTATTCCTGACAATACATCTGACAACTGTGATTTTGATGGGGACGGCCCGGTCAACGGCAGTGACTTTGATGATGATGGAGATGGTGTGGCCGATGTTGATGATGTGAACCCTTACGATCCAAACAGTGATTCGGATAACGATGGTATAACAGACACCGATGAGACGGGTGGCGATGGCATTTACGACGAAGGAGTGGATAGTGATCCGCTTGACCCATGTGATCCTAATTCCAATACCGTTGCTTGTAGTGGAACCGATCTGGATGGAGATGGCTATTATGCTAACTTCTCACCCGATGCTCCTGAATTCGATCCGAACGATACCATTCCATGTATTCCTGATTTTACTGTGGGTGTCTGCGATTTTGATAGTGATGGAACGATTAACAGTGTTGACAATGATGACGATGGCGACGGGGTGAAAGATGTGAACGATGTTGATCCATTCGATCCAAATAGTGACAGCGACAATGATGGCATTACCGACATTGTAGAAACTGGTGGTGATGGTGCTTTTACTGCTGGCGTTGATACAAATCCTTTGGATGAGGACAGCGACAACGATGGCATCAATGATGGTGTGGAGGATGCCAACCAAAATGGCGGCATGGATGGAGGAGAGACAGATCCACTTGATTCCGATTCTGATGATGATAATATTGGCGATGGCGTAGAGGATGCCAATCAGAATGGTGTTGTGGACGGCAACGAAAGCAATCCCCTGGACTTATGTGATCCAGATGCAACTTTTGGATCTTGCGATTTTGACAATGATGGTGAAATAAATGATGCAGACCTGGATGACGACGCCGATGGCGTGGAAGACAACAACGATGCAAACCCATTCAATCCAAATAGTGATAGCGACAATGATGGCTTAACGGATATTAGTGAAACCAATAATGGTTCAAATCCTTTGAACGCTTGTGATCCGAATCCGGCTTCGCCAAATTGTACACTTATTGACCTTGACGATGACGGTTTCGCAACCAACATTCCTGTAAATGACATTGCTTATGATCCAGATGATGAAGATCCTTGTATCCCAGATAATACGGTAGGTGCGTGTGATTTCGACAGTGATGGAAAGGTAAACTCTGAGGACGCAGACGATGATGGCGATGGCGTGGTGGATGGTGACGACATTGATCCTTTTGACAATCAAACGGATACGGACGGTGACGGAATATTGGATATTGTGGAAACCAACGGCGACCAACAATACAACCAAGATGAAGACACCAACCCGTTGTTGGCAGATACCGATGGCGATGGTATAGAAGATGGAGTTGAAGATGCCAACCACAATGGGCAGCAAGACCCGACCGAAACCAATCCGCTTGTCGTTGATACAGATGGCGATGGCATTGAAGACGGGGTTGAAGATGCCAACCACAATGGTATGGTGGACGCTGGCGAAAGTGATCCGCTCGACCTTTGCGACCCGATCAACACCCTGCCTAGTTGCGATTGCGATGGCGACTTCTTGGCCAACGACATAGACACCGATGATGACAACGATGGCGTGCCAGATGAGCTCGATGCCGATGTTTGTGATCCAAATAGTGATTCGGACGGCGATGCAGTTTCGGACATTGACGAAAAAGACAATGGCTCCGATCCATTGAACCCTTGCGATCCTAATGTGGACGCTGCTCTTTGTGTCCCAATGGATGAAGATGGTGATGGATTTGTATCAAACTATCCTGATTTACATCCTGATTTTGATGAAGATGATGCTAATCCATGTGTGCCTTCACATACGGTTGATGCGTGTGATTTCGATGAAGATGGAATTCCAAATGGAGATGATTTGGATGATGACAACGACGGTGTGAAAGACGTTGATGATGTTGATCCATTTGACAAAAACAGCGATAGCGATAGCGATGGAATTACCGACGATGTAGAAACTGGACAGAATGGAGTATACGAAGTTGGTCTTGATACCGATCCATTGGATGTTGATACTGATGATGATGGAATCGAAGATGGCATTGAAGATGCCAACCATAATGGTTCTATCAATGACGGTGAAACCGACCCACTTAAAGTAGATACGGATGGCGATGGATTTGAAGATGGCGTTGAAGATGCCAACCAAAATGGGACGCTCGACGATGGCGAAAGCGATCCATTGGACGAGTGTGATCCAAATGCAACTGATGGCCAATGCGATTTCGATAGTGATGGCGCTGCAAATGAAGTGGATGAAGATGATGACAATGACGGCGTGAACGATGGCCCTGATTCAGATCAATTCAACCCTGACAGCGATTCTGATGAAGATGGCATTTCAGATATTGATGAAACAACGAACGGTTCTAATCCGCTCAACCCATGTGACCCTGATGTTGGAAATCCAGCATGTATTAGTGGTGACGTGGATGATGACAATGATGGTTATTTCGCAGATGTTGATCTGACCAGTCCAGCTTATGATCCTGATGATAATGATGCGTGTGTTCCTGAACCTACTGTCGGCACCTGTGACTTCGATCAAGATGGCAGCATAAATGATGAAGACGCTGATGACGATGGTGATGGTGTAAACGACACAGATGACAGTGGTCCATATAATCCGAATTCTGATTCAGACAATGACGGTTTTACCGATATTGATGAAACAAATGGAGGTAGTGGCCCACTCGACCCATGTGACCCTGTGGCACAGCCAATATTCGGATGCACGGGTATTCTTGACGCAGATGGCGATGGTTACTTTGAAGATGTAGAACCAGGTGAAAACAACTACGATCCTGATGGTGCTGACCCATGTAATCCTGATGTCTGTGTTGGTCCATGTGATATGGATCAGGATGGTGTCAACAACAACTTCGATGCTGACAACGACGGAGATGGCGTTGCTGATGAATCAGATATTGACGAATGTGATCCAAATACTGACACTGATGGTGATGGAATCCTCGACATGGTTGAAACAGATCAAGGTTCCGATCCTTTGAATACTTGTGATCCTGATAATACATTGGGCGATTGCGATTGGGATGGGGATGGTTTATCGAATGCTGTTGACGATGATGACGATGGTGACTGTGTGGCTGACGGCAACGATTTGGAAAATTTCAATCCAGATAGCGACTCTGATGAAGATGGCCTTACCGATGCCGAAGAATGTGACCTTGGTTCAGATCCGTTGGATCAATGTGATCCGAATACGGGAGCTGACTTCTGTGATTGCGACGGCGACGGCACACTCAACGGTGAGGAAGATGATGATGACAACGATGGGGTAGTGGATGGCTTTGATGCTGATCCTTGTGACCCTAACAGCGACTCCGACAATGATGAAATTTCTGATCTTGATGAAACAACAAATGGTAGTGACCCACTTGATCCTTGCGATCCGAACGAAAATTCAGACGCATGCGTGAATTCCGATAACGACGGTGATGGCTACTCCTCCAATTTAGCTCCTAGCGATCCGTTTTTTGATCCTGACGACAATGATGCATGTGTGCCAGACAATACAGTGGGTGCATGTGATCTTGACCAAGATGGACAAGTAAACGAAGTGGATGAAGATGACGACGGTGATTGTTTGGCTGACCTGGACGATGTGAACCCATTCGATCCTGATAGCGATTCCGATAGCGACGGCTTGACCGATGCTGAGGAATGTGCTGGTGGATCTGACGCACTCAACCAGTGCGACCCGATCTCCACATTCGGAACCTGTGATTGCGATCAAGACGGTGAAATGAACAACCAGGATTTGGACGACGACAATGACGGCGTTGCTGATAATGACGATGCAGACGATTGCGATCCAAACTCTGATAGCGATCTTGATGGCATCACCGATCTTGATGAAACAACTGGTGGCTCAGATCCACTTGACCCTTGTGATCCCGATAACATGAGTGCTGCTTGTAACGGTCAGGATTTTGATGGCGATGGTTACATTGGAAATGTTCTTCCTGGCGATCCACTTTTCGACCTTGACGATGCTGACCCATGTGTACCAGTCTTTACAGTTGGTGTTTGTGACTTCGATAACGATGGCTTAATCAACAGTGAGGACGATGACGATGATTGTGATGGTGTCGCTGACAATGATGACGTCGATGATTTCGATGTAAATAGCGACAGCGATGGAGATGGCATCACCGATAATGTAGAAACGGGTGGCGATTGTGAATACAATCCAGATATCGATACCAATCCATTGAATACTGACTCTGATGAAGATGGTATTCCTGACGGCGTTGAAGATGACAACCATGATGGAATATTGGATGACGGTGAATCGGATCCACTTGATACCGACACTGATGATGATACCCTACCAGATAACTTTGAAGATGCCAACTTGAATGGTACGATTGATACTGGGGAGTCTGATCCAAATGATCCTGATGATGATTCGGATGGCGTACTCACTGCCAATGAAGACACCGATAGCGATGGTGACTTGACCAACGATGATACTGACTTAGACGGCATACCAGATTACCTCGATCCAGATCCGTTTGTATTCTTGCAGCTTCATGCATATTTGCAAGGGCCACTTGACCAAGCGGCTGGCTTGATGCACGATTACTTACGTGTAGCGCTCGACGATGATGGCAACAGGTATATTCCGTTGACAGAGCCATTCACGCTTCTTGAACCAACGCTAGGCAACAAACCATTTACACACCTTGGAGGTGGCGGCGAGACCATCGAAGCCAATATCCTGGATGTGGAAGGTGCAAATGCAATTGTGGATTGGGTGTTCATCGAACTGCGCAGTAAAACGGATCCATATTTCAGCATTATTACAAGGTCTGCACTTCTCCAAAGAGATGGTGATGTTGTTGACCTCGATGGTGTCAGCCCAGTAGTCTTCTTTGCGAAAGCAGACGAATATTACATTGCCTTGCGCCACCGTAACCATTTCGGTGTGATGACTGAAGGAACTTTCCTCCTGAACAGGGATAAAGCGAATCCTGTGGATATTGATTTTACTGATCCGACAACACCTGTGTTTGCAGACCAAATGCAAAAACTGTCAGATGACGGTGCAAAAACCATGATGTGGGGTGGCAATGCTGACGGAAATGAGTTTATCATTTACCAAGGTGCCAACTCCGACAGGGATTTCATTTTCTTTGAAATCTTCCTCGATCCGGAAAATGAAACAGGTGCATTGAACCATATTACCACAGGCTATCGAATGGGCGATACCAATATGGATGGCAACACTATTTATCTTGGTTTCAATAACGATATTGATTTGATGATCTTCTTCAATATCCTATTGCACCCAGATAACCCGCAGGTATTCACCAACTTCTACATGACGGATTTGGTGAGAACACCTTAAAAAGTTAATCGCAAGCTGGTTTGGCAGAGGCTTACGCTGCCAAACCAGCTGCCCAATATCAATTTTGAAAAATAAAACAAAAAATTTAGCACAATGAAAAGATTAAATCAGCTTCTACTATTAGCCTTCCTTTTTACAGGTTACAACGTGAATGCTCAAGTCAAATTCAAAATTGGTTTTGATTTCGATACAGAGCGTTACATTGTATCCGTAGTTCCGCAGGCAACTTACACCGAACCACAAAACATCACCGGCACCGGCCAAGTGACAATCAGAGTGCCAGCCAACGAGTTTATCGCGGTTGACATTGAAAACCTTTTGGTTGGGATGAAATGGGAGGCCAATTCCAAAAACGAAGCGCCACAAGAGGCGCCCGAGTATGACTACATTTCATTCGCTTTGCAGATGGACGGGCTGGGTTACCCAGACTATGAGGAAGGCAAGGAACTGCCTTTGTTCAGCTTCCAAAATGCTTACGGCTGCACTGGAAAAATCTACTTGGTCAACAATGAAGAAGATCCATTCATGCCACCAAACAGTGAAAATGCCAATATCGGTAACTCACTGACCATACTGGGTGCTGGTGGCGAGGCATACAACGGCCTTTACAATGGGGGTCTCGTCAGCTGCGACCCTGAGAACCCAACTTCAACTGCTGAAGAGTTTGGTTTTTCAGAATTCCGGGTTTTCCCAAATCCAGCAGTGGATTTTGTAAACGTGGAAGTGGATTGGGAAGGTGACTCTCAGGAAGCCATGATCCAAATGGTAGATGCCACTGGGAAATTGATTCTGGCTGAGCCATTTTCCATCATCAATGGCAAAAACACTAAAAGGCTGGTAATCGACAGCTATCCTGCTGCCAGTTATTTCCTTTACCTAGTCAGTGAAGATTGGGAAATCAACCTTGATAAGGTGACCAAGCAGTAGAAGCTAGGATCGTTTAAAAAATCACTTCGTTCTATTGTCTAAGTTATTTTTTAAACGATCCTAAAATCATAACATTCACAAATAAGGAATGATCTATGTCGGAGGCAGCAGGTCTGTTGTCTCTGGCATAATCTACCACTTGAACAAATAATCCGTGCCAGGCCATCCCAGTACGTAGTGATCGGTTTGCCCTAATTCAACCAGTGGAAATAACTCCTGAACCCCAATAAGAAATCAATAACTTATCCCAATACCGCAAGAAAAATGAGAGGGAGAACAGAGAAGGCATTTAGCCTTGGCTAAAAAGAATCTCTGTCTATTTTAGGCGGCACCCTTTGGTGCCGCTTTTTTTAATACCTACTAATGTTGCGCCGCTCTGCGGCTATTGCAATTAGGGGGAAGTATAGCCGATGGCTGGTGCAACCTTAGTAACACAAAGCCATGCTGCTTAGACTATTTCAAAAGAATAAATTTTTAAAAATCAGCTACTTATGAATGCTGTATTATCTAATGTCTAATGTCTATTGTCTAAATGTCTAATGTCCAGTAGATTATCCTTGCGTAAATTTCTCCACCCCCTTTCTTTGCATTGTTTTTTTACTTAACTTTGCAGCGCTGAATAAGCAAAATCTAATTCCCCTTCTTAGTTCGTCAAAATTCCCTTTGTAAATTTTCCTGGCTAATATTATTGCAAGCCCTATGGCTTAGATCATTCGATACTACACAACTACACACATTTTATTAGGGCACTATTTTTTTGAGAAAACTTACACAATCACTATGGATTTAAGTTATTTGCTAAACATCCTATTAAGGAGGAAATGGTTGTTACTAGCGGTCGCGTTGGTTTCTGCGGTAGCAACTTGGTTCTTCATTGGCAAACTTCCCGATACCTATAAGGCAGAATCTGTCATTTCAACTGGTATCATAGACTACAAAGGCGTCAGCCTCCAGCGGGACAATCCGTTTATCCAGCAATTCCAAATAGAAAGTAGTTTCAGCGGCTTGATCGAAAAAATGAAATCAAGGGGTCATATCAAAACCCTGACTGAAAGGCTGCTTGCTCACGACTTATTGGTGGATGGTATATCTGAAAAGCCATTCCGCCGACCTGAATACGGGGATTCCGATCTTTCACAAACCGAGCTAAATAATATCGCGCTCAAGCTCAAAGCTAACCTGACCGATTCCAGCCTGAATTCCAAGCCAAAACCACCGAAACCTGATCCTCGTCTTGCCGAAGCATTTGGCTATGATTATCAAAGCATCATCAAAAAATTGGAAGTAAACAGGATAGGGGAGACAGACTACCTCAGTGTGGGTTTTGAATCAGAAAACCCCGAACTCTCATTCTTTGCGATCAATACTTTTATCATAGAGTTCTTGAAACAACACGAAGATGATCTTTCAAGTGATGAAAAAGCAACCCTAGAGTTCAATCAAAACAAGCTAAGGGAAAGGAAACGAGACCTTGATTCAATCATTATTGAGCTTAATAATTATAAAACACAGAACGGTCTCGTGGATGTATCCACTCAGAGTGAAACGGTCATTTCACAGCAAAGGGAACTGGAGTTGAGGTTGCAGGAGACCAACCAATCCATTCCAAGTTTGCAGCGGAACATCCAATTCCTTGAGAAACAGATATTTGAATACAACAAGATCACTGCCAATCAAGCATACAACCAAGTTGTTTTCAATGAGGAATACATAAACTTGAAGGCCCAGATTTCAAAATTGCAATCCCAACTGGTAGAACGACGTGTGGCTGGACAAAAGAACAATAAAGGGTTTGAGCAACAGTTGGAGGTTTTGAAAGAGAAATGGTCCAGGATAATGGAAAAATCGTTAGCTGCTACCCCTAAAAGTGAAAGGCAGACCATAGATGATAAGTTGAAAGATTTGGTCAAAAGACATCTTGACCTCAAATTGGAATTGGATTTAGCGCAAGAAGCGCAAAAGTCATATAGCAAAAAAATTGTGGTACTTAAAGACCGGGCCTATAACCTCCTTGTGAATGACAACTACCTCTATAACCTTGAGACAGAAAAAGACCGACTTGATCGGGAGTACCGGAAAATAAGAACGGAATATGAAGAAGCGAAGCTCCATGCAGATGGTACTGAAAGTCCGTTGATGATAACAGAACCTGTTGAATTGCCAACAGAGCCAGAGTCTAAAAACAGAGCCGTTTTTGCAGCATTTGCTGGGGTCGCTGGAGGTTCGCTCGCCAGTATCTTCTTGTTTTTATTGGCATTTGTGGATACCAGTATTTCCACCCCAGGTCAATTTCAGCAGATAACCCGAATCCCTTTGGTCGGATACGTGAACAAAGTGGCGGCTAAAAAAGTGGATCTCCAAGCCCTGTTCTCAAATGTTCAAAAGGATAATGAGCTGGAATATTTCAAAGAAAATATCCGAAAAATCCGGACTGCAATCGAAACGTCAGGGGCCAAATCCTTTTTGTTTGTAAGCCCCAAGGAGCAAGAGGGAAAGTCTTTCCTCATCACTTTGCTGGCCTATGCACTGAGCCTTAATGATAAAAAGATCCTGATTATTGATACCAATTTTAAAAACAACACACTTTCTGACCACCAGGGAAAGTCGTTTTTTGAGATCACGACCATTACACCAAAACAAGGTTTGGCATTTAGCTCAAATAAGAAAAGATTGGCTTGGCCAGCTGGCTCGAATAGAAATGACCCCAATCTGAAAAACATTGACATAGTGGCCAATAAGGGCGGAAGCCAAAGCCCTTCCGAGGTAATGGCAGGCAAGGATTTCCATAAAATAATGGTTAGTTATAGCACTAAATACGACTTCATATTTATGGAAGCAGCGGCCATGAACAAATTCTCTGATGCCCGGGAACTCCTTCCATATGTCGAAAAACTTGCAGTCGTTTTTTCCGCCGAATCCCCTGTTGGCAATGTAGATAAGAGTACCCTCGGATATCTAAATACCATGAATGGAAAGATGTTTGGAGGGATTTTGAACAATATTGATTTGAAGAATATATAAGAAGGGAATTGAGAATTGAGAATTGAGAACCAGATATTGGGGGATGGACGGGATGTACATTTAACACATCAGAGTTTGCAATCAATTTTGGCCTGTCCATTTTTTGGGTCATTCTCAATTCTCCATTTTCAATTCCACCAAACCCATTCTGTGAAAAATGCATACTGGCTCCGTTCGGGGTTCTATACATTGTTGGAAAAGGCAACCGCCCTGGTTTTTGGATTTGGGGCAGGGGTGATACTGTTCCGAGCATTGAGCCAGGAGGTGTTCGGGGTTTGGGTTTTGTTCCTGACCATTACTTCCATTTTGGAAGTAGGTCGGATTGGTTTATTGCAAAATGCACTTGTTAAATACCTGACAACCAGTAAAGATGACGAGGAAATAGGACAAATAACGACTGCTTCCTTGGTGCTCAACCTGATTCTGACAGGGGTCATTATTGTAGTCTTGCTGCTCATTTCAAATCCGGTCAGCATTTGGTTGGAATCCCCCCTGATAGCTGATCTTCTAAGAATATATTGTTTTACAACAGTCCTGTTGATCCCCTTTTTCCAGGGCAATTACATCCAGCAAGCCAACCTTGATTTTAAGGGTATTTTTTGGGGAAATGCAGTAAAAGGTGGGGTCATTTTCGCATATATTGCCTTAATGTATTTCAGTAATACAGAAATAAAGTTGGTCAATTTGGCGCTCTGTCAATTAGCAGCAGCATTTGCAGCTTCTATGGTCTCAGTATTTTTTGCAAAAAAATATACCCGCTTCAGCAACAGCGTTGATTGGCATTGGATCAGGGAATTATTCCGTTTTGGTAAATATGTATTTGGTACCAACTTCAGTGCCCAGCTTTACAAAAGTGTTGATAAACTATTGTTGGGCGCATTACCAGCCGGAGGGATCATAGCAGTGGCGATTTATGAGGCAGCCATCAAGGTAACTAATTTGACCGATGTCCCCACAGCCAGCATGGCCAACATATTGTTCCCGCAAAGCGCTCGTCGCTCAAAAGAGGGGAAAGAAGCTGTAAAAACCCTATATGAAAAAGCAGTGGGAGCAATCCTTGCATTCATGGTTCCAGCAGTTTTATTTGTATTGCTATTTGCTGATTGGATCATCGTTCTGGTGGCAGGTGACGAATATGGAGGGTGGGGCAATGTGTTGCGGATCACTATATTTTTTGGTCTGGTGCTGCCATATATTGTGCAGTTTGGGACGGTGCTCGACAGCATTGGGAAACCGAGGGTGAATTTTATTTATACCTTGATGAGCCTGGCATTTACGATTGTCTCCAACTTGGTATTTATCAACTTGTGGGGCGTTTATGGGGCGGCGGTCGGAACGCTTACAGCATACATCGCCACCTTTGTATTAATGCAAATTTATTTACATAAACATTTCAATGTGAATACTTTAAGGCCAATTGGTTATATGATGGGTTTTTACAAACAACTGTTTTTATTTGGAATGAAAGGCCTCCGTAACGGTAATTTGGCTGCTGCTACAAAGGAAGCTGTGCGGGGAGAAGTTTGAGTGATGAATGATGAATGATGAATGATGAATGATGAGGTGCAAATCATACTCTGCTGGCGCAGGACTGTGTCCTGTGACATGTTCAGCACAGGACACAGTCCTGCGCCAGCGACACAGTCCTGCGCTAACATTTATTGAAACAAACAATTGACAGACAATTATGATAACACAAGCTTTATATGATGAAGGGATAACTTATGCCGAGCAGAATTTCATGGACGAAACGGCCAACCACCTTAAAGTTGATAAGGAACTGATTCGTACTAAATTCAACCTGGACGGAAAAAAGATCCTCGATTTTGGGTGCGGCATGGGTGGTATGAGTCTTTGGTATGCCCAAAATTTTGATTGTGAAGTTCATGGCGTGGATATCGATAGCCACCATATCAGGATCGCTACTGACCTGAAAAGCCGGCACCATCTCCCCAATGTGGGATTTGAAGTCCGAAATGTGCTGGATAGGCCATTTGAAGGCAAGTTTGATTTCATCGTTTTGAACGATGTGGCAGAACATATCCAATTACCTATTTTGAAAAAAATATTTGTTGAGTTGAAAAAATCGCTCGCTGTGGACGGTGGCATATTTGTTTCCTATCCGCCCTGGAAAAGCCCTTATGCATCACATGTCAGCCATGTCGTTGGCATTCCATGGTGCCAGTACCTGCCTGAGCGAACTCTCTTAAAACTGATTGAAAAAAACAACCGTGCAATTGTCGGAGAGGAAGAAAGCGACCTGTTGGAAGCATACAAAGGGCTGAACCACTTGACCCATGAAAAGCTGATGGAAGCTATTGAGCCAAGTTGCCTGAAAGCTGTATTCCGGAAAAGCCACAGCATCATTAACCGGATGCCAGGACTTTCCAATATTAACCTGCGGGTTTTCCCGCTCGATTATTTAATCACAAAAGAGTTTGTCTTGCTAAAAAACTAACCCCAAACCTAGAACCAAAAACAAGTCAACCAATGCGATCAGGCCTCGACATAATCTATTTCAGTTTGTTTCCGTGGGACAATGCTTATTCCTCGGTATCGCTGTCCTTTACCAAGGAGTTTGCAAAAAACAACCGTGTTTTTTACATCAACCATCCTTATTCGGTAAAGGATTTTGTGACCAATTGGAACGACCCGATGGTGAAAGAACGGCGGACTGACTTACTGCTGAACAGGATGAGATATGAAACGGTACCGAACCTCCCGAATGTGGTGGGGGTGCAGCCGCCGCTTACCTTACCGATCAATTGGCTGAAAGAAGGAAAGAATTACCAGCGATTTTATGAATTTAATAACCGCATCATTTTGAATACGGTCAAACAGGTCATTAAAGATTACAATCTAAGCAATTACATATACTTGAACTGTTTCAATCCTTATTTTGCAGGCGTTTTACCAAAAAATGAGTTCAATCCGGTGCTGAATGTTTATACCTGTATTGATGATATGAACGAGGATAAATATACGGCCAAACATGGTGCAAGGTTGGAGGAAGGCATTATGGCTGAGGCTGATATTGCATTCGTGACTTCACGGAATTTGTTTCGGATGAAAAATCACCTTAATCCCAATACCCATATCCTGCACAATGCGGTGGATATTTCGATATTCGAAAAAGCAGTGCAAGGGCCACTGCCAAAACCAAAGGAACTGGAGGGAGTAAAGGGTAAGATTATTGGTTTCACTGGCAATATCAATGAAGTGCGGCTGGATTACCCGCTTTTTAAAAAAATTGCGCTGGAACACCCTGACAAAACATTGGTGATGGTAGGGCCGCTCAACAGCAATGATTACATCGAACATGATTTGGATAAAATGCCCAATGTTATTTTTACCGGGGGCAAACACATTACCAAACTCCCAGCATTTTTGCAACATTTTGATGTGACGGTTATCCCGTTTTTGCTCAATAAATTGACGGCGAGCATTTACCCTCTAAAAATCAATGAGTACCTTGCCGCAGGCAAACCGGTGGTGGCAACGGATTTTTCAGAAGACATAAGGGGCTTTGCTGCTGATGTTTACATCGCCCAGAATAGTGACCATTTTGTAAAATTAATCGACCGGGCCATTGCCGAAGATAGCTCTGGATTGGTAGCCCAACGGGTAGCAACGGCTAAGGCTAATACCTGGAAAGAAAGAGTCAACGAGTTTTGGGAAGTGGTGGAAAATCAACTGGGGAAAGGGATTGGAAGTAAAACAGTTATGAGTTATTGAGTGGTGCATTGTGGTTATAAATCATCGATAATCATGGCATTAGGAACGAATCACTATTCAACTACATACTACTGGACATTAGACAATTAGACGATAGACATTAGACGCCATTAAATCCATAAGTCATTGATCTTTATTAATTTATACGTTTGAAATAGTCTAATGTCTAAAAATCTATCATCTAATGTCTATGTAGTATGATTCAACGAATCACTAATCCACTAATGAAACTAAACAAAGAAAATAACAAAATAGAACTCTCCCAAAAGGAGCGGTTACTGGAAATAGCAGCAGTAGCTATGGGGTTCTTGTGGTTGTTAGGGTGTTTTTTGAAGGTAGTATTTTTTTGATTTGAAATCCTTCACTACCTTTATTCTTCAACTCTGATAATTCCCTCCACTAAAGATATATTTGAATGGGTTAGGAATGGGGAATTCGGGTTACCTTTTGGCAATCCGAATCCCATTCTTTTTGACCTGACTGATGTGAGTTTCTGAGTTTCTGAGTTTCTAAGTTTTTGAGTTTCTAAGTTTTTGAGTTTTTGAGACTCAAACTCTCAGAAACTTAGAAACTCAAACTCTCAAATTCTCAGAATTTCACGTCAACTATGAGAAAATGAACTTCCTTCGTACACAAGGTTTTTTTGACTTGGGCGCTTGGTTGAGGCACAAAGTTGTTTACCAAAAACTCAATAATCCAATAGGGTATGTTGCCGCATTGTTGGGGGCTTTTGCATTGGCTTATGTGTTGTCTTTGTTGCCACTAAAATTGGCCATATTGACAGTTGGAGGCCTCGTGGCCATTCCGATCGTGGCAGCCTGTTTTCTGAATCTCCATTTTGGGATCAACGTCATGCTGGTTGCAGGTTTTTTGTTAGGGCTGGCAGCCAAATATACCAGTGGCCCAATCGGCACAGCCATGGACGGCCTGCTGGTCCTCATGTTGGTCGGCCTACTTGCACGGCTTATAAAAGAAAAGGATTTTAGCTTCGCAAAAAGCCCAATCAGCCTGTTCATTGCAGCTTGGATCTATTACAACTTGTTGCAGGTACTCAACCCGTGGTCGGCCTCCAAAGTGGCCTGGCTTTACACCGTCAGGACTGTTGCACTCATGCTTGCACTATATTACATTGCCTGCTTTGCTTTCAGCAGTTTGAAAAAAATAATGACCACGGTCAAGGTCATCTTGTTCCTTGCTTTCATTTCAGCACTTTATTCCCTCAAACAAGAATTTATTGGCTTTAGCAATGCAGAAATAGCATGGTTGAATGCAGACGAAGAGCGGTTCATGCTCATTTTCCAATGGAGTCGGATGAGAGTGTTTTCTTTTTTTTCGGATCCGACTACTTTCGGTATTTTGATGGGTTATCTAGGCCTCTTTGCTTTATTGTTAGCTACGGGCCCGTTTAAAACTTGGAAAAAAATCACTTTGGTAATTGCAGGTATTGCCATGCTGATGGGGATGGCGTATGCCGGTTCAAGAACCCCGTTTGTCATGATACCAATGGGCATCATTTTTTATGTGATCTTGACTTTGAAAAAAGAGACGATCCTGGCAACCACTATCTTCTTCATGGTGGGAGGAGTGCTTGTAATGAAATCAACCCATAGCGCCGTGATTTGGCGCATCCAATCTACATTCAAAGGGCAGAGCAACGATACCGTGGATGTGCGGATGAAAAATCAAAAACTGGTACAACCTTATATTCAGTCCCATCCGATTGGTGCTGGCCTGGGCAGTACAGGATATTGGGGGAATCGTTTTACACCAGATTCCTGGTTGGCCAGTTTTGCCCACGATAGCCTTTTTGTGAGATTGGCAGTAGAAACTGGATGGATAGGTCTGCTCATTTATATGGGACTCTTGTTTACCGCTCTGCGAACGAGTATTTATTACTATTTCAGGGTAAAAGATCCAACCATTAAATTATTGTACCTGTGCTTGGCCTTGAATGTATTCCTACTTGCAGTGGCATGTTACCCACAGGAAGCCATCACCTTGTTGCCAACAAGTATTATCTTCTACGTCATGCTGGCCATGATTGTCAGGCTAAAGGATTTTGATGAAAATTTTAAGAGAATTGAGAATTGAGATTGCCATTCGTTGAATTTAGGGCGTAACTTCAAGCTACACCCTAAATTGCAACCAACAATCACTCTCGCTGCACCACCTTTACCACAGCTTTTTGATACACTTTTGGATTGTGGTACCTACTGTCCTTTCTGACAAATACTTTGTCTTTCCCAAATATCTTCCGAATAATGCGCTCGTCGTGAATGTCATTGTTGTTCAACCAGGAAATGACAGAGCCAGCACGTTCAGATGCAAGCTTGTTGCAATATTTATTGTCAGGGATGTTATTGGTATGGCCTTCCACAATGGCTTTGTAATCAGGATTTTGTCGAAGATGAATCAATACTTCTTTTAGAACCTCAAGGTCGTCGCCATCGAGGGAAAAAGAATCGGAAGCAAAATAAATGGTGGCAGTATATTTAACGTCGTATGTGACCGAATCTAAAACTATGTCTGACTTGGGTGCGATTTCCAGTGGCTTAGGTTCTTTTTCTTGGAATTCGGTCGGTAGTACATTTGCAATTTCCTCATTATTAATAGAAGTAGAGACAGGGCCTTTTGGAGATTCAGGTGCTTCCAGGGTTTCTTTTACCCCAACTGATTCCTCTATAATTTCAAGTTCAGAAGGAGGAGGGTCGGTAACGGTTACCTGTCTTACTTTGGTAACCTTGCAGCCGTTGTTGGTTTCGACGACAAGTGAAATGGATTTTTTGCCAATAGAACTATACTTTACTTTGTGTGGCCCTTTTCCTTTCGCTGTTGCAGGCTTGGCATCCACCCCAAAGTTCCATTCCCAATTATTAATACCACCCACAAAACTTGATTTGTTCCGCACCCACAATTCTTGTTTTTGATTGATTTTCAATTTGTTGACCACAAAATGCGCAACTGGGCCTTTGAATGTGCCTGATCCTCCAAACGTAATCGAAAAGCCGTTGCCGGTATTGTGGTAGTTGTTGACCAATAGTGCAAAACTCTCTCCTTGTTCCATCCGTAGTGTTGCGATAAAATTGTCGTCCCCTTCATCGCAGCCTGCATTTTCGTATAAATCAGCAGAAGATGACCTCAGCCCTGTCTTTCCGGAGCACCTGGCCCACCCTGAATAGGATGCATTTACTTGTTCTCCTGATGCCATGCACCTAACCGGTATTTTTGCAGAACAATCATCTACTCCGAATGGCAATAAAAAAAGTGCAAAATCAATATCGTCAGCTGGATTGACTGGTTTTAAGATAAATGTCAAAGTCCCAGGTTTGTCGCAAGTCCATTTATACCAAGCAGAGCTGCTTTCTTCCCTGAGGCAAAGGCCTGGAGGGACTTCACGGTCATCGTAGCCTACTCCACTTATGCTCGGTACGGTGAAGGGGGATTTGTCACAAAGCACCACAGCTGTTGCGCAATCTGAAGAAGGGGAAGGTACAGGGTTAAAATTGTTGACGCACAGTTGGAAACTTCCTGTTTTTCCTCTGCGGCCATCCACTCTTATGTAATAGGTACCACCGATGGCCAAGTCATTAATAAATGTTTCTGCAATGTTGTACCCCTGTCCATCGCTCATGCAACCTACTGGCAATAGCCCATTCGAACAACTACCCTGGTACAAAGCAAATTGTGGAAATTGCAACGTTCCTTTTGGAGTTCCTTCAATAGCTCCGATTACAGATATGCTCACGGTATTTGCGATGGCCGTAAACTTGAACCATACATCGTTGTCAGGTTCTGATGAATAGCTTGGAAAACAACCAGGGTTCTCCAGTCGTGATGGTGTAGCTCCATCTGTGGTAAAGGCGCGGGGTGAACTACAATAGTTGGAAATATTTCTTAAAGTATAGGCTTTTGAACAATGGTCATTGGCGGGAGCTAACGCGAAAACCGTTTGGGCGGTCACTAAAAAGGAAAATAATATGCCGGGCAGTTTGAAGTTCATATGATTGCTAGTCGGGCGGTTTATAGGTTTATAGGTTTATAGGTTTGTTGGTTTATAGGTTTTGCCTTTATGCTAAAAAACCGCTAAACCAATAAACCACTAGACCAGAGCAAAAATAAACGCTATTTCTGGTAAAAAATTAAGGAGAGTGTCAATTTCATTAGCAGGTTTTTATACAAATCTCCCTATTTTCCCGCCTGCATAAAAAATAAAATATGAAATTTTACTTACCAATCATCGCTATGTTGTTAAATGTCAGCCTATTAGCTCAAAATGAAATGAACGATGATGCACTCCGTCAAAAGTCAGACGAACTCGCCCATAAGTTTATTATTGCCGATGGCCACGTTGATCTGCCTTACCGCCTTCGGGTAAGGAACTTCCAACTCACCAAAGAGTTCATTGGCATTCCGATTGAAACGGAAGATGGAGACTTTGATTATGTTCGAGCAAAAAAAGGTGGCCTTTCCGCTCCTTTTATGTCCATTTACATTCCCTCCCGGTATCAAGAAGAAGGTGGTGCAAAAGGGGTTGCTGATTCGTTGATCGACATGGTGAACGGAATCATCGAGGCGCATCCTTCCAAATTTGGTGCTGGCCTTTCTCCTGACCTCGTGGAACAAAATTTCAAAGCAGGAAAAATTTCACTGCCAATGGGTATGGAAAACGGTGCACCTGTTTTGGAGCTCAGCGATGTGGCTTATTTCCAGAAACGGGGAATCCGCTATATCACGCTCACCCATGCCAAGGACAATCAAATTTGCGATTCGTCGTATGACACCACCAGGACCTGGAACGGGCTCAGTCCATTTGGTCGGGATGTTATTAATGAAATGAACAAACAAGGCATTATGGTGGATATTTCCCATGTATCAGATGCAGCTTTTTACCAGACAATTGGATTGGTGAAAGCACCGGTCATTGCATCGCACTCGTCTTGCAGAAAATTCACGCCTGGCTTCCAGCGGAATATGGATGATTTTATGATCGAAGCGTTGGGGAAAAACAGTGGGGTCATCATGGTAAATTTTGGTTCCAGTTTTCTTGATGGCACTGTTTCAAAAAACAGGGATGAGCTACGAGATAAAATGCGCATCATGCTGGAGGAAAAAGGCTTAACCGAAAAGGATGAAGCCGCTGAACCTTACATCGAAGCATTCAAGGCATTGTTTGAGAAACCACTTTTTTCCGATGTTGAAATGGTCGCCAACCACATTGACCATATCGTGGAACTGGCGGGCATCAACCACGTTGGTATCGGCTCCGATTTCGATGGGGTAGGGGATTCACTGCCTGTCGGGCTAAAAGATGTGTCGGCCTATCCTAACCTTATTTTTGAATTATTGAAACGTGGTTATTCTGAAGAAGATATTGAAAAAATCTGTTACAAAAACTTATTTCGTGTATGGCGGGAAGTCGAGCGTGTCGCTTCTGAAATGCAAAATAAATAAAATTGAGAAATTGGAAATTGCTTGATTAGCTATTTCCCCATAATTTCAAATTTCTCAATTTCAAATTTCAAAAATCTAAACATGAAAAACATACTGACTTTTATTATCATTTTAATGGCATTCAATGTGATTGCCCAGTCAGCCAACATCGAAGCCCAGCTTTTCAACCTGCCTGATGTCAGTTTCAAAAAGATCAAAACACCGGAAGGATTTGGTGCTGCATATGAACTGAAAATCCGCCAACCAATCGACCACACAGCACCTGAAAAAGGGCATTTCTACCAACGGGCTTACCTCACCCATAAAGGTTTCGATCGCCCGACGATTATTTGCACGGAAGGCTACCAGCGTCCTGCCAACAGGATGTACGAATTAACGGAATTGCTCAGCGCCAACCAGATAGATGTGGAGCATCGTTATTTTGGGGAGAGTATTCCGGAAAATGCTGATTATGAATACCTTAACCTCGAACAAGCCACTGCTGACCTGCACCACATAAACCAGTTGTTTCGCCAAATTTACGATGGGAAATGGATCAGTACTGGCATCAGCAAGGGTGGGCAGACCACTATTTATTATCGGTATTTTTACCCTAATGATGTGGATGTGAGCGTGCCATATGTCGCTCCAATGAACATGGCTCTGGAAGAAAAAAGGATTTATGAATTCTTGGATACAGTGGGCACAAAAGAATGCCGGCAAAAGATCTACGATATTCAAAAACGCATCCTCACAAATCACGAAGAATCGCTATCCAAACTGGCATGGTACGGCAAGGGTGCGGGGCTTGAATTTTCCTATTTGACGGAAGCGGAAGCATTCGAATATGCAATTTTAGAATACCCGTTTTCCTTTTGGCAATGGGGGCATGACTGCGCGGAAATTCCAGCTAAAAATGCCCCGCTTGATGAAATATTGATACACTTTCTGGGCATCTCGGGCATGGATTTTTTTGCTGATAAAAGCATGACAGATTATGCCTCGCACTATTGGCAAGCTGGAGATCAGATGGGTTATTACAGCTACCGCACCGACGATTTCAAGGGCTTATTAAAGGCACTCCCAATGAAGCCCAACCCAACGGCCATCTTTATGCCAGAGGAAGGTGAGGCGATGAATTTTGATGGAAAACTCCCCACCAAAGTCAAACAATGGGTAGATTTGAACGGCGACAATATGCTTTACATCAACGGCGATTCAGATACCTGGTCGTCCACCGCTGTTCGGCCTTCTGGTAAAACGAACGCTGTATTTTTTTTCATGCCTGGCACCGATCATCGAAAGGCCAGGATCAAGAATATGACGGAGGCAAGCAAAGCCAAATTGGTAAAAACATTGAGTGAATGGTTGGGCGAAGAGTTTTAGCTTCCGTACACCGGAAGTTGTACTTCCGGTTGCTCCAAACCCCAGAAGTGCAATGCCTGATTTCGTTCCTTTGCCTCGTATCTTTAAATATGTACTGTTCCTAAGTGGCCTGACCCAAGCATACGGTGTAAAATTTAGGCTTCCTCCAAGGGGTTTCAACCCTTTGTGGTTGTATAAAAACAAAGGGTTGAAACCCCTTGGAGGAGAAATCAAAAGCACAGCTTATTTATTGCATAGTGTAATAAGCGGCAATGCATCCGCAACCATGCAACCTTTTCCACTGATTAATTACCTATCCCTTTGTAATAAAGATCACTGTTTGGGCACAGATATGGTTATAATTTTATGCCTACCTCTCGTTAGATTTTTAATTTATACATGATTGGAACAATAAACAGAGCATTTTCTATCGGCTTCTTGGTGATTGTATGCCTGACATTTTCAGAATTAAATGCGCAGGAATACAACAATATTGGCGTATTGGAACTGGCAAGACAAGCAGCATCAGAAGGTGGATTTGCTAAAGCAATTGAGCTATTGCAGAAAGAAGAAAAACAGCATCCCCATGATGTCAATGTGCAGCAACTTTTGGCCCATTCCTACTATTGGAGCGGCAATTTGAAGATGGCAGAATTGATTTTTGAAAAGACGATAGCAGCGCATCCAGAACAAAAGGCCCTGCACTTGGATTATGGTCGGATGCTATTTGAAATCAAAAAATATGAAGATGCCAAAACCCACCTTTTAGCTTACTTAAATTCTGACCCGTCCAATGCGGAGGCGCTACTCAATCTTGGGTATATCCATTTTTGGAATGAGGAATACAAAACTGCGGAGGGCTATTTTAAAAAACTCTTGGTGCTGTTTCCTGGACAGGCAGAAGCGGTAGTGATGATGGAAAAAATTCAGGCAATCCAATCGGTATATATAGATTTATTTGGGAATTACAATACTGATTCCCAGCCCTTTACATTCTATAAGCCAACGGTTTCGGTGTCAAAGTATTGGAATAAATGGCTTCACCCTTTTATTAATGGGTCAGCTTATTTTTTTGATGTAGACAGTGGCGGCAAACAGGCGCAACTCATCGAGTTGGGCAACCATTTTTATTTTAAAAAAGTAAAAACCACGCTAACTATCAATAGTGGATTTTATCGAAACCAAATTGATGGACAAATAGATTTTACCGGTGAAGCTGTATTAAAAAAGCAGTTGACAAAAGGGTTGTCAATTTCTGCTAATGCTTCCCGTACTCCTAACCTGACGACCCTCGCATCTCTTGACCAGTCGGTATTTCAAAATGAATATGCCTTCCAGTTTGATCTGTCAAATGGCGATTCATGGATGGGGCAAGCTGCTGTGGGGCAGAAAAATCATGGCGACCAAAACCCTATTCTGTCAGCTTATGCATGGGCTATGTCACCAGCCTTTAAAATATCCGTTTTCCAGTTCAGGGCAGGGTATGCTTTCAATTTATCAGATTCAAAAGAAAGCCGTTTTCGCAATGAGTTGCCGTTGAGCGAAATCATTGCCGAATGGCAAGAAGGCACAGAAGTAAAAGGAATTTACGACCCATATTTTACGCCAGAAAGCCAACAGATACATGCTGCCTTAGCTTATTTGAAAATAAATATTTCAAAAAAAATAAACTTGGAACTGAATGCAAATGTGGGCCTATTTGCCCAGGCTGACCTTCCTTTTCTTTATCTCGACCAGACAGGCAACGAGCTTGAAGTGAAAACGGATTTTTTTACTCAAAAGGAAAATACAATTGACCTGAGCAGCAAGTTTGAATTTGAGATTTTGAGGAATACCTGGCTCATTAGTAGTTACCGCTATGAGAACACTTTCTTTTACGACGCCCACTCGGTGACGATTGGCTTGAAAACAAACTTTGATAGGAATTAGGTACTGAGCAAGATGTTGGAAATTACTGATTAACAAATATTTATGGAGATTTTTAAGTGAACTTGTCTAAGGTCGGCCTCCTACTATTTTGTATCTAAAAAAAATCCCAATTCCCCAATAACCAATACGCATTTACATCCATGACCAAAAAAAATAAACAAAACCTTTGGCAATACCGCCGTGCCCGTCCGTTCAGTCAGACGGCGCGGTTTGTTTTGTTAGCGCTGGTGGTGGCTGGGGTTGTCAGCATTTTTCAGTTGGCGGATTGGTGGTTTCGGGAGGAACACATCGGGTCATTGGCGCTGTACATTATGCTGTCTTTTATTTTTTGGTACGGGATGTTGCGGGTCATCCTTTATTGGATCAATTATTTGGGGATAAAACGACCGGATATTCCCGCTCCAGAACCTGACAAATCAGTAGCCATTTTTACCACCAGTTCGCCCGGAGAACCTTTGTCCATGTTTGATAAAACGCTGGAAGCATGTGCCAATATCACTTACCCGCACACCACTTATTTGTTGGACGACACACAAGACCCACGTTTCAAAGAGGTGGCTGAAAAACACGGAGCCGTGTGGCTGGAACTGGTTGGTCTGCCTGGGGCTAAAGCAGGAAAAGTTAACAAAGCACTTGAACTGACCGACGAGGAATTCATCCTCATCCTTGATCCTGACCATATTCCTTTTCCCAACTTTTTGGACAATACATTGGGATATTTTAAAAATGAAAAAACGGGGTTTGTGCAAGTCTCGCAAGCGTACTACAATCAATATCGTTCTTTCACTGCTGCTGCTGCCGCCGAGCAAACCTACCATTTTTATGGCCCAACGATGATGGGCATGTACGGCTATGGCAATGCCGTTGCGATTGGTGCCAACTGCACGTTCCGACGTAAAGCTTTAGAATCAATCGGCGGGCACGGCATCGGATTAGCAGAAGATTTAATCACTTCCATACGACTTCATGGGGCTGGGTGGAAATCGGTTTTTAATCCTGTGGTTGTCAGCCGTGGACTTGTGCCAGAAGATTTTGGGTCTTTTTGCAAGCAACAATTAAAATGGGCGCGTGGTGTACACGAAGTTTTATTTTCGGAAGTGCCGAAGCTTTTTAAAAAATTGACTTTTTGGCAAAAACTTTCTTATTCGGCGATTGGCTCTTATTACCTCGTTGGGGCGACTTCCTTTTTCTATTTCTTAATTCCATATTTGTTTTTTTGGATGGGGTTTTTACCAGCGAAAATGCATTTTGCTGATTTTATTTTAAATGTGTTTCCCGTTGGCGTATTTGCGCTTGCTATTTATTTATTTGTGCAAAACTGGCTTAGCCATCCTGCCACGGAAAGAGGTGTGCATTGGCGTGGGATGGTTTTAAAATTTGCGTCATGGCCTGTTTTTTTTCTTGGGTTTTTATTGTCGGTCGTCAATGCCGAAATACCCTATATCCCCACCGCTAAAAAAGCAGAAACTGGAAAAATGTCCCCTTTTGCCAGACCGTTGATTATTCAATTATTTATTTTTTTAATAACTTTTGGATATGTTATTTTTAAAAGAAGGTACATCACGCCCGAAAGTGAATTATTCCTTTCTTCCGAACAAACCTGGGGCATGATGTTTTTTGCGTTGGTTGCTGTGATTATGACAATTGGAGGGATTTTGGCAGCAAGGGAATCTATAAAATTGACGTCTGAAGAAGCGTGGGAAACAGTGGATCTGGAAAACATAAATAAAGAAAATAAAACCGAATATATATTCGACAAAAAAGTATTATTGGGTTAATATAATTTGAAAAATAAAATGTCTTAAATAAATTTCTAATTTCTAATTTCTAATTAAATAGGCAATCATGAACACTAAATTAATTCGCCTTACAAGTACAATCGCCGCTATCGCCTTAGGGGTTTTTCTGATAAATGCATTTACATTACTTGGCAATAAATCAAAAGGACCAATAGAAGATCTGTTTGTCCAGACTGGCTCATATATTACTTCCATCGAAGGGTATTTTATAAATAAATCAAATAAGAAAAAACGTTCAAAAAGTATGCGCTGGCTGAACGTATATAAAAAGGATATTTCCCAACTGAAAAACCCTGATAGGATATTGCTCGGTGCATATGACAATCAAAGCAAAGAAAATTTTCAACCAGTTATTCAGTTAGAAAATTCTTTAAATACCCAATTTTCGATCATCCATATTTATGCTGCTTGGGGCGACAAATCAGAACAGCGGTTTCCACTGACGCGAGTAAATGCAATTAATGAATTAGGCTCAGTGCCGATTATAACCTGGGAGCCTTGGTTAACTGATTTTGATGATGATTTACATTCCCATTTAAAAGAAAAAGAATCCAGATCGAAAAATGGCTTAAAAGATATTTCGGAAGGTTCATATGATTTTTATCTGGAAAAGTGGGTGCACGATTTAAAGTTATTTGAGCAACCATTGTTTATCAGAATGGGTCATGAAATGAATGATCCTTATCGTTATCCTTGGGGGCCACATAATAATGAGCCTGCCCATTTTATTGCAGCTTGGAAACATATAGTTGATTATTTTCGAAATGCTGGAATTGACAATGTAATATGGGTCTGGTCGCCCCATATTGCATATGGTCTTTTCGAGCAATATTATCCCGGCGATGAATATGTGGATTGGATCGGAGTTGGTACGTTGAATTATGGCACAGTCGCCACCTGGTCGCAGTGGTGGACATTCGATGAAATATTCGGAATTCATTATGAAGAATTAAATCAATTTAATAAACCAATCATGGCAACAGAGTTTGGGAGTCTTGCAGTAGGTGGCGATAGGGTAAAGTGGTATAAAGACGCTTTTTGTGAGTTTCCCGAAAAATATCCGGAATTAAAATCAATGTTGTTTTTTCATTTTAACAACGATAATACATTGACTTATAAAACACTTGACTGGTATTTCGTCGGCGACACGCTGATTACGAATTCAATTGTGGATTGTATAAATAATTGGGCGGTGGAATAAACGGGTGTATCTCAAAATGTCGGTGGAAACGTAGGCTGGATTTCCCAACCCGCCCTGTTTATCAGCCGGATTGGGAAATCCGGCCTACCTTCTTACTGACATTTTGAAATACACCCGAATAAACGGAAAGGGTTTTATCGGTTGGTAGGATTTTCCCTTAAAACTTGTTTGACTAAAATTAGGTGAAGATTCGATTCTCCTGAACCACATAAGGCATAAAAGAGGTACAAAAGTGATACTTAGTGAAGTGTTCCTTATGATCCCTTTTGTGCCTTTTGTGGTTCAGGTATTTTTGTTGGACAGCATTTTGTTGCGGAGTTTCTAAATGATGTATTTTGAAAAATTGCTTTACTTTCGCTCCTTCAAAAATCCCAAACGACTTAAATTTCTCAAAATCATAAATAGATAAACATGATAAAGATTCTCGCTAACGACGGTATCCATCCTGATGGCCAATTACTACTCGAAGAAGCTGGTTTTCAGGTTGATACAGAGAAAATTGCCCAAGAAGACCTTGTTAATGCGCTGAAAGATTATGAGGCGATTTGCGTCCGTAGTGCAACGAAGGTGCGCCAGGAATTGATTGATGCTTGCCCAAACCTGAAAATCATTGCACGGGGAGGAGTTGGCCTCGACAATATCGATGTCAAATATGCAAGGTCTAAGGGTGTCGAGGTTTATAACACACCAAAAGCGTCGTCAAGAGCAGTTGCTGAATTGGCTTTTGGACATATGTTATCAATTGCAAGGCACTTGCATTGGTCCAACAGGGTAATGCCTGGGAAAGGTGATACCGAATTCAAATCCATCAAAAAAGCCACATCAGGATTTCAGTTGAATGGTAAAACCCTCGGTATCATTGGTTTTGGGCGCATCGGACAAGAAGTTGCTAAAATCGGAATTGGGATGGGCATGAAAATTATGCCTTGTGACTTGGTCATCAACGAAGCCGTAATTGATGTTTTTAAGAGCCAGGACTCAAATTTGACTGTCCGTTTGGAAACTTCAAAATGGGATGACGTTTTGGCTAAATCGGATTTTATCACTTTACATGTACCTGGCGGCGCCAAGCCATTGTTTGGCAAAGAAGAATTTACCAAAATGAAAGACGGGGCCGTCATCATCAATTCCGCCCGCGGTGGTACAATTGAGGAGGATGCACTATTGGAAGCACTTGAAAGCGGAAAACTTGCGGGTGCTGGCCTTGATGTATTTGTGGGGGAACCTACTCCACGGAAAGAACTGCTCAACCATCCAAAAATTTCTCTTTCTGCTCATATCGGCGGCCAAACGGCTGAGGCTCAATCTGCCATAGGAATGGAATTGGCCGAGCAGATCATTGAATTTTATGCGGAATGAGGAAAGGGCCAAACAGGCCTCGAAGGAACTCAAAACTAAGGAATTCTGTACTCAAAACTTTAAACATGACAATCATTGACGGAAAAGATCTCTCTCAAAAAATCAAATCAGAAATTGCGATTGAAGTAGAGAAGATAAAAAGTGCTGGTGGCAAAACGCCTCATCTTGCTGCTGTTTTGGTGGGTGAAAACCCTGCTAGTAAAGTGTATGTTAGAAACAAAGTTCGCTCCTGCGAACAGGTTGGTTTCAAATCTAGCCTTGTTCAGAAGGACATCGACATCACAGAAGAAGAACTTTTGGAAACGGTACATTTTCTGAACAATGACCCTGATATTGATGGTTTTATTGTCCAATTGCCGCTCCCAAAGCACATCAACGAAGAACTGGTAACGTTGGCCATTGATCCAAAAAAAGACGTGGATGGGTTTCATCCAGTAAATTTTGGGAGGATGGCATTGGGGTTGCCCTGTTATTTGCCAGCAACCCCTTTTGGAATCGTGACCATGCTTGACCGTTACAATATCGAAACTTCTGGGAAGCATGCTGTGGTGATAGGTCGCAGCAATATTGTAGGTACCCCGATGAGTATTTTGCTGTCGAGGAAAGCCAAAATTGGCAATTGTACCGTCACCATCACCCACAGCCGAACGAAAGATTTGCCAAGTGTTGTCCGTCAGGCAGATATTATAATTGCGGCTATCGGAATTCCAAATTTTGTAAAAGCGGATATGGTAAAAGAAGGTGCAGTTGTTATTGATGTGGGTATCAACAGAGTTGATGATGATACTGCAAAAAGGGGGTATCGCTTGGTCGGGGATGTAGATTATCAGGGCGTCTCAGAAAAGTGTAGTTTCATCACCCCTGTACCTGGCGGCGTTGGGCCGATGACCGTAACTTCTCTGATGCTCAACACGTTGAAAGCCAGCAGAAAAGAGATTTATGGAGAATAACACTTGTTGAGGAACGATAAAATAATAACTTATCAACTTTGGCTGATTTTTTTGCTTCTTCTGAGTTTTAAAAAATAGTCACGTAGCCCCACTATGTTTCTATTTTTTAAAACTCATAAAAACCTAAATAACCTACCCAAACTTGCCAACTTATTATATTATCGTTCCTTGGTCTGAATTTTCGGAGCAATAGTGGTTTTCTAAATTCAATTTTCCCTACTTTGTGGTCAGTTAATTAGTGATTAGTTAATAAGTGACTAGGAGGCATTCAGAAATGAGTCTTATTTTCTCGCCAATCAACCAATCACTAATCAACTAATCACCAATCACTAACAAACTAAATCATGTCTGATATTGCACCTCCGAGTTTTGAAAAGAAACCTTTCTGGAAGCGGCCAGAGGGCGTTACTGGCGCCATTTTCCTGATAGCTTTGCTGGCAGGTGGCGGTTTTTTGCTGTTCACATTTTTGCCAGCATTGATTGCTTTGGCAGCCAATACCATATATTTAGTGGCCATGTTGGCGGCCTTGGCTGCGCTTATTTATGTCATTCTCGACCCAAAGATGCGCAACCTGATCTGGTATATGTACAAAAGTGTGATGCGTTCCGTCACAGGAATGTTTGTAAGGATTGACCCGATCGGTATCCTGAAAAGTTATGTTGAGGATTTACAAGGCAATCTGGGCAAAATGGGCAAACAGATTGGGATTCTCAAAGGGCAGATGCGCAAGATGACCACCTTGATTGAGGAAAATGAAAAGGAGGTTAATAAAAACTTGAAATTGGCCAGTGTGGCAAAACGCCAAAACAAGGAAAGTCAGGTTATTTTGGCCACTCGGAAGGCAGCACGTTTAAAAGAGACAAATGCCAACTATGCACAGCTGAACAAAAAAATGCAGGTCCTTTATCGCATTTTGGATAAGATGTACAAAAATTCTGAAATCCTTTTAGAGGATACCAAAGACCAGGTGAAACTCAAAGAACAGGAACGCAAAATTATTCGTACTTCCCACAATGCTATGAAATCAGCCATGAGCGTCATCTCTGGTGATCCCGATAAGCGGGCTATGTTCGATCAAGCTTTGGAAAATATCGCTGACGATGTGGCCAATAAGGTCGGTGAAATGGAAAGGTTCATGGAAATGTCTGCCAATGTGATGGATTCCATTGACCTGCAAAACGGGGTTTTCCAGGAAGAAGGCATGGCGATGCTGGAAAAATGGGAAAAGCAGAGCACCTTGATGTTGTTGGAGCCTGAATCATCATCGATGGATTCACTTGACTTGAATAGACCCGCCGCCAAGCCTGAAAAACAATCCCGTAGTGGGGGAGGCTCATACGATAACCTGTTTAATTGAAAATCTTTTGAATTGAGAATTGAGAATTTTGTTCAAAACATTGAATGGGAATAATTCTCAATTTTCAATTCTCCATTCTCCATTCAGCCCCCTCCTCTCGTGAAGACCAATGCCATATCTGCCAATTCTTCCCAGAATTCAATTTCTTCTTTTTCAATAATAAACCAAGCTTTCAAAGGTGGTTTTGTCTTGAACGGGCTTAGGTAATGGGCGGTCATTAATCCAAATTTTTTAGCATCAAAATCCTTTCCCAGTCGGAAGCACATGGCCTCTTTGTGGTAGAATGCAAATACATTATTGTTTACCTTAAGTCCTGGCGAACTCATCATTTTGCCAAGGTGGACATTGCTGTTCTGGTTAGTCAGCTTTTCTGTTATTTGGTTAAATTTATTTTCGGTTGTCATTATTTAAGGGAATTGTTTTTTTTGTAAAAGCCCTAATGAATAGCCTTTGGAAAATCATGAAGTAGGCCAAACATTTCATAAAAAAATATGATAGCCAACTCTATTCTCTAACCTTACTTTCATAGTTTTACCCCAGCGTTTTTTCAATATTCAATATTCATTCAAATGTATAACGATTCCGAAACACTGAAGGCTATTTCGCAAGGAAATAAGGAGGCATTTGCGAAATTGTACGATTCATTTGCTCCAACGGCCTTTGGCCTCGCACTCAGGATTACCGAATCAAGAGATCGGGCAGCTCAAGTGGTGCAGGAAACTTTTACGCAGGTTTGGCAGTCTGCATCATCGTTTGATCCATCACAAAAAGACTCATTTATCTGGGTATTGGAAATTTTGAAAAAAGCAGCATTTGAGCAAGAGTCCCGCAGCGATCAATTCGATTTTTTTGCCTATCAAAATTCTAATTCTAAGGGTTACAGCCTAGAAGATTTGTTTTCAAAAATTGATAATAAACATAGGCAGGTCCTTGAACTTGCTTTTTTCCGAAGGCTTGGCGAGGATCAGATAGAAGAAGAAATGAATATTCCGGTCGGCACGGTAGCAACCCGTTTGCGGCTGGCCATCAAAGCAATGAGGAAATCGATAGGTTAAGGACGGTTCTTGGTTCTTGGTTCTTGGTGGCCTTCAAAAACCAAAAACCAAGAACTCCAAACCAATAACCCCAAACCCCAAACCCCAAACCAATCAGTTTTCCATTTTACAAAACTCCAAACACAGTTAGCAGAATATGAAAGTACAGGCATTCATCACCTCTGGAATCTTGGAAAAATATGTTTTGGGAATGGTCTCAGAAGAGGAAGTCCAAGAAGTGCTGGAAAAGGCATCACAGCATATTGAAATTAAAGAGGAAATCGCTTCCATCCGAAACACCTTCAAGAACTACATCTTATCACATCAAGTAGCTCCCCCTGAGGGACTTAAAGAAAAAGTACTTGAAATTACGAGCAGACAACCTTCTGCTCGTTCCTATCAAAAAAAACAGACCAGTTCAAACTCCTACTCCAATCGAGAAGCCTCGAAAGGACAAGCGAAAAGTGAAAATAAGACTGGACTGTTAGTAGGCATAATCGTACTTGCAGTTGCCTTGTTGGCAGCCTGTTTTGCAGTGTATAATTTGTATGGCGACGTTGAATTGGCAAAATCAGAGACTGTTTCTGCTCTGAATGAAATGGACCAATTAAAAGAACAGCAAGAAATCCAACAACAAGGAGAACAGGGCATCCGAGATCAATTGGCTTTTTACACCGACCGTAAAAATGAGATCATCCTGTTGAAAGGAACAAGGCGGGCCTTGGGTACAAAAGCTACCATTTATTGGAATGCTTCCACCAAGACTGCTTTCATTGATGTGGAAAGCCTTCCCAAATTTATTAGAGGGAATTCACTTGTCCTTTGGGTCTCCTCAAACGGGAAGTCGAGCAAAATTGGCGTGTTGAATACAAATGCCCCCGGTGAAAGAACTTCCATTACCTACCTCGACGATCCAAGGTCTTTTTTCTTGACAGAAGAATCCAATTCTGATGTTTCCCGACCGAGCAGAAATCGGATTTTGATGACGGGAGATTTTTGAGCAGCAGGCAGTTTGCAGTGTCAACTAAGTAGTCGAGCCTAAATACTTTCCGTTTTTATCGGCTGCTTTTCCGTATAGCTGCGTTAATAAAAAGTTCACGTAGCCAGGCTATGCTCACTTTTTTTGCCTTGCTGTACGAAAAAATCAACTCGCTAAAATTCGGAAATTATTTTATCTCGACTACTTATTAATTTTTCAAGATAATAATTATGAAACATCTTATTGCGCCATCTGTCTTGGCAGCAGATTTCTCCAATTTACAACGGGACTTTGATATGGTGAATGGGAGCGAGGCCGATTGGTTTCATGTGGATGTCATGGACGGGAGGTTTGTTCCAAATATTTCGTTCGGACAGTTCATTATAAAATTCATGAAACAAATGGCCGAGAAACCATTGGATGTCCATTTGATGATTTTGGAACCGGAAAATTATATTGAGGAATTCAGGGAAGCTGGGGCCGATGTGATCACGGTGCATTACGAAGCCTGTCCTCACCTTCATCGAACCATCCAACAAATAAAAGCAACTGGTGCAAAAGCTGGGGTTGCCCTCAATCCGCACACACCCGTTGGATTGTTGGAAGATATTTTGGAAGATGTTGATTTGGTATTGCTCATGTCTGTTAACCCAGGGTTTGGTGGCCAGAAATTTATTTATCAAACAATTCCCAGGGTACAGAAACTAAGGCAGATGATGATAGAACGAAACATTCATGCTCACATCGAAATTGATGGTGGGGTAGGGTTGCAAAATGCAGAAAAACTCTTGCAGGCCGGAGCAGATGTCCTCGTGGCCGGCAGCAGCGTATTTCGGGCAGACGAACCAGTTGATATGATTTCCAAACTAAAAGCGATTGGGGACTTGGAGAGGTTTGTTTGAGGTTGGGGGTTTGGATAGTTGATTAGTGAATGTCGAATGTTTTTTTGAGTATAAAATATTGGCAATCATGTATTTAGGAAGTAGTTTTGTGTAAGGCTTACGTTAATACAGTTGTTATGCCCCATGTAGAATAAGAACAAAAAGCAGAAAGGTGCAGACAAAAATTTATAACTTTCAAGTTTAAAAAATTAGTGAGATTTGAGTAAGACAAAAATAAATATTGGTATAAAAAGGGTTGTATCTGAACTTATGGACAGGGTTATGGATAAAGTTCTGATTAAAGACCCTTTCATAAAAGAAAAGCATCATTCGAGTAAACCGTTGTATGCGGCATTAGTGCCTGATGAAATCTTTAAAGGTTCGCACTTTGAAAGGAGATTTGTAACCCCATTTGGAGGAGTTTGGGAGAAATTAGCGCATGTCGTTGCCCAAGAATATCATGGACATTGTGAAATGGGTAAAACCATTACTGGAGAAGTGGGGGCGGAACGTCTTAGAAGAATTCAAGAAGTACTTAATAAACTTGAACACAAAAAGAAAGGTAAAGACAGAGTAAGCCCAGAGTGGGATGTTGAATTAAAATATATCTTGGAAGGCAAAGGAAAACCAATTCCAACAAGTGTCATTTCTGATATTTTCATTGATAGCAAAAAGACAAAAAAAATATATGCATTCGAAGTAAAAGCTCCACTTCCTAATAGCGACCAAACTAAAGTTAGTAAAGAAAAAATGTTCAAGATTTTGGCAATGAATCCTAAAAAAGTTGATTCAGCATTCTATGCTTTAGCTTATAATCCGTATGGCAAGAAAGAGGATTACAATTGGAGTTTCCCAATGAGGTGGTTTGATATGCACAACGATGAATCAGTCCTTATCGGCAATGAATTTTGGGAACTGATTGGAGGAAAAGGAACTTACAAAAATTTCATCTCTGAAATTAACTCATTGGGCAAAGAATATCGGGAAAGAATATACAGAGAATTTTTAGGAATTGAACCTCCAGAAGGATTTGACGAATCAATATTGCAATAAACTACTATGACGAAAAAATTCACATTCATTGATTTGTTTGCTGGAATTGGGGGCTTTAAAATGGCTCTTAGTGCAAATGGTGGTTCTTGCATTGGGTTTAGCGAAGTAAATAAAGACGCAATAAATGCCTATTGCGAAAATTATGGGATTGAACCCTACATGAATTTTGGAGATATTACTAAAATAGAGAAATTACCCAAACATGATATTTTAACAGGCGGTGTGCCTTGTCAAAGTTGGTCTATAGCTGGAAAAAACTTAGGCTTCGATGATGATAGAGGACAACTTTGGAATGATACAATTTTTCTACTCAATCAATCTAAACCAAAAGCTTTCATTTTTGAGAATGTAAAGGGATTAGTTGACCCAAGAAATAAAGAAGCTTTATCCTATATTTTAGATAGAATTAGACAAGCAGGATATTATGCTAAACATTTTGTGATTAACTCCCATGATTATGGCGTAGCTCAAAATAGAATCAGAATTTATATAGTTGGGTTTGGAGAAAAGAAATATTTCGACGAATTTTCATTGCCTGATTGGTTTGGCAAAAAAGTAACCTTAGCGGATATTTTGGGCTGGGAAATCAATATCCCTACAGAGCCACAAACCTTTCAAAAAGACCTTTTCGGTAATGCTGTTCAATCTAAGCAAATGAGCCTCTCAAGTAAGAATGGGTTCAACGACTATTTCTTATTTAATGACTTAAGAAATGGACATACAACTGTTCATTCTTGGGATATATTAGATACAACTGAAAGGCAAAAGGAAATATGCTTACTCCTGCTGAAAAACAGACGGAAAAGTCAGTTTGGACCACTTGACGGAAACCCATTGTCATTAAATCAATTTAAACTTTTAGATTCCACTATATCACAAAAAGAAATTGACGGATTAAAAGAATCTGGAATTCTTAAACAAATCGATTACAAATTTGAAATCTTCAATTTTCAAGAATCTGAGTTGTCCGAATCCGAATTAGAACTTTTAGGTTTTACTACCAATAATTTCTTGATAATTGACGAATTAAAAAATAAGCGAGCACTTAAAATAAAACGGATTTCAATAACGGACACAATCAATTCTCTCCTCGAAAAAAAAATAATTAAATGTGTTGAGCAACGATACGACTTCAAGAATACCAAGATAAGTAGTGGGTTGAATGGAGTTAATAGAGTATTTATGCCTACATCTGATGTCTTTCCCACCTTAGTAGCAAGTGATACAAACGATTATATATCCCTCAAAAATATTATACCTAAAAATCATGAAGAATACAAAAGAAAATTTTTAAAAGAAATCTATTTTGGAAAAGAATATAGGAAAATAACAAAAGAAGAAGCCTGTATTATCCAAGGATTTCCTAAAGATTTTATTTTACCTTACTCCCGAGCAAGGTGGATGAAGTTAATTGGAAATAGTGTTTCTGTACCAGTAATTGATGTACTAATAAAGGCAATTATTTCAACTGGAATTTTCGGTAAAGAAATCTATGGAAATGTAGAAAAGAAAAAACACGAAGGCACAACATTGATAGGGAAAATTCGCCCATACGGCATTTAGTCGATCCGTTCAACTAATCACTAATCGCCAACCCCAAGTTAAAGAAAAGTCAATGCCTATGTGCCGAATGCCGTGTTTCGTTTTAATAGCAGAATGAACGAGTTGATTGCAACATATCGAGACGGTCAGGGAAACTTGGCCCAGATTCCAAAAG
Organism: Saprospiraceae bacterium; assembly: GCA_029263015.1. Classification (GTDB taxonomy): domain Bacteria; phylum Bacteroidota; class Bacteroidia; order Chitinophagales; family Saprospiraceae; genus UBA6168. The sequence goes on along the minus strand of JAJCYI010000198.1, from coordinate 7,950 downwards.
GGTGTGGATTGATCCGCACCCTTTTGGCAAATGAGGGGGTGATGAAAGTATTTTTGATACTGACATTGGCTCTTCTTTCCACGAACGATGCTTTCTCCCAAACTACTTCCCGCGATTCACTTCCCTCTGCCGACACTTTAGCGAGCAGTTTCATCCACATCCGTTATGCCGATGAATTGCAATACCAGATCGTTGGCCTCGATACGGTACAAAAACTGATCGGGCATGTGGAACTCAACCAGGATACGGTTTTTATTTTCTGCGATAGCTCGACCATCGTCAATAGCACGGACATGGTGGCACAGGGCAATTTTATCCTCCAGCAGGGTGACTCCACCACCATCTTTGCAGATTCATCGGAGTATTCGAGCGATACTAAAATTGCAGACCTATACAGTAATGTTGCCATGCTGAAGGGCAGGCAAAAACTGTTTACCGAACACCTAACTTACGATGTCAACACTAAAATAGCCGTTTACTTAACCGGGGCCACGCTGACCGATGACACCACATTCCTGAAAAGCACAAGAGGTTATTTTCATGCGAAGACGGATGACATCTTTTTCCGGGACAGCGTGGTGGTGGTCAGTCCGGATTTCACGTTGCGTTCGGACACTTTGAAATTCAACGCAAGGACGAAGATCGTTACTTTCCTCGCCCCGACTTTAATTGATCAGGATACGGCCAGAATATACACGGAATCAGGGTTTTATAACATAAATAGAAAATTTGCCGAATTTAACAAGAACCCCCAATACGTAAAAAATGACCAAAAAGCATGGGCCGATAAAATGACCTACGATGGCAATATCAAGGAAGTGGTCTTAATCGGGGATGCCCACTTTGAGGATTCAACCAGTGTCGCCAACGCAGATGTCATACGGCGTAATGAAACTACTGGGGTGACTGTTTTGGAGGGCAATGCCTTTTTTCAGGATGAAGAACGAACACTTTCTGGAGATACGATTTATTACGATTCTAAAAATGAAACTTATTCGACCCGCGGACGCTCGCACATTGTTGATGGGGCTCAGATCTTAGATGCCGACCAAGTGGATTACCTCAAAGACCGGGAGGTAGGAATTGCAACGGGCAAGGTGGTTTTCCAAGATACGACTGAAAAAATGACCGTCATCTGCGAATATGCTGAACATTCCCAAAAGCGCAATTTCCTAAAAGCGATTGGTGGTAGGGATTCACTGGGCAGGCCAGCGCGGCCTTTGATGATAAAGGTTATAGATGGCGATTCAATGTTCATCAGTGCGGATACCTTGCTTTCATACGAGCCAGGTTCGGAGTTTGATAGCTTGCAGGTTTCAAAAGAGGAACGGCAACCTGGATTGGACAGTTTGCAGTCCTCCGTCTCCAGTTTACAATCGGTAGTTGACACATTATTACAGGAATCTGGTGATAGTATTGCTGGTGCCAGAAGTTTGGTCAGCCAAGATTCGGTCGAGATAGTTGAACCTCTGGAAAAGCCTCTCGATGAAATTCCCGAAGAGGTATTTGAACAATTTGTAAATGGGAAAAATGGGGTTTCTAAATTAATATCAATTCCAGAAACTGATACATTGACCAACATCGTGGATTCAATTTCCGCACCGTCTGCCGAACTTGGGGAGGATTTGATCCAAGACACAATTCAGGCCGCTGACCAAAAACAAGGATCAGATGACGAGCGCATCATTTTGGCTTTCAATGATGTACGTATATATAAAAACAACCTCCAAGCCTTGTGCGATTCCCTCTCGTACAGTTCAGTTGATTCCATGTTCAGGCTGTTCAAAGAGCCGATAATCTGGTCTGACACGTCTCAGTTCACGGCGAAACACATGCGCATCCAATTGGCCAACGGAGCTATTGACCGCATTTATTTGGTCGAAGAATCATTCATAATAAACACCCCGGACGAGGTGTTTTACAATCAAATACAAGGAAGGAACAGCATTGCCCATTTCGATAGCAGCGAACTCCGCCGGGTGATGGTATCGGGGAATGCTGAGGCGGTTTATTATGCCCTCGATGATGAACAGGCATACATCGGCGTGAACAAAACGGCGTGCAGTGAGATGAAAATCCTGTTCGGGAACAATGAAGTAGAAGGCATCGTGTTTTACGCCCAGCCGAATTCCAATTTAATCCCTATGAAGGAAGCAGACCACGACGCCCTGCGTTTAGAAGGGTTTAGTTGGCAGATAGACCGCCGACCAATTACTGTTGAAGATTTGATAAAGATAAATAAGAGGAGAGCATCTGTGCCTATTCCTGCTGCTTTGCAGGGTTCAAACGAAAAGGTGGATTCAAAAAGGGAGAAACCCAAAAAGGAAGTGGGGAGGGAAGGGCAATGAAGAATCCCTATTTTCAATTGGACTGGCATTTAGCCGATCCGATTGACTTGCCAAAAAAAGCTATCCGGTTCTTGTCAAGTTGGGAGGCATGTTTAAAATGCCTCCCAACTCAGCGCCCCTACTCCCTCAATTTCGCCCTGAACCGGAAGTTGCGTACAGTAATGTAATCCGGTGCGTCCGGGTCGTACTTCGGGGGGCAGTCATCGGATATTTCAAGGGAGAGGTTAAGCTCCCCCACGATCACATTGTTGGTACTGTTATAATAATTTATCAACAACCACGATTTGGATCCCGCACTGTCATCTATGTTATAGCACTCCGCTCCGGCGTCGCCGTCAAGGTACATGTGAAAAAGGCGTATTAATGGTTCTGTACTGGATATTTCTTGCCCCACAAGTTCTATGGTATCCCCGACTGTGGTCAGTTCCACGATATTGTCAAGAGCGATCACTTCCCTTGCTGCCCAGGTGGAATTTTCATACCAGACGAATTCGCTGATGGCCATCCCATAAACGCCATTGGAATCCACTGCATATTCCGCTGTCCCGTACTCTTTGTATTCGCCGTTCAATTCCCCACTTGCGCCTGTTTCTCCCCAATAAAGTTTGTTTACGCTTAGCTCGATGACCAGCTTATTTTCTTCCGGCGGGTCTATTATGAGACAATCTTCTTTTTGGCAGGATAGTGCCATAAGGAATATTGCCAGGATTGCATATTTGATTTTGGAAAGTAGATTTTTCATGTCTATTGATTTTACTCCCTCAATTTCGCCCTGAAATGGAAATTGCGTACAGTAATATAATCCGGTGCGTTTGGGTCGTATTTCGGGGGGCATTCATCTGATATTTCAAGGGAGAGGTGGAGTTCCCCAACGACCACTCTATTTGCAGGGTTGTATTCAGTTATCAACAACCACGACGGGGTCTCCGCTTCGTCGTCTATTTCGTAGCATTCGGCTGCTGCGTCTCCATCCAAGTATAAATGGTGGATACTGCAGCTCGGATCGGTCATGTTGATAAAATCTTCCCTTTTGATAAAAACAGTATCCCCATTGGTAAAATCTTCGGTTTTTAAATTGCCCAATGAGAAGTGTTCACGAGTTGCCCAGACCGAATTTTCGTACCAAACGAATTTGCTGATCGCAATGCGAAATAGGCCATTGTTGGGAGCTATAAAAAATTCCGCCATCCCGTACTCTTTATTTTCACCATTCACTTCCCCGCTTGCCCCGGACTCTCCCCAGTACATCTTGTTCACGTTCACTTCGATGACCAGCTTATTGTCTTCCGGTGGCTCTATTATTGGGCACTCTTCTTTTTGGCAGGATAGCGCCATCAGAAATATTGCCAGGACGGCATACTTACTTTTGCACAACAAATTTTTCATGGTAGGTGCTTTTTGGTGATTCCTTTTCTCAATCGGATGGCTAAATTCCGATGGCTATCGAAAGCCCAATCCGGGACTTAATTCTCAATTCTTAATTCTCAATTCTCAATCAATCCTTCACCCTCCCAAAGCTCAAGGCACTAACCATCCAATTCGGCAGGGATTTTCCAAAAGGGCGTTTGCGTAAGTCGAGGTACCAGCCCAATTTTTTCAGCAGCGGGATTTTATGTGTTTCCACAAATTCGATCAGCGTGCCGTCTGGGTCTTCGATGTAGCTGAAATGGCCGGCGGCCTCGCCCATGTCGAAGCTGTCGCCACTATCGACTGTAAAAGGGTAGCCGAGTTTTTTGCACTTGTTCCGCATTGCATCCATGCCAGCTATTTCAAAACACAAATGAATGTAGCCGAGGTCGCCCCAAAAGCGGTTTTCAAATAGTTGGCGTGGCTTCCGAGTAGTTACCTGAACGAGTTCTATTTCATTGCTACCCAACAGTTTAGAGAATGCACCCTGTCGGGGTTCACTATGGCGGAGCAGGACACGTCGGCAGCTTTCCTGTCCACCGGGCAGGCAATCAAAGTCATTGAAGGAAGCTGTTTCATCAAAAACAACTTGGTCGTAGCCCAGCACGTCTTGGTAAAACAACAGTGACTTTTCAATGTCTGAGACCCCGATTGTACAACCAAAAACACCTCCCATTGAACACTTGCCTTTGGAAAACCATTCTTTGCTTTCCACAATTTCCACCAAATTTCCAAAAGGGTCGCTCATGAAAAAATGGGATTGCCCAGCTGGGTTGAGCGTTACCCCGTTCAGGATATTTGCACCTTTTTCTTTGAGGAAACGGTAGGTGGCTTCTACATCGGAGGATTTTATTTTTAAAATATAAATGCCGAGGTCGCCCAGTTGGGTCTGAAAGTCAGGGGCTTGTGGCTTCCGTTCGGTGTATTGCCAGATTTCCAAACCACCGCCACCACGCATATTGAGAGCGAGAATGGCGTGGCGTTTCCGTGGCTCGCCCCCTGTATAAGGCAACATGAGTCTGGCCTCGGCAGCTTCTTCAAAAATTGGGACGTCGAAATTGAAATGTTCCCGGTACCAGCGCCAGGTGTCATGGACGTGTGCGTTGCCAATGCCTATTTGTTGGATGCCTGCGATGAGGGGATTTCCGTTTATCATATTCATTTTAAGTAGTTAGTGGTTTAAGGGGTCAGGGGTCAGGTTTCAAAAAAAACTGGTTCAATCTCTTCAATAACCTCTTCATTATCTTTTTCAGGGTAATTTCTAAAATCTGATTCCTTGAACCTGGCCCCTGACTCCTAATGCCTGACCCCTCCTTACCAAAAAGCGCACAAAAATCCATAAATTTCAGGCAACTAAAGAACGATCTCTAAATAAATGTGGATATTTTGGGCATTTTCAATTGAGCCTTTAAAATCTCAAACTATTTCCTTATGAAATTAGCAGTCGGAACAGATATGAAAATGCACGTTGTGCAAGTAGTGGTGGATGAATTGAAAAAAATGGGACATAAGGTTCAAACCTATGGAGCACTCGTTGCCGATGTGGCACCTTGGCCAAGGGTAGCATTGGAAGTTGCGGAGAAAGTAGCCTCAGGGGAATTTGACCAAGCCGTTCTTTTTTGCTGGACCGGTACGGGCATTTCAATCGCTGCCAACAAGGTGAAAGGCATCCATGCAGCACTCTGCCACGATGCCGAAACTGCTGCCGGCGCTCGCAAATGGAATGATGCAAACATCTTGTGCATGAGCCTTCGTGCTACTTCTGAAACGGTGGCAAAAGAGATACTTCAAGCTTGGTTCAGTAATAATCCCAGTGAGGATAAAGAAGATTTGGATTGCCTTGTTTTTCTGAAAGAGGCCGAGGAGCGGCTTTTCAAGTAGTATTGATTGGCGCGGGAGGTAATGATTTTGTAAATTTTATCCCCAATAACGAGAGGTTCTTTTGAATTCAATTCAACTTCCTTACTTTGCACGCTTTCCAATTTTACATCCGGATAACATACTTAAATTGAGATGAAGCGATTTTGGATCTGCATTGTTTTTTTGAATACCTACCTTTTTGTCATTGGTCAGTGCGATCCCTATTTTGATCAACCTCTGAGCAGCCGCAATGCCAACTACAATATTTCACTTACCCTCGACCATGTTGCCAAAAAAATATCCGCCCACCAAACGCTTACATGGGTAAATACCTCTCCAGATACGCTGAATGAAATGCGGTTCTATATGTACCTCAACGCATTTAAAAATAGTGAATCGACTTTCCTGAAAGGTGCAAATACCATTTTTAACCAGCGTTTTTCTGACCGGAAAGCAAAGGAATGGGGATGGATCAATGTGGACAGTATTGGCCGGCAGGGAGGTGCGGATTTAACAGGTGGATTAAAGTATATTCATCCTGATGATGATAATGAAATGGATCAATCTGTGCTGCAAGTACCACTTGGTCAGTCACTTATGCCAGGAGATACGTTGGTGTTGAATATGAAATTTACGGCCAAAATGCCGAAAATAATTGCCAGGGCAGGATACAGCAAAGATGATTATTTCCTTTTTGTCCACTGGTTTCCACAGGCTGGGGTCTATCAAGTGAACATGGATGGAAAGTGGGGTTGGAACTGCCATCAGTTTCACCGTATGACGGAATTCTATGCAGATTTTGGGACTTATGATGTCTCGATTACTTCTTCCCCTCACCTTGTGTTGGGCGCCTCGGGGTGCCTAGTTGAGGAGAAAACCAATGTTGATGGTTCGGTTACCCGCCGATATCACGTGGAGGATGTGATTGATTTTGCCTGGACGGCCTACCCTTATTTCGAGGAACATGTGGAAATGTGGGAGCATGTCCGGATTCGCCTGCTCATTCCTAAAGAACATTGCATGATGGCTGATCGGTATATCGAGGCCGTCAAACATTCATTGAGTTATTTGACAGCGCATGTTGGCCCATATCCTTATCCGACCATTACCATAGTTGACCCACCTTTGCACGCTCTGCGTTCGGGCTTGATGGAATACCCAACATTGATCACGGCGGGCACTTTTTACAATATGCCACTCGGTGTGAAAAACTCAGAGGCCCTGGCCGCCCATGAATTTTCGCATCAATATTTTATGAGTATGGTCGCTTCCAATGAAAAAGAGGAAGCTTGGCTTGATGAAGGCTTTGTTACTTATTTGGAGGATCGCATCATTGATCATGCTTATGGCAAAAAAAAGTCAATGGTAAATATGTACGGTTTCCATTATGACAACCGTGAAAAAACACGGGGGGAATATACTAAGATGCCGAACCCGAAAGTAGGCATCATTGCCCGGCCAAGTTGGGAATTTGTGGAAGGCAGGAAGGGACTGATTTACAGTAAAACGGCAACCTCGCTCCAGACGCTGCAGAATTTGGTGGGCGATGAGGTCATGGACAAAATAATCATGACTTATTTTGACCAGTGGAAATTTAAACACCCGACCGGAACTGATTTTTTTAAAGTATTGGAAAATGTAGTGGGTAATGAACTCGGAGAAGAAACAGCCCAAGAAATCATGTCCATATTTTATCAATGGATTTATACCACTGATGTGTGCGATTATTCTGTTGGACGGATTTTTAATAATAAATCAATTTCCCCCCATGGGTTATTTGATGGAGAAAGCGTGGCCAATATCCATGAAAGGGGAGAGTTGAAAGATGGATATAATTCGGAAATCGTATTGTACCGACTGGGTGAAATGATTTTCTCTTTGGATGTCGAAGTAGTTTTTGACGATGGAACGAAAGTAATTGAAAATTGGGATGGAGTTGACCGCCGAAAAGCATATAAATATTACGGAAATAAAAAAGTAATTTCTGTACACATTGATCCTGAACAAAAAATATGGATTGACCTTGATCTGAATAATAATAGCCTGACCATCGAGCCTCAAAAATCACCATTAATTAAATTCGCCGCCAAGGCCGTATTCTGGATACAAAATGCCATGCAGGCAGTCTCTTTTTTGGTGTGAGGTTTTTGAGGGATCAGAGTTGAGGAGTCAGGAGTCAGAATGAGGCGGCAGCTATTTTAACGTGAGTTCTGGATAATAATCCTTGACAATCAAGAGCTTATGGCGGTTTCTGTCCTTTGATTGACCCGTTAGGGACGGAACATGGGTAGCAATGCCAAACCAACGGTATTTTTCGTGCCGTAGGTAGGTAACA
>JAJCYI010000197.1 GCA_029263015.1 Saprospiraceae bacterium | reverse complement strand
GTGGAAAATGTTACGTACCTATGGCACGAAAAATACCGTTGGTTTGGCATTGCTACCCATGTTCCGTCCCTAACGGGACAATCAAAGGACAGAAACCGCCATAAGCTCTTGATTGTCAAGGATTATTATCCAGAACTCACGTTAGCTAAATATCATCTGACCCCTGACTCCTCTCTCCTGACCCCTAAAATTAACTATTATTGCCGTCCGAAAGTTCAACCCTTTTGAGACTTGGTTCATGGTGAAAAACAAATTAGATATATTCCGGTTATTGCAATTTGCTGTCTTTGCTGTCTTTGTTGGAAGAGCTTGGCAGCATTTGTTTTGGGATGCCCCGTACAGGGAATTATTCTGGGATCCTTTTTTTATGAAATGGTTTATCGAAGGATTTACATCTTTATCATGGGAGGATTATGTCACCCACCCCAGGGGTGATATTTGGTTCCAATGGTTGGTAATTATACAAGGGTTATTTTATGCCGTTTGTGGCGTTTTGACTTTGTTTGTCAAAAAACTACCAGCCTGGGCGCGCATTATTCTATTGGTTGGGGCAGCAAATCTGGTCTTCCTGGCATTGCTCTACTTAAAAGATAGATTCTACCATATCGGACAATTTTTTGAATTTAGCTTGCAGTTTGGCTCGCCGATTTTCCTGTATTATCTTTTGAAACATGGAGTCACATCCAAACTTAAGATTTGGATTAAAATTGCGATAGCTTTGACATTCATTTGTCATGGTCTGTATGCGGTAGCTTATTACCCAAGGCCGTTGACTTTTATGACGATGACCCAAAATATATTAGGATTGGATGGCGTGGGGACTGCCTATTTTTTGAAGTATGCTGGGGTGTTGGATTTCTTGGTTGCGGTGGGGGTGTTTTTACCAAATAAATGGTCAAGACCATTTTTGGCTTACGCAGTATTTTGGGGATTTCTGACCTCAATCGCTCGGATTGTTGGTAATTTTTATTGGGATTTTCCAATGGAAAGTTTGAACCAGTGGGTATTTGAAGCAGTGTATAGGTTTCCTCATTTCCTATTGCCATTAGTGCTGCTTATAGCCTCCAGCCCAAAAAGTAAAAACACATAGCCAAAATCAGATTGCCAACATTTTTGCCAGTTTTATCAACCGGAGGTCAAGGTCTTTCTGGTTTTTGATAGCATAAGTAAGCGGTGTATATTTGATTTGTTGATTATTGATACCGACCATAATGTCTTCGTGTCCTTCCAAAAGTGCTGCAATGGCAGAACTGCCAAGGCGACTTGCCAGCACTCGGTCGAATCCACTTGGCGAACCTCCTCTTTGCAAATGCCCAATCACAGTAACCCGCACATCAAAAACATCCAATTGGCTTTTTACTTTTTTAGCAATTTCATCAGCACTGCCCAACGGATTACCTTCTGCTACGATCACCAGGCTGACCAATTTTTTTCGTTTTGCAATTTTTTTGAGCGACGAAACCAATTCATCAATTGAGGTCTCTTTTTCAGGGAGAATAACACTTCCTGCACCACTCGCTATAGCCGTGTGCAAAGCGATAGAACCTGAATGACGCCCCATCACTTCAATGAAAAATAGCCGACTATGAGACTCGGCAGTGTCCCTTATTTTATCAACCGCTTCAACGGCAGTATTGACCGCGGTATCAAACCCAATTGTTTTGTCTGTACCGTATAAATCGTTGTCAATGGTACAGGGTACGCCGATCATTGGAATCTTATGCTCTTTGTGAAATATTTCTGCACCGGTAAAAGTGCCGTTCCCGCCGAGTGCGATACAAGCCTGAATTTTAGCTTTTTTCAACGCCTTGAATGCTTTGTTACGGCCCTCCGCCGTCATAAATTCCATACTTCTAGCCGTCCTTAAAAAAGTTCCCCCGCGTTGGATGATGTTGCCAACATCCCTGACTTCCAACTTCCTGAATAATCCTTCGATCATTCCTTTATAGCCTCCTTCAATGCCAATTACCTCAATTTGGCGATATGCGGCAGTCCTGACCACTGCTCGCAATGCTGCGTTCATGCCTGGTGCATCTCCGCCTGAAGTGAAAACTGCAACTCTTTTTATAGTTGATTCCATGTAAATATTTGCCTTTAAGTTCTATTACAAATTAAACCCGCAAATGTAGTGTTCGGGAAACACTAACTGTAAAGGTTGACAGTAAAATTGAAGCACTATCTACAGAATGGACAGGCTTAATGAACAATTCACAAAAACAATATGTGTTATAAAATTTGAAAAGAAAAACAAAATATGTTATATTGTGTTTGGATTTTGATTTATAACTAATAATTTGTTTCAAAATGATCGATATTAAATTCTACCGAATAGCTCTGGACTCCAAATTTGCCAATAATATTTATAGATGGGCCATCAAATATTGGTTCGAAGTAATTGCGTCTGTTTTTTTGCTCCACATATATTTCAACCGTGAAATTCAAATGGTTGTTTATGACCCAATTGACAAGATTTCAGTAAAATCTTCATTACTTAAATCTGAATCAGTTAACCTTGATGGATTATCAATTTCCTCTGGAAATGCCATTCATAACACTAAAAAAAATACCAAATGGAAGTCCTCGGATTTCAGGAATTTGTCGTTTATCCTGAATCCTGGGCTGGCTGAAAGGAAAAGGGTAGGAGAGGCAATCGTTTTAGAAAAGTTGAAAAATTGCCGGAAATATGTTGAACAGTTTGCCAATTCAGCTATAATTGAAATGAATAAATTTGACATTCCAGCCAGCATAACCTTAGCCCAGGGGTTGCTTGAATCTGACGCGGGCGACAGCAGGTTGGCCAGAGAATCGAATAACCATTTTGGGATAAAATGCAGACGCAAATGCCGAGGTTGCACTTGCCGCAATTATTCGGACGATGATGTTTATGATATGTTCCGCGTATTTGATTCCGCCTGGGATAGCTTTCGGGAGCATTCCAATCTTTTGCAAATTAAAAGGTACAGCCACCTTAAGGAATTGGGGGCAGACGACTATAAGAGTTGGGCGATAGGGTTGAAAAAGGCAGGCTACGCAACAGACAAAAATTACCACAAAAAGCTGGTACGGATTATCGAAGAGCTTGATTTACAGCAGTTTGATAAGTAAAGAGACAAAAATAAGTTATGCCAAAATGCGCTGTTATTTTTTCTTTTAAAATGGCTTCAAAAATCCAGCATAGCCATGCTACGGTGGACTTTTTTAAGTCTTTTTAAAAGGATTAAAGAACAAGTAGGTTGGCGTAACTTATTCTTGTCTCTTTACTAAAGTAATTATTCTTGGCTGTCTTCTGCCAATTTTTTCATTTCGTCCAATTTAATCAAACACTCAACAGGGGTCATGGCGTTCACATCCATATCGAGCAAGAGTTCTTTGATGCGCCCAACATTTGGGTCAAAGGTTTCAAAAATACTCAATTGGAAATTGGGCGACTCAATATCAGTGGTGTTTGCCTTGTTGGCTTTCACATCGCCTTTTGAATCTTCTGAGGTTTCAATGTGATTGGCTTCCAATTGGGTAAGGATTTCTGAGGCACGCTCAACTATGCTCCTGGGCATGCCTGCCATTTTGGCCACATGAATCCCGAAGCTGTGCTGGCTGCCCCCTGGAATCAATTTCCGTAAAAAGACGACCTTCTGGCCTATCTCCTTTACAGCAACATTGAAGTTCCTGATCCGGGGTAATTTGTTTGCCAATTCATTTAACTCGTGGTAATGAGTTGCAAATAAAGTTTTGGGTTTGAGGTCATTGTGGTTGTGCAGGTATTCTGCAATCGACCAAGCTATGGATATGCCATCGTAAGTACTGGTTCCCCTGCCAATTTCATCTAAAAGGATCAAACTGCGGTCGGAAGTATTGTTCATGATACTTGCCGTTTCGTTCATCTCTACCATAAACGTACTCTCGCCGCCGGAAAGGTTATCAGATGCACCTACCCTGGTGAATATTTTGTCGATCAATCCAAGTCTTGCACTTTGCGCGGGCACATAACTTCCCATTTGCGCCATCAAACAAATCAATGCAGTCTGTCTCAACAAAGCAGATTTACCTGACATGTTTGGGCCCGTGATGACAATGATTTGCTGTTCTTCATTGTCCAGAAAAACATCGTTTGGGACATAATCTTCGCCCAATGGCAAGTTTTGTTCTATAACAGGGTGACGGCCATTGCGAATGTCAATCACGAAACTGTTGTCCAACGTAGGGCGCGTATAATTTTGTTTTTCCGCTATTTCTGCAAATGAAAGCAAGCAGTCAATCCGTGCGATTATTGCTGCGTTGTGTTGGATTGGCTGAATGAAATCGACTATGGAAATCACCAATTGTTCATAAACTTTCAATTCAATTTCGAGGATACGATCCTGTGCGCCGAGAATTTTGGATTCCAGCTTTTTTAGTTCTTCAGTGATATATCGCTCACTGCCAGTGAGTGTTTGTTTCCTGATCCAATGGTCTGGGACGAGTCCTTTGTTTTTGTACTTATTCGTGACTTCCAAGTAATACCCAAATACGTTATTAAATCCAATCTTTAAATTGTCAATTCCAGTTTGTTCTGCCTCAACTTGTTGAATCTCAACCAATAACGCCTTGCCATTCTTGATGATGCCCCTTAATTCGTCCAACTCCTCGTGAAATCCATCCGCAATTGCCCCGCCTTTGGTAATAAGCGCTGGCGGTTCATCCACCAATTGTTTTTTAATAGCTGCCTGTAATGTTTTGCAAGGATTTAGGCCGTCGGCCAATTTTTCCAGATAGGCATTTCCAGATGACGCAAGGAGGACCTTCAACGGTTCGGAAAATTCCAAAGCCTTTCTTAATTGAACCACTTCACGTGGTTGGATTTTCCCCAAAGGGACCCGTGAAATAAGCCGTTCAATATCGCCCATTTGCCGAATGTAGCTGATGCACTCCTCGCTAACCCTTCTGTTTTTCAAAAAATAATCAACTACTTCATGCCTGTTCTGGATTTTCGACAAAGAGGTGAGAGGGAGCACAACCCATTTTTTTAGCAGCCTGCCGCCCATGGGAGAAACCGTTTTGTCCAAAATTGAAATCAGCGGAGTTCCGTTTTCATTTTGACTGTAGGTCAATTCTAAATTCCGGATGGTGAAACGGTCGAGCCAAACATATTTTTCACGATGAATCCTGCTGATCTGAGTAATGTGCTTGAGGTTCTTGTTTTCCGTGGATGCAAGGTAATGGAGGGCAGCGCCAGCAGCGATTTGTGCCAAATCAAGGTTTTCAACGCCAAACCCTTTTAAAGAATTAACTTCAAAATGGCCGATCAGTTTTTCCCTTGAATAATCTTCGGAATAGACCCAATCGTCGAGGGTGAATGTGTAAAAACGGTTGCCGAACTGACCCTCGAAATCCTTTAGCCTGCTTTTCTGGAAAATAACTTCTGATGGATTAAATCCTTGCAAGAGTTTATCAATGTAGGTCTGATCTCCTTCCGAAACCATGAATTCACCGGTCGAAATATCAAGGAATGCGATTCCAAAATGTCCTTTTGCACCAAAATAGACCGAAGCAAGAAAATTATTGGTGTTGTGTTCAAGAAGGCTTCCGTCAGTGGTCACGCCAGGAGTAACTACTTCTGTAATGCCCCTATCTACGATCTTTTTTTCTGGGGAAGGTTTTTCTAATTGTTCACAAATGGCAACCCTGTAACCTGCTCTCACCAGCCTTGGCAAATAAGTGTTGAGGGAATGGTAAGGAAAACCTGCTAGCTCAATATCAACTCCTCCATTATTCCGACTGGTCAAAGTAATGGACAGGGCTTTGTGCGCTTTGACCGCATCTTCCCCAAAAGTTTCGTAAAAATCACCAACCCGGAAAAGCATAATGGCGTCTGGGTGCAGTGTTTTCATTTTGAAATACTGCTGCATCAAAGGAGTGGTTTTCTGCTTTTTCTCTTTGTTTTTGTGGCCCTGTACGATTGTTTGACTTTTTCTTGCCAAGGTGAGTTTGTTTTTCGGCAAAGATAGGAAAGCGAGTTTAAAATAGGTTAAGCCGTTTCAGGCTCATATTTGATTGTGGATAAAATTGCTATTGTATATTTCTGTTACTTTTTGGGCAGCTAACATTATAGTTTCAGTGGTGAAATAAAACTGATTTCATCGAGGTTGAAAAATGGGAAAGGCCACCTGGATTAATGCTTGTTTTCATTTATTGAATTAATTAGTATGACCAGCTTTTTTACTCCTGGTAAAGCCAAAATAAGGATATAGTACTAGGTGGCCTCTTTTCCTTTTTATTACTCCGAACAATAAGAATGACTTGGAAATCTAATCCAAACGGATGTCTCCAAATTTGCAAATAAGTTGTACCCTTGTGAAAAATGAAGGGCAGATGAATACCTTTCGACGGACTGTTTCTATCGAAGCAATGCAAGAAGAATGGCAGGAAATACAAGCTGCTCAAGAAAACGCATCATTGTTTCGACCTCTTTACAATCGCTACTACGAACAGATTTTCCATTTCATCTACAAACGGACTTTGGATGAGGGGCTTTGTGCCGACTTATGTTCCCAGGTTTTTCTGAAAGCCATGCAAAGGCTTGAGGGTTATACCTTTAAGGGCGTTCCATTTTCAGCTTGGTTGTTCCGCATTGCCAGTAATGAGGTGGCTCAGCATTACCGACGAAACCAGAAAAGCAGGGTAGTGAGCATTGAAGATCACAACATGAACCACATGTTGGACGAGATGGATTCAGATGACCTTGCTCCATTTAGAGCTGCGTTGATACCCTCATTGGAATTTTTGAAAGAAACTGATCTTGAAATTATCGAACTACGGTTTTTTGAACAAAGACCATTTAAGGAGGTGGCTGACATATTGGGCATCACTGAAAGCAATGCAAAAGTGAGGACTTACCGCGTTTTGAATAGGCTAAAAAAAATCATGTTGGACAATATTAAATGAAGACTCTTTGTCAGGCTTCAGCCTAAATTCTAAATTTCTCAAAACCAAAATATTATGAAGAAAAAATACAATATCCAATTGAATCCCAAACGCTTGTCGGGCAAGGAGGTCGGTAAGCATAGGGACTTTGATGCCCTCCTTAATAGATATCACCACGACAAACCCGTTCGATCGCCACTTGTCAGGAATTTGGTGATGTTGGGGTTGGCCCTCGCAGCGTCAGTTGCCGTGCTTCTTTTCGTTTTTATTGGAATGAATGACGAAACTTATGGAGAGCGGGATAATGCATATTTTGCTGCCCTTAATTATGTAAACCCGCCTTTACCACAGGTAGAAAAAGCATTTAGTTCTTATGCAGTCAATGTGTCAAAAGGTGGTGTGTATAATTACAAAAGTGGTTCAAAGCTGACTGTTCCAGTAGCGGCATTTGCCAGCCTTCAAGGGACTCCAATAGAAGGTGAAGTGACTCTCCATTACCGTGAAATGCACGATTTTATTGATTTCTTTTTATCTGGAATCCCAATGACTTATGATTCTGCTGGGGTTCAATACACCTTGGAGAGCGCAGGTATGATCGAAATTTTTGCTGAACAGGATGGGAAAAGAGTGAACATGGCACCAGGGAAATCAATTGATGTCGAGTTGGTTTCTAATGTAAATGTTTCTCCTCAACTTAATGTCCCACCCGATTATAATATCTACCAATTGGATGAGGAGCAGAGGAACTGGGTTTACAAGGAGGTTGACAAAATGCAGGTGATGGATGAAGATGTGGTCGGAGGACAATTTGATGCAACCAGCCCCTTTTTTCCCATTGATAAGGAATTAAGGGAAAAAATACAATCAATACAAGTCAATCAGCGAAATGAAATAGCAAGGATCGAAGCGTCCCTGCCCATAGCCAAGCAGCCTATTAAACCTGAAGTTGCCAATAACAATGATTATGTGTTTGATCTTGACTTCAACGACCTTAAAAAACCAAATGCTACTGGTGAGCTTGCAGATGCACAGCAGGAATTGGCAGAATTGTACCGTCAGTATGAAAAAATGCTCTGGCAATTAAATCCAAAATCTGACATTTCTGCGGAAGAATTGCAAAAGGGGTTCAGCAATGTGACAGGGATCAGCATTAAAAAATTGAACAACCGCGATTATGAACTGAAACTGG
This sequence comes from Saprospiraceae bacterium, assembly GCA_029263015.1. Classification (GTDB taxonomy): domain Bacteria; phylum Bacteroidota; class Bacteroidia; order Chitinophagales; family Saprospiraceae; genus UBA6168. The sequence continues at coordinate 1,798 of JAJCYI010000197.1, read as the reverse complement.
AGAAAGAGGACAATTCCTTGACTGTTGTGGTAAACCCTGTTCTTTCAGGTAGTGATTACAATGACGCAATGGCTGAATTCAACCGTGATTTTGAAAGATGGGAAAATGAAATGAAAGAGCGCAATGCAAAACTACAAGCTGCAAAAAATGAAGCTTTAAAGTTGTTTGAAGAAGAAAAAAGATTGGCGAACATAGTTTATGATGAACGTATAGCCGAATTAAAAGCAAAAGGGTTGGATTATGCTGCTACCGAGGAGATTCTAAAAAGAAAGGTAATTAACAGATTTCAGGCGACAGGGTTTGGAATTTGGAATTGTGATCGGCCATTGCCACCAGATATGATGATCCTGGCTGCCAATTTTGAGGATGCCAGTGGCAATAAATTTGAAAACAAAACGGCTTATTTGGTGGACAAAAGCAGAAATACGGTTTATCAGTTTCTTGCCGAAGATGGTACCCGGATGCGTTTCAACAAAAATTCGGATAACTTGCTTTGGTTCGTGACCAGCGATAATAAAATTGCTGTTTTCAGACCAGAAGATTTTAAAGGAATTAACAAGGAGACTAATGAGCACACGTTTGTGATGGAAACGGTTGACAAGGAAATCAATGATGAGAGTGATGTTCGTGAGGTGCTTTATTTGTAAGCTATAGCCCCCTTTTGCAAAAAGCTGAATAAAACCTAACCTTCATTTTTACGAAAACCCGCACAGGCATGTGCGGTTTTTTTTGGAGAATATTTTCCTTGTTTTTATCGGAAATTACTTGCCACAACCAATTCTTTTGAACCGCGGGTGTGGACATAAAATCCTTCCCCTGACTTGACCCCTAATTTTCCTGCAGTTACCATATTTACAAGAAGTGGACAAGGTGCATATTTGGGATTTCCAAAACCACGGTGCAATACTTCCATGATCGCCAAGCAAACATCAAGTCCAATAAAATCGGCCAATTGCAAAGGCCCCATGGGGTGGGCCATTCCAAGTTTCATTACTGTATCAATTTCAGCTACGCCTGCAACGCTTTCATATAAACTGTAAATTGCTTCGTTTATCATCGGCATGAGAATCCTGTTTGCAATGAAACCAGGATAGTCGTTTACTTCAACTGGTACTTTCCCCAAATCTCTGGAGACCTCCATCACTGCCTGGGTCACTGCATCAGAAGTCGCATATCCCCTGATGACTTCCACAAGTTTCATGATCGGGACAGGATTCATAAAGTGCATTCCAATCACTTTTTCTGGGCGAGTGGTTGCGGCGGCAATTTGAGTAATTGAAATAGAAGAAGTATTGGTGCCCAAGATGGCAGAGGCTGGTGCCACTTCATCCATTTGTTTGAAAATCTTTAGTTTCAAATCTACATTTTCCGTTGCTGCCTCCACAACCAAATCAGCAGAATGCAATCCTGATTTGAAATCAGTGAAAGTGGAAATATTAGCCAATGCTTCCAATTTGCCTGCCTCAGTTATTTTTTCTTTAGCAACCATCCTGTCCAGATTCTTGGCAATCCTGCCAAGCGCTTTGTCTAATGCTGGCTGTGAAATATCAACCAAACTGACCTTGTAGTTCTTCATGGCAAAAACATGGGCAATGCCATTGCCCATTGTACCAGCACCAATAACAGTAATATTCTTCATCAAATTTATTTTTTGATTTATTTTAACGTGAGTTCTGGATAATAATCCTTGACAATCAAGAGCTTATGGCGGTTTCTGTCCTTTGATTGACCCGTTAGGGACGGAACATGGGTAGCAATGCCAAACCAACGGTATTTTTCGTGCCGTAGGTAGGTAACA
>JAJCYI010000196.1 GCA_029263015.1 Saprospiraceae bacterium | reverse complement strand
CCTGCCTACCGGCAGGCAGGTTTTTTCGTCAGACAAGGCAAAAAAAATTAGCATAGCCATAGCTACGGTCATTTTTTTTAACAAAGTATGGCGGAAAAAGAGGCCGCCAAAAGTGTCGATTATTTGAGTTCACCTACTTAAACGGTGCATTTTATCAAAAGATTGGGTACAAGGTTCAGGGATTTCAAATCGAATGGAAGTAGGTTTCTTTTTCATAGCTATATTTTTAGTGCATTAGAATTGCGTGTTAATTCCCATTCAATTTGCGTTTTATATGAGTCAATACGAAACACATTATTACCAAAAGTCAGGTTTCAGTTCTCCTATATTCAAGTAATAAATGCAACTTTCAGGTGAAATGTTACCATGTAAATTTAAAATTGAATTTTAGATTTGCATGGATACTTTCAAAGTAGTTCCACTTCAATTTAGAAGTGGAAGCAACACCTACGTGCCCAAGCCCACCTGTTTGTCGGGTAAAAGATTTGGAACTCCCATTGAAAAAACAGAATTTTACCAACAATCAAATAATTCAAAATGGTAGACTACACCGAAAAAATAGAAGTGAACCCGAAAATCATGCTCGGCAAACCTGTCATCAAAGGGACACGGCTTACCGTGGAAATGGTTTTGGAAGAAATGTCGGCAGGGAAGACGGTCAAAGATTTGTTGGCAGCCCATCCGAGATTGAGCAAGGAGGGCATTTATGCGGTACTTGCATTTGCCGCTGATTCGCTTAAGGGCGAACGATACTATAAAATTGCGGTATGAAATTCTTAGCCGACGAAGGAGTGGATGGACAAATTGTAGCCCGTTTGCGACTTGAAGGTTACGATGTAGCCTATATCGCTGAATTAAATGTCGGTGCAGTTGACCCTGCTATCCTCAAGTTAGCCAACGAAGATGATCGGATTTTGATTACAAGGGACAAAGATTTTGGGGAACTTGCTTATCGTGAAAGACTTGTCTGGATATTTCGGAGATGTTGTGCCACAAATATCGGAGCTATTGTGCCACTTTAAAGGAAGGAAAGATTTCAATGGCAAAGTTAAAAAATTAATCTGCTGATAGCTTCCTCTTTTTTCTCAGGGACTCCCCATTTAAGATGATACGGTGTGAGGAATGAATGATCCGGTCCAAGATGGCATCCGCAATAGTCCCCTCTCCGATAAACTGGTGCCAGTTGGCAACAGGTATTTGGGAAGTGATGATCATAGATGATTGGTCGTATTTGTAATCAACAATATCCATGATTGCTTGGCGGGCGTTGTTGTCAAGCGGTTTCAGGCCAAAGTCTTCTAAAATCAATAAGGCCGATTTTTGGATACGGTTGATGAGTTTGTGGTACGTGCCCTGTATTTTGGCCAGGCTGATTTCATCCATCAGTTGGGTGGTCGTAAAATAGGTTGTCCTGTGAAGGTGGGCACAGGCCTGGTGCCCGATCGCCTGGGCGAGGTAACTCTTACCGGTCCCTGTCGGCCCGGTGATGATGATGTTCTCTTTTTTTGACAGGAAACCCAGGCTTGCCAACCGGTCGAAGGTGTTTTTGTCCAGTCCCCGGTCTACGGTAAAATCAATGTCCTGGACCGCTGCGTTCGACCTGAACGAGGCTGTCCGGAGCAGGTTGGCCATTTTCCTGTTTTGCCTGTGCTCCCATTCCTGGTCCACCAAAAGGGCGGTGTACTGGTCCAAGGTATAATCTTGGTACAGCCGGTCTTCGACATTGGAGTGGTGTGTCCGGGCCATGCCCATCAGGCGCATGGCTTTCATTTTTTCGATTGTCTGTTGTTGATGCATAATGATCCTGTTTTGGGTTTATTGATAATATGAAGCACCACGGATATTCCGGTGCGCTTCGATCTGGTCGGGTGTGTCCTCCGGTGTCTGTTCGGCCGTATCCATCTTGTTGATCAGGATCCGTTCAATGATATGAAAGCCCTGGCGGTGGAAAAGCAGCCCACGTTTACAGGCATTGTTCAATCTTTGTTTCCCAAACTTTCTGCTCAACGATAAAATGCCCAGGCATTGTTTATACGCTACTTCCGGATATGTTTTGCCTGCAATAAGTGCCTTGATATAGGTTGCCACCTGTTCCCCGTGGGGAGTGGCCAGTTTCTCAAAATACCCTGGTGACCAGCTGCGGTAAAACCGGTGGGTGCTGCTCAGGTGCTCCTTGATGGTCGTATATGTCCCTGGGCGGTAATTCCTTTTGTGGAGGGCGATCCGTTCTGACTTATAATGGATGGCAACGCTTTGGCGGTCAAAGCTGACCTCGGCCCTTTTGCCGATATACCGGTAAGGGACACTGTAATAATTTTTATCGGGAGACAAGTAAACGTAGCCCATTTTTTGGACCGTGGCCCGCCTGTACTGCCTGACTTCGTAATCTTCTTTTGGGAGCGGTTTTAGAAAAGGCTGTTCGATGGTGAGGAACTGCTGCCTCCGTGATACGTTGAGGTGGCCCAGCAACCTGTCGTTATAAGCCCCGAGAAGTACCCCGATCTGTTTGTTCAGGTCCTCTATGGAGAAGAAGCTCATCTTGCTCAAAGGGTAAAAAATGCGTTGATATACTATTTTGACGGCCCCTTCGACCAGTGCCTTGTCCTGTGGGGAATAAGTGCGGGTGGGGTTGATGACACTGCCATAATGGAGCGCAAAATCCTTAAATGTCTTGTTGAGGACGGGCTCATACTTACTGCCCTTGGTGACGGCCGACCTGAGGTTGTCCGGCACTATGGCCTTGGGCACACCCCCAAAATAGCGGAGGCAATTGTTCATCGAACCAATAAAACCTGCCAGTTTTTGAGATGGGGCGGCTTCTACAAAAGTGTAGCCACTACAGGGCAAAATGGCCACAAAAACCTCTACTTCGATGACCTCACCGGTAGCTTTATCGATATAAAAAAGTTTCTTTCCCGTGTAGTCAACATAAATTTTATCGCCTGCCTTATGGTCCAGTTTGCCACTTGCCTTCACCTGCTTGAGCCATCTTTTAAAATGTTCCGAAAATTGGGTAAAGGCATAACCTCCTGGGTGTTTTTGTTGGTATCCTTCCCACAAAACCTGCTTGGTGCAACCAGGCTTTTTCAGCTCTGTCCTGAAGTGTTCGAAATAACCGCACAATACCTCGTACCGCTTTTTGTCAACCGTGCCCGGGCTGGAAAACAGGGAAGAAAGTTCAGCATCCGGTAAAACCAACAGTTCACCCAAAGACCTGTCACAGGCATTGATGAGCTGTACGTAACCATTGACCGAATTGCGGTGAATGCCTGTTAAACCAGATATCTTACGGTTGCTGAAACCGTCTATCTTTAGTTGTATTATCTGACGGATATCCATGATTCCTATTCGCTTTGCTGCCATAACTTTTATGCTTTTGGCATAAAGGTTAACAATAGAAATCTTCTCCCCTAAAGTGGCACAGCTTGCTCCGATTTTACTGGCACAACTTGCTCCGATTATTGTGGCACATTTTGCTCCGTTTTATCCAACTTGTCCATGCTGGAATCGTTCTGAACAGATTATTTGAATTAAGTTCTGAAAGAAAGGCAGAAATCGTCAGTAGTGTGGTGAAAGAGTATGGGAAACAATTAGAAAATTCGTTTACTGTAATCCAACCAGGGCGGGTTCGAATCAAGAAAATGAATTGACCCCCACTGGTGACAAACGCTACCCAACAAACCTCCAACAAAAAAGGGCCTGACCACACGGTCAAGCCCTTTTTTGTCACAGACTTCAAAGCCTGTTCTACTTCTTCAACGATTTATAATATTCCTCCACCAACTGCTTGTAATAAGGTTTCAGCGCAGGGTTCACCGTCTTGAACAATTCGATCTCCGCTTCCCGCTGCTTAATGTATTCCTCCAGGCTCGGCGGTAGTTTCCGCTCAAAATCCTGAGCAGTTTCGGATTTTCGTTTGTTGTCCCATTCCCGTTCCCGTTCAGCTTTTTCATGTTCGAGCATGCGGGTGAGGATGTCCTGCTGGCGTTTCAACATCTGGTTGGAAAGGCGCTTGTTCACGAGGTCGATTTCGGCCTTGTTCATCTGCTCCATCAGCTCTTCTAATTCTTTGTTGCCACCCATCCCTTTCTCTCTTTGTTCCTTTGCTTTTTCAGCCATCTTTTTGCGGAGAGCAGCTTGGCGTGCGGCCATTTCAGCAAATTCTTTACTGCTCGGGTCTCCGCCACCTTCCTGCATCCCTTTCATCATTTTTTGCATGCCCTCGTTGAGTTGTTTTTGCCCGTCCGACATTTTGTCTTTTGGCTTTTTACCACCCTCTCCTTGTGGGTTATCACCAGGATTGCTGCACTGCTGACTGCCTGGCATCATGCTCGACATCTGCATTTGCATTTGCTGCATCACCTCGCTGAGCATCAGAGCCAGGTCGTTGAGGTTTTTCATGGCACGCTGCTGCTGTTCTAGGGCTTGTGGCTTTTGGCGCTCCTCCAAATGCGTAAGGCCCCTGCGCATATTGCCTTTAATATCGCCTACTTTTTCGGTAATGAAACTTTCGATCTGCACCACCCGCTTGGCCAGGGCATAGAGACTGTCTTCCACAATCTTAAAATCGTCTTGTAATTTTTTTTGTTCTTGCGTAAGTGTCACATAACGGGGGGTATTTATATCGGTCGGATCAAAATCCTTCATCAACCCTTCCTCGTCGAATGACAGCGTTACGATGTTTTCCAACAATTGGCGCAACGCCTCCATGTCCTCCTCCATCTGTTCCATCTCCTGCCCCTCCATTTGTTTTTGCATGGAGTTGGCCATTTGGCGCATCTTCTGCGCAGCACTTTTTTGCTTTCGGCTGGCCTTTTTGTTATCCTTTTTCTCAAGATTTTCCTGACTGTCCTGCATGTCCTCCTTAATATCCTCCCGCTCCTCCTTCATATCGTCAATGTCCTTCTTGTTCTGGAGTTCCTCGTTCTTCTTTTGGATATCTTCCAATTGCTCCTCTATCTTCTCAAATTCCTCGTTGAGTTCTTCCTGTTTCTTTTCCAGTTCTTCTTGTTTTTCCTGTTGTTCCTTCTGCTGCTCCTCGCTCATGTTTTCCTGGTTCTCGTTTTCCTGCTCTTCATCGGTCTTTTCTGTTTCCTCGGCCAACTGGTCCTGCTCTTTGGCAAGTTCTTCCAGTTTTTCCATAGCTTTTTCCATTTCAAACTCAAGCTCCAGTTGCTTGTACATTTCAAGCATACGATCGAGCGATTTTTCCATCTGCTCATCTTGCTGCTCCATTTCCTCCATCATGTCAAGGGCCTCGTCCTTTTCCATTTCCTGCATCAGTTCCTCGATCATCTTCATCAATTCCCGCATCTCATCGCTCATCACATCTTCCATCATTTCCTGAAGCTTTTCCTGCTTCTCCATTTTTTCTTCATTTTCGTTAAATTCTTCCTCATTTTTCATGTTCTCCTCCAGCGCCTTTTTGGCTTCCTCAATCTGCTTTTCGAGTTCTTTCTGGCGTTCGAGCAGTTTTTCCAATTCCTTACGGGTCTGCCAATCAAGCTTTTTCTCCTGCAAAACCTTTTCCCGCAGTTTCTTCATATCCTCCTGTATCTTCTTGCTCTCTTGGAGCGATTCTTTCAATTTGTCCTTGACTTCCTGATCATTGTCTTCTTCCATTTTTTCCAGCTCCTCCACTGTCGGCATGGCAAATATCATAAGATTGGTACGGGCAGATTTGCTACCGTTCACGCCATCATTGTCAAATATTTCAAAATAATAAGTCACTTCATCGCCCGCTTCGAGGGCGAGTTCTGTCATGTCCCAAATGTGGTTGTACTGAATATTTTTACCAGGCGATTTTTGCATTTTGAGGGTCTGCAATTCGCCTTCACTGCCGCCCTTTTTCAACCGGTAATTGAAAGAAAGCCCCAGTAGTCCATAATCATCGGAAGCCTCACCGACAAAGTAGAGCAGCTTGTTGTTCAAACTATCCTGGAATTTTTCAGCCGAAATAGAAGGGTAAAGATCAGGCACCACGGAAATGGAATAAGTCACCGAATCGGCATTGGGCAGTGCCTCGTTGGAGATGTAGAGCCGATAACTTTCGTCCCGCAAAGCCCTTTTTTTATAGGTAAATAGCTCGTCCGAAAAACGCTTCGTTTCAATCACTTCATCTTTACTGGCAAAACGGATCGCAATGTTGTCGGTATTTTCAGAATTAAAAACCCAATCAATATTCGTCCCGATAGGAATCACCAAATCACCAATGCTTTTTAATAATTCATCGCGGCGGCCAGTGTATCCTGGATAATCCAACTTCACTTCAAATCCTGTGATATTTGGTTTTTTCAAAACATTCAAAGTGTAATCCCTCGACTCAACGCCACTGGAAAACAATTTGAAATCGGTGTCTTTTGCTACATTGCTGAAACGGTAGCTAAAAGTGCTGTTGTCCTCTTTGTTGAGGCGATACTGGATATTGTCAACATGAATAAATACCTCGTTCGGCAAGACATCACCTTCTACTTTCACAGTCAAAGGGTACTCACCATACTGCACTACTTCTGGGTTTTCTTCCCCCAAAATAAAGCTGAAAGGGGCTGGTTTCTCGAATTCCTTATTGTATTTCACCAATCGGCGGGTACTGTCGGTAATGAGGCTAGGGGCAGCAAACAACAGTACGATCAGCAATAATAGCGGCGGCAGCACATAACGCATGTACCTTCGGTTCTGCGAGAGATCAATGGCACTTTTGAATGGAACTGGCTTGATTTCTTCTGACTTCTGATTAATGCTTGCCAAGATCAGGTCACGGCTCAAAGCACCGTCCGTCTGGTTTCTCAACTGCAAGATATTCAACAACTTATCCTTTACTCCAGCAAAATGATCGCCGATTATTGAAGCCGCCTTTTCATGGGAAATGACTTCACCGAGCCTAAAATAATGCAACATGGGGAGTAGTACCCAAAAACTCAGCGCCACGAACGACACTCCAACAAATGACCAGAACAACCCCAGCCGCACGTCGGGTTTGAAATAGAAATTGTACTCCAAGAAGTTCAAACCAAGAAAGAGCACCAGCATCAATGCCAGGGAGTAAAGTCCTCCCCGGATCAACTGATTCACATAATACTTGCGAATAAACTGGTCGAGTTTCTCAATGAGCAGTTGATAATTATTCTTATGATTAGCCATATCAGACGTAATTTTTTTTGTGCTTGGCGGTTTCCCGCCGTGACTGTTGAAGCAAATTCCTTTCCACACCTTACCCGCTTGGGCATTTCAAAATGTACTTTCAAAACTAATGTATAAAAGACTAATCTCAAACGCTGGTATGCGGGGCATAGTTGCGGGAAATGAAAATTTGATGTGGGGTGTCGGGGTTTCTACAAAAGATTGTTGCGGGTGGGGAGGGTTGCATGGGTTAACGGATGAGTGCTACATCCCCGGATAACTGCCATAAAACTGCCCTGGATTAACACCTCCATTAAATTCATTGCTGATCCATATTTGCCCTTCCTCTTCTTCCCAGTCTGGAAATTGTTTTAACACCATCCTGAATTTTGTTTTAAAGACTCCATCATATTTTGGAATACGAAATGACCAATAATGGCCGGGCGGCAATGTCCAGCTTCTACGCTCGCCAGTGCCGCAAATTGCAATACCTCGAATGTTCATGGCTTCTACATTTCGCCATTCGCCTTTTTCGTCTTTTGCTTGCATGATGAGCGTTAGCCTTCCATTATCTAATCGAAAATCCATATTTTCATTTGTGGTATTCGAGATGTAAATTTTTTTACCCTCATATTCTTTGTTATATAATGTTGAAAAATAACTCACCCTGGCATAGACTCTATTGAGCAATTTATTTACCCATTTATTTAATTTTCTGGGCTTATGAGGTTTGTAATTAGATAGGGTTTTTGAAAAAGCAAAAGGTTTAATTAAAGCATCGTCCTTTTTTCCCTGCCATATATAGTGCCCCCATTTATCTGCATACCCCCAGCGGCCATCTTCTTTTACCCAATAAAAATCACTGCTGGTTCGATAATATTTTATATCCACAAAACGTGGTTTGACAATGCTGTTTTCCAAAGGGTTGTACCATCCAATTCTGTAATTTTCTTTAGTACTTTTTTTATATGTCAATAAATAATAGCCTTTCTTATACCAGGCAACCCTAAATGGATCCAATTCGGAGAGCGGTATAAATTCTCCACTTTTATTGAATTTAAAATAAGACGTATCTTTTCTGACAATAATAAAATCTTTTTCTATTGCATCGTCTTGTAAAAAATGAATTGGTTCATCTGTTAAAAAGCGGCCATCCATATTTGTTAAAAAATATTTTCCTGACTTTCTATGAGCAACCAATGGATATTTATCATGAATTATTTTATTAACGTATGCAAATGGTTCTTCGTTCAAAATCTCTCCATCCAGTTTTGCAATATAAGCCCCTTCTCTTTTTTTAATTTCCAAGCGGTCTTGAGAGATCATTTTTATGTGATTGATATTTTTGTCTCTCAAAACCCATTCACCGTCTGAGCCTATGGCCCCTCCTCCATAAGCATCCTTTCCTTTAAATCTGGATATTGCAATTCCGTTTTCCAAATTGCCAATCGGGTCAACGTGTGATATTTTATGTGAAATATTTCCTTGACCATTCAAAATGCCTTGTTCTATTATTTCTCTACCTTCCTTATTGATAAATAAAAATTCGTTTTCTTTCCACAATCTTATTTCATCATATTTCCCAAATGGAATAATCATTTGCCCAAAAGTGTCTATTAAAGCATTTTCAAAAAAATGGCGAGGGCGGCCTTCTTCAATAATTTTTTTTGCCCGCCCAATTATATACTTTCCATTTTGAGTATATACAATATTTGCTCTTGAAGAATCTAAGGTAAATTGGGCATTTTTATTTAATAGCTTTTCTCTCTTTGGTTTAACCTTTGTTTCTTTTTCCTCTTTCGTATTTCCATTTCGGTCAATTTTAAACCACTTGCCATCCAGCATGGCTTCCGCATATTGGCCATTAAAATTTTTAACAGCGTGAAATTGGGGCTCAATTACATATTCCCCATCGGTGTTTATAAAACCAAACACCCCATTTAATGCCACGGCGGCAAGCCCATGCGAAAAGGTCTTTACCCGATCATATATAGGAGGGAGGATTTCATCGCCATTTTCATTTATTAAACCAAATTTGCCATGTTCTTCTATCAGCAACAAATCCTTTTCAGTTGTGGATAATGAAAAGCTGGGTGATTGGCAATGCCCAAAAAAATAAAAGAAGACAAATAAATATAAAGAGGGTTTCATTTTATTATATTTTCATGAATAAAAGTGTTTTGTAAAATTAAACGATGTATTGATATTCAATGCTTTGAATTCACATTTATTTAACTAAGAAACGATGAAATAGTGGCCCTTTAGCTTTGGCCAATTTATTTAAGGTTTTTTGTCGGAATACAAAAATAACGTACTTTTCCCGCACAAACCAACCACCTCGACATGTACAGCAAAGCAGAACAAAAACAACTTTTCGAACTCTCAAAAAAACTCCTCTCGGCCATCGAAATGCCAGACATTTTGGACGACCTACGAAAATCGGTCATCTACCATGAATGGCGCTATTATGCGCTCAACGATCCCCTTATCAGCGACTTTGAGTATGATACACTTTATAAAAAAATAGAGGCCATCGAGGCCAAGCACCCCGAACTCGTTACGCCGGACTCCCCCACCCAACGGGTCAGCAGCGACCTGACCGACGACTTTCCATCTGTGGAACACCTCACGCCCATGCTATCGCTCGACAACAGTTATGATGCAGAAGACTTGAACAGTTTCGACGAACGCATCAGGAATTACTTGGGGCTGGACGAAAATTTTGAAATCGAATATGCCGTGGAGCCGAAATTCGACGGGGGCAGCATCGCCATCATTTATGAAAATGACAACCTGGCACGGGCAGCTACCCGCGGCAATGGCGCTGTCGGCGACGAGATCACGCCCAACATTCGCTCGCTCCGCTCTGTGCCTTTGCAAGCATCATTTTCAAAATTTGGAATACAAAAAGCGGAGCTACGGGGCGAAGCCATTATCAGAAAAGATGCATTCGAAAAACTGAACGAGGAGCGGGCCAAGGACGACCAAGCACTGTTCGCCAATCCACGCAACGCAGCCACAGGAGGTCTCCGCACCAAGGATTCCTCAGAAACGGCAGCCCGCAAAATGGAGGCTTTCTTATACCAACTCGGCTATGCCACCGATGCAAATGGCAACGACAAGATTCCAGGTCTTCAAACCCATAACGATTCAATACAACTACTTGAAGACCTGGGGTTTAAAGTTCCCAAAACAACATCTAAGAAACTGCTGCCCGAGCGAAAAGTCTGCAAGAATATCCAGGAAGCTGCTGCCTTCTGCACCGCATGGCAGAAACAACGGGAGCAATATCCTTACGAGGTCGACGGCATGGTCGTGAAAGTGAACAGCCTTTTACTCCAACAGCGAACAGGTTCGACGGCACACCACCCGCGCTGGGCCATTGCTTTTAAATTCAAGGCCAAACAGGCGACCACAAAATTGTTGAATGTGGAATTCCAGGTTGGCAAAATTGGCTCGATCACTCCTGTGGCCAAGCTCGACCCGGTGGCACTTGCCGGAGTTTCCGTTTCTTCCGTTTCGCTCCACAATGAGGATTTTATCAAAAACAAAGACATACGCTTGGGCGATACCGTGCTGGTGGAACGCGCGGGCGATGTGATTCCCTACATTGTCAAACCAATGGAGGAGCTGCGGGATGGTACCGAGCAGGAAATTGTTTTTCCCGAAAACTGCCCAGTGTGCCACACCAAACTCGTCCGGCAGGAAGACGAAGCTGCTTGGCGTTGCGAAAACCCGGAATGTGAAGCGCAGGTTGTCGCCCGGATGGTCCACCATGTGAGCAAACATGCGATGGATATTGATGGATTTGGGGAAAGCATGGTCGAGCGTTTCTATAAAATGGGCTGGCTGCGTTCAATCGCTGACATTTACCGAATTGAGTATGAGCAAGTTGCACAACTGGAAGGGTTTGGTGAGAAATCAGCGGCCAACATGGAAGCAGCAATTACAAAAGCCAAAAAGAACCCTATTCATCGCTTTTTGCACAGCTTAACCATTCATCACCTGGGTATCAAGGCATCAAAAATTTTGGCTGCCGAAATCAATAATGTGCTTGACCTGAAAGACTGGGACGAGGAGCGTTTCACAAGAATAAAAGACATTGGCCCAGTGCTGACCCATAATGTGATCCGCTTTTTTCAGCATGAAAAAAACATCCTGCTTTTGCAGGAATTAGAATCGCTGGGTGTAAACCTCACCCAAACTGATCAAGACATTCCAAAAGCATTGAATGCAGATGGGCCACTGGCCGGAAAAACCATCCTTTTCACTGGGACATTGCACCAAATGGGGCGCAAAGAAGCTCAGGCAAAGGCCGAAGCAGCCGGGGCCAAGAATATCAGTGCCGTGAGCGGGAATCTGAATGTTTTGGTGGCAGGCGATAAGGCTGGAAGCAAATTGAAAAAAGCAACTGCGCTGGAGACGGTGGAGATTTTAACAGAGGAGGAATTTATTGCTTTGGTTAGAGGGTGAAAATGTTTGAATCTTCCTCGAAGATCAAAACATTATTAATTTGTAAGTTCTTTTTGCGGCGCTTCTTTTAAGTAGGTGGAGTTAAATAATCGACACTTTTGACGAGGTTACCTGCCTACCGGCAGGCAGGTTTTTTCGTCAGACAAGGCAAAAAAAATTAGCATAGCCATAGCTACGGTCATTTTTTTTAACAAAGTATGGCGGAAA
>JAJCYI010000195.1 GCA_029263015.1 Saprospiraceae bacterium | reverse complement strand
AGATTAAATAATTTCCGAATTTTAGCGAGTTGATCTTTTCGTATAGCAAGGCAAAAAAAGTGAGCATAGCCTGGCTACGTGAACTTTTTATTAACGCAGCTATATGGAAAAAGCAGCCGATAAAAACGGAAAGTATTTAGGCTCGACTACTTAACATGCTTCCCGAGTGTTTTACTTAAGATTAATAGACTACCGTGGTAAGGACAAACGAGAACTCAACCCAATAGCGAAGAACCGTGTCCCGCGACTTGAGAGTGAGCGTGGAAAGATGGAGGTTGTTTTCATTAAATTTTTCCATTTTATATTCGATTGGGCATGACCGTTATATGCAAACCGGTAACATAAAAAATAATTAATTCACTAAAAAATAATCAAATCATGAAGTACCTAAAATTCACTCCTCTTTTCTTTGTTCTCACATTAGTTATGTTTGGAATATTCACTAGTTGTAACACTGCTGGAGAAAAGAATGAAAAATCAGCCACCAAAAATGAAATTGAGTCAGTAGAAAAGACTGTTTATAATGTTGAATCACCTAAAAGCATGCTTATGGCTGTTAGAGAAGCATGTGGGGGAATCGACAGATTAAAATCACTAAATGATGTTGAGTTTGACTATCATTATTTACATCCAGATGGCACAAAAGATGTTTCAAAAGAACGCTACATTTTTGACAACGAAGTGTCATGGGCGAAATATGATACTCATGAAATAAATGTGTCTCCAGATCTGGAAGGTAATATTGTACAATATTTTGACGGTAAAAATATTCATGTTTACAACAATGGTTCATCACTAGAAGATCCAAAAATTGTTGGCACTGGGCAATTCTTAAGACAAGCCAATTATATGTGGTTTAACATGATGTTTAAACTGACTGATCCAGGAATTATTTATCAATATGAAGGGCAGGAAAATATTGAAGGTAATGAATATGACGTCGTAAAAGTGACGTATGATCCTCAGGTCACAGGAAAGGAGCAGAATGATATTTTTATACTTTACATTAATCCTGAAACCCACATGGTTGAAAGTTTCAGGTTTTCGCTACCTGCTTTTGGTGTTGAAGAGCCCGTGCTTCATGCCCAATTAACCTACGAAGAAATAGATGGGGTTCAGGTAATAACAAGAAGAATAATGACGTCTCCTTCTCCTGATGGAACCACAATGGTTCCGATGGTAGATCAACAATTGAAAAGTATTAAGTTCAATAATGGATTTACCGCCGATCAATTGAGTAAAGACATCTAATTTTTTTTCCAAGACATGCAAATACATATGAGTACAACAGAGGCCTTGGACAGAGTTCAAGGTCTCTGTTGTACGCCTTGAAGAATGAAAAAAATGGTAAATGAATCTTTACATAAAGACTTGATATTAAGCACCGTCAAAATAAAGCAAATAAAACCAATATGAAAATTGAAAAGCCAAACAGAGTTTCATACACTTACGAACAAACCATAAATGGAACAATTAAAGACATTATGCCTTTATATTGTCCCGTGCGTGAATTAGATTGGTGCGAAAACTGGAACCCTAAAGCAGTGTATAGTAATTCAGGATTGGTTGAAAAAGATTGCATTTTTGTTACATCACATGGAGAGACGGATATTGTCTGGATTGTAACCGATTTTGATATTGAAAAAGGACATGTAGAAATGGTTTATCATGTGCCAGGGATACAAGTTACTAAATTGGAAATTCAAGTTTCGCCAATAACGGAAGAAAAGACTAAAGCCATACTGACGTATAGCAAAACATCACTAAGCGAATTGGGTGACAAAGTTTTAAAAGAATTTACAAAAGAGAGCTACGATATTATGATGGATTCATGGGAAAAAGCTATGAATCATTATTTAAAGACAGGAGAAATGTTAACTGGATTACCTAATTTTTAGTGTCTAAAGAACTCGAAAAAGAGCGATGAGACAAGAACAATAAACCGCTAACAATGTATACCTGTCAAGCCCTCCATTCATCGAGTCCTGCATATCTACAAACGTTGATAGTTAAATAAAAATCATGAAAAAAATTACAACTTTAGTATGTGCTTTTCTATTAATCAATGTATTTATTCAAGCACAGAGCTATATTCCTTTTCCGAGCAACACAGCAGTTTGGACAAGTTCTTATTGTTATCAATTGGGCGGTATTACAGACAATTTCAAAATTGCAATGTTTGGAGATACAACAATCAATTCTGTAATCTATAAAAAACTATATTATTCCAACGATCCGCTTTTTGACATCGACAATTCCAGCTATTTCGCAGCATTAAGGGAGGAGGAAAAAGAAGTTTATTATATCCCCCAATCATCTTCAGAAGAGTACCTCCTTTATGATTTTACAAAAACCGTAGGGGATACCGTAAAAATTTATGCTTATTTACACTTTCCTCCCAATTCAACTGGTTCAATAGATTATAGAGAATTAAAAATTGATGCCATTGATAGCATCATGGTAGATGGGGTTTATAGAAAAAGGTATTATTTTTCCGCAAATGGTTCATTTCACCAAGACGAATATTGGATAGAAGGCATAGGTAGTACATTTGGTATGTTCCATCACTTTTTAAGTATTTCAGACAATGGATTCAACTTGCGTTGCCTTGTCCAGGATAATCAATTAACCTACACGGAAGATGTTTCAACATTTCTTTGTTCTGGAAATTTACCTCCTGTAAATTGTAATGATATGCTCATTACAGGAATAAATCAAATATCCCCGAGACCACATAATTATTTGATTTTCCCCAATCCTACTACTACATTTCTGAATATTGATAGTAACAATGATAATGATAAAATTAAATCTGTTACGCTACTAACTGCTTTAGGTCAGGAAGTATTACGGTCAACTTATACAGGAAGTAATAAGATTGATTTAAACATTGAAAATTTTCCAAGTGGGGTGTATTATTTGAAGATTAGAAACTCAAATAATAACCTTATCATTGAAAAATTACTCATCGAAAAATAATCCTTTTACAAGCATATTGCTACAGACCAATAGAGTACCGTGGAAAGGACAAACGAAAACTCCGTCAGTTTAAATAAATACATCAGCAGCACCGGTATTTGTTCTCGCAGGGAAGCGGAGAAATTGATCATTGATGGACGAGTCACCATAAATGGAGAACCCACCATATTGGGGCACAGGGTATGGGAGGGGGATTCAGTTCATATTGATGGCAAACCTTTAAAGGCCCAGCCAAAGGCATTGTATATTGCATTCAATAAACCCATCGGGATTGTATCTACCACAAATTTAAAAGAACCACAAAACATTATCGCGTATATCAACCACCCCGAAAGGCTTTTTCCCATTGGGCGCTTGGACAAGCCTTCTCAAGGTCTGATATTTTTGACAAATGACGGTGACATTGTCAATAAAATCCTACGGGCTGGCAACAACCATGATAAAGAATACATCGTGACCGTTGACCAAATCATTACAAATGATTTCATCAACAAGATGAGTCAGGGGGTTCAGGTATTGGGCACTATAACCAAAGAATGCAAAGTTGAGCAGATCGATAAATTTACATTTAAGATCATTTTAACTCAGGGACTAAATCGACAAATCCGCCGCATGTGCAACCACTTGGGCTATGAGGTAACCAAACTGAAACGCACCCGCATTATGAACGTTAGGTTAGGAGATTTAAAAGTTGGCCAGTGGCGGGAACTGACCCAAATGGAAATGCAACATATCCATAAGATGGTTTCAAGTTCTTCCAAAACAG
Organism: Saprospiraceae bacterium; assembly: GCA_029263015.1. Lineage (GTDB taxonomy): Bacteria > Bacteroidota > Bacteroidia > Chitinophagales > Saprospiraceae > UBA6168. The sequence continues at coordinate 19,619 of JAJCYI010000195.1, read as the reverse complement.
AAGAGGCTTCCCAAGATGTCCGAAAGAGGAAATGAACGGTTTGATATATTCTAATAGCGCTATTCATCCTCACTAAACCACTCATTTTCAGCGCATTCCACCCCTTCCCTCTTTTGGAATCCAAATGCGTCTTTGTTTTTATCTTAAATTCATCATTTTTTTCCTTATCTTAGTTGCCTTAAATTTTAAGACATCAACTACTAAAAGTAAGGGTGCAAGATTTCATTCTGAAATTGAAAACTCGAAAATGAATCTTGGCTTTTATGAACAAGCCTAACTTTTTCAAAAGAAACGTCAATGAAGAATTTCCAACAAAGATCACTGGATCACGATCAAAAAGACCGCAAATTAAAAGCGCCATCTGTTACTGCCTATATGGTCAGGAAGCTGATCACTTTTAAACCAGAAACACATATAAAGGAGGTCATTGATTCTTTGATGGAGAATAGGATTACCGGAGCACCTGTGCTGAATTCTAAAAATGAAGTCGTCGGCCTGATCGACGATAAAGATTGCCTGAATGTGTTGGTTGGAAGTGCGTATTATAATCATCCGGTAGGCAAGGATACAGTAGCCTCCTATATGTCCAATATAATGAAAACCATTTCTGTCCACGACGATATTGTGGATGTTGCCAATATCTTTTTATCAACGAAATACAAACGGCTCCTGGTCATGGACGACGATGGCAAACTGGTCGGGCAAATCAGCCGGAGAGATATTTTACGGGCAATTAAAGAATTGAAGACCAATACCTGGTGAAGCGCAGGAGTCAGTGCTCAGGAGTCAGGAGTCAGATAAAAATATGACAATCCCTTTTTTACCAAATTTCTGCCCCCTGCCCCCTGAACCATGACCCCTAACAACCTCCCAGAGTTTCATAGTAAAACAGAACGCCAAGTATTTATCCCTCTCCCTCAGATAGTTAAAAATACATTTCAAACCGACCTCTCATTTCCCCTTATCATACTTTTTTATTTAGCTGAATTTCAGGAACTTAGCGAAAATTTTCCCACAAATACTGCGTGTTAATCCCCCTTTTCCCACAGGCCGGTCTTTAATATAATTTCAACAAGAGTTAGGTAAAGTATTTATTGGACAACACTATGTTTTCTATGCAACATATCCAAATCAGCTTAGGCTATCTTATGCGCCATGCAAAAATATGGGCCTGCCTGACTATTTTCTTCTTCCCCTTCCTCGTTCAGGAGGTTTCAGCTCAATGCCCACTAACATGCAACGATAATGTACAGGCTTCACTGAATGAATATTGTGAAAACGAGATCACTTGGGACGCATTGCTCGAAGGCAACCCGCCCCTCGCTTGTATTCCTGATCTGTCTGTCGAAATCAAATATCAAAACGGCAACACCATCCAGACTAGTCCAATAGTCACAGTGGACGAGATCAATAAATTGTTGATCGGAACGGTCACACATGTCCCCACTGGCACCAGTTGCCAAACCTTGATTTTGGTGGAGGACAAACTGAAACCTGTTCTATCTTGTTTGGATACGCTTTTGAGCACTTTCCATGACACCGCCCCCGAGGTGATCGGTTTTCCCGATGTTACCGATAACTGCACCCACGAAGTCGATCTTATCTATTTCGATCAAAACAATACGTTCAATTGTACGCTCACGGATACCGTTTCGATAATAAACCGAAGCTGGACAGCAATTGACACCAGCGGAAACACCGCCACCTGTCTACAAAAAATATATGTTTACCGGCCCCATTTGGACAGCATCCAATTCCCAGCCAACCTCGACAACATCACCGCTCCCCCACTCTATTGCAATAGCTTTGATATTGACCCTGAACACACGGGGGTTCCTATGTTCGACAGCTTACTGATCGACAGCATTTCTTCCTTTTACATTGAGTATGAAGACTTTACAGCACATATTTGCGATGGCAGCTTTTCTGTTTTTAGGGATTGGACAGTCTATGATGGTTGTGCCGCCAGCAAAAGGTTGGAGGAGCAGACCATCAACATTATGGACACTTTGCCCCCTAACCTCGAATGTCCCGCAGACATGACTGTTTCTGTTGAAAGTAATAATTGCCAAGCGACGGTCACGCTGCCCGATGTACTCACGTCTGATTCTTGCTCTTCTGAAATAACGATCACATTGGAAGGGAGCTTTGGGCTGATTGCGGGCACGACCATCCCTAACCTTGACAGGGGGATTTATGAAACAATCTGCCAAGTTGCCGATGGATGCGGCAATGTATCCTCCTGCGAATTCAACATTTCGGTTGTCGATGATATTCCACCTGTGGCTGTTGGCATAAGTGGCACGACCCTTTCCCTCTTGCCTCAAGGCACCACTTACTTGCCTGCTACTACCTTTGATGGTGGGAGCTGGGATAATTGTGGCTCGGTCACTTTTGAGGTTCAACGAATGGAAACGCCTCATTGTCCAGGAAGTGATGCGACTGCTTTTGGTGGAGAAGTTCCTTTTTATTGCTGCGATGCGGGGAAAATGGTGGAAATACAACTTAGGGTAACAGATGAGAATGGCAATTCGAGCAAAGTCACCACCCAGGTTTTGGTGGTTGATAATTTAGAGCCTACCATTTCATGCCCCTCATCATTGACATTGGATTGCAGCGAAAACTACAACAACCTTTCACTGACTGGCGAAGCAACTGCCGGCGACAACTGTAGTGGATTTACCGTCGAATCCACCGACGTTATCAACTTGGATGCCTGTGGAGAAGGTACGGTGATGCGAACCTGGACGGTAATGGATGTCGCTGGACAAAATGCCACTTGCGCCCAAACCATCCATATTGAAAACCTTACGCCTTATTTTATCAATGAAAATAACATAACCGACCCGACCGACGGCGTAGAATGGCCGGGCAATTATATCTCAGACACCTGCGGCGATGGGCTTTTACCAGACGAACTGCCTATTGGTTTTGATTACCCAAAAATCATTTCTGATGGCTATTGCCAAATGGTCGCCCTGAGCTATTCGGACATTTGGCTCTCACAACCCAATAACGCTTGCATCGAAATACTGCGGAATTGGACCATTATTGATTGGTGTCAATTCAATCAGACCACCTTTGAAGGCAGTTGGCAATATGGACAGGTGATCCGAATCCAGAATTCTGACCCGCCCATCATTACTTCTTCCTGTGAATTGAAAGAGTTTTGCAGTGACGGTAGTGATTGTCAGACTGGTACTGTTTCGATGCAAATTGATGCGACAGACGATTGCAATGAAGTATCTGAATTGAAATTTGCCTTTACCATAGACTTTTTTGACGATGGAACAACCAATATTTCTGGCAGCGGCAAAGCTTTTAGCGCCGACATTCCGATCGGCATCCACAGGGTGTACTGGGAAGTGGAAGATGGCTGTCACAACATGGCTCAGTGTAATTACCTTTTTGTTGTCAGCGATTGCAAAAAACCGACTCCGGTTTGTGAAGATTTGGTCATTGAAATCATGGACACCCCCACCCCAATGGTGAGCATTTCACCGATAGACTTAGATGCTGGCAGCAATGATAACTGCACGGAGGCCAATGCACTCCAATTTTCTTTTTCGACTGATATTACTGATGTTTTGAAAACTTTTGGTTGCGACGACTTGGGCATAAACCAAGTTGAGTTGTGGGTTACTGATGAAGAAGGCAACCAGGATTTTTGCGTTGTGGAGGTTGAAGTCCAAGCCAACAACAACGCCTGTTTGTCCCCTTCTGTGGTAAGTGGGAATGTGGCGACCGACAACGGAGATGATGTTTCGTTAGTAAACGTTTTCCTCAACAACATAACGTTGTCAGATTCTATCCTGACAAGCCTTGATGGCCTGTACCAATTTGACAATGTGCCACTTGGCGAGGATTACACGATCACTCCTTTTAAGAACACCAGCCCATTGAACGGAGTCACCACTTTTGATGTGGTATTGATTACCAAACATATCTTGGGGGTAGAAATACTCGACTCACCTTATAAAATCATTGCTGCCGATGCAAACCATTCCGGCACTATCACCACACTGGACATTGTACATATCCGAAAATTGGTCCTAAATATCTCTACTTCCTTTCCAAACAATAATTCCTGGCGTTTTATAGCAAAAGACTACCAGTTCGATAATCCGACCATGCCACTGGAAGAAGATTTTCCTGAACTGGTTTCCATCAATAATTTATCTGATAATATTATCGCGGATTTCATCGCAATTAAAGTCGGGGATGTGAACGCGTCGGTGGATGTAACGGAGTAAGGGTATCCTAGGCAACACAAGGATTCTGTTATTTCTGCAACAACCTTTTCAGCGCTATCAACATATTTTTCTCTACTGTATCAAAATGGCCATCCGAAAGAAACAGGTTCTTTATATCCCGCAACAGGCCAGAAACATCCTCCTTTGAATAATTGTATTTCTCGATATTGTGCAAGATTTTCTGGACACTCTGGTAATCGTTGTCCTGCTCCAGCTCATCGTGTATCTTATGATAATCGCCTTTACTGATGCTTTCCAAAATCAGTTCTTTCTCCTCCTCCGTGATGACCTGATCTGTTTCACTCGCATACAATAAAAGGTAAGCTTTGAATTCCTTTCGTGTCCAGTCCGTGTTGATTGATGTCATAAATGATTGTTTTTAAGATCCCAAAGTTGTGAAAAATTCTTGGCTTGTCAATGAATACCACAGGGGGAGTGCTGGGTTTAATACTGAAGCAGTCTTTGGAACCCTGCCCAATTTAGGGCGTAACTTAAAGTTACGCCCTAAATTAGAAGCCGTATTTTCAACAGATTAAGTCACTGCCTTGACACAGAACTGAATTCGGAATTGATCCGAAGTCCAAAAGGCCAATTGTTCAGGCTGTGTAAAATTCCAATAATTACTTGAGGAATATTTTGATATATTAGCGGCAATAAAGCCCAGAAAAAGACCAAAGGAGAATGGGTCATTTAGTTTGTCGTTTTCGTTTGCCTCCGGTGTTCGTCGCCTCGTAGGGTGTCCGACACCTAATTCGGGCATAAGTGTCAGACGCCCTGAGAGGCGTCAGACACTCGGGGAAGTACTACCGTTGAAATGCACCCAGGAGAATATATCATTTATACTATACCATAATAGGTCTGGCGCAAATCCTGTTTATGGTCGAGTATAATAGACGGGGATCATCCGATAGCACAGGTCTGCCTCCTTGTAGTTTACTTCGGAGATGACATGGGGCTGGTGGAAAGAGCCATAGCTGTTTTTTGCCATCACAAATTAAAAAAAAAATAAATTTTGTATGTATTAATACCATGTTCATAAAAAAATGAATTACATTTTCTTTGTGTAATAAATATATAAAAGTCGCAATTAATCAATAGCAGATATATATGCAATATTGCGTATAACAACTAGTTGTAAACAATTAAAAATTAAAATCCAGAATTCAATAATTTAACAAAACTAAAAATTATGAAAAAGACAATGATTTATTTTTATCCAATATTAGTATTAATAACCTTTTTTTCTTCCTGTGATACAAAAACTTTAAATATCGAGAAAGAAAGACAAAATGCTGTTGACGAAGCAGTGAAAGAAATGGAATATGATAGACAACAAAAGTTGCATGTGATTGAGAAATTTTATGGCGTCTTTGAAAACGGTGATTTGTCAGTTTTAGAAGATATTTTAGCCCCAAATTACACACAAATTCCGTCAGACCCTGGGCAAACACCTGATATTGAAGGATTCATTAAACATGCTCAAATGTTTGGAAGTATGTTTTCAGACCTAAAGGGAACTAAAACCCATATTCTTGTCGATAAAGACTTGGTTCATGTGCGAAGCGAATTGGAAGTAACCCATACAGGAGATGCATTCGGAATACCAAAAACTGATAAGCGAATCAAGTTGGTGGCTTTTGATTTACATCATTTTAACAAAGATGGTAAAATTGATAAGACTTGGCATTTAGAAGATTTCTGGGGAGTGTACTCTCAATTAAATTCTAAGTGAGACTACAAATAACAGTTTACAATACTGTATATAGCGAATAGGGCATCCGGTGGTTAACGAAAGTTCTGTGCTATTTACGAAACACCGCCAAATCGTTGTATTTGGCTTTTAAGAATGCCATATTTTCAATTGTTTTGGGAAAAAATCACTGACAATTTAGAATTTACTTCAATTTATAAAAAACTAAATGCGACAAAATGAAATGCACCCATATTAAATAATAAATCCACGTGTAAATTATACCAATGAGACCCAATTTTCACTACCTTATATTTATTTTCTTATTCCTGCTCAACGCATGCACTAAAGAAGATGACTTGGCGGAAATTGCGCCATGCGATACAGTTTGTGATTATTTGTTTCTCGGTCACATTTATGAATCACCAAATACAATTGATGAACGCATTGCTGGAGCAGACCTTTCGCCGTACAAACAGATTTGGCTCGGCGGCGATCTTTGCTCGGAAACAACCAGGGAGGAATCGACACTTGAATATTTAGATAGCCTTTTCGATCTTGGAGGCAGTTCCACCCATTGGACTGTAGGAAACCATGATATCAGGAACGGGAATTTAAATTGGATCACTTCCCGGACGGAAAGAGAACTTTTTTATACCGAGCATTTTGATGGCATTATCCTATTGGTGCTCAATACCAATTATCGGGACACGGAAGATTGTACGTGGATGGAGGAACAATTGGCCATGATCGAGTCTGTCTGCGACACCATCAGTGAGTCGTCCCATTTGGTCGTATTGATGCATCAAGTTGTTTGGGGAGGTATTGACGAAGCCATGCAACCGATTACTTTTGGAAACAACAATGGTTCCTGGATCCCTTTCCAATGCTTTCCTTTAAATAGGTTTAAGGATGCAGTTTACCCGGAATTGCTCAAAGCACAACAGCGTGGCGTATCGGTTGTTTGCATTGCTGGTGACATGGGGCAAGTAGCCGCCAGTTTTGAATTCACGACCGACGAGGGGGTCGTATTTCTTGCCTCTGGCATTACTTCTGAAACATTGTGGAATGAACAATGGCCAACTTATGGGCAACAAGATTCGGTGCTCGTTCTGACACATGATTTGATCGGTCGGGAATTAAGCTGGGAATTTATTAATGTGGAGAATATTTGAGACGCCAGATTGAAAATTATTGGAAATTAAATATTAAGAAATTTGGTTCTTAGGCAAACCCCGTGGAGAACCCAAAACCGTTAAAACGACTTACTACGGGATTGTCCAAGAAGCATGTTGAATTATATTCGCCATTAAATTAGCAAAATAAATGATTAGAAAATACCAAGAAAAAGACATTGAAGAACTATTGGATGTGTGGTTCTTGTCTTCCTCCTTGGCTCACCCATTTCTGGATGCCGCTTTTATGGAAAAAGAAAGGAAGAATACCCGGAAAATTTATATACCCAATACCAAAACATGGGTATATGAAAACAAAAAAAAGGTGGTTGGATTTATTGCCATGATGGGAAATGAAGTGGGTGCCATTTTTGTAAAACCCACATTTCACGGAAAAGGGATCGGAACAAAATTAATGAACCATGTTGCTCAATTACACGAAGAATTGGAAGTCGAAGTTTTTGAAGAAAATACGATTGGAAGAAAATTTTATAAAAAATATGGCTTTGAATTAATAAAAGAACATGTGCACGAGGAAACCAATAATAATTTATTCAGATTGAAATTCAAAAATAAATAGAGTGAAAGAAATAGCCACACAATTTGGAGTGTCATTGGACAACAATAATTTTAATGCTACCAAAAAATTATTGAGCAAGGACTGTAAATATATCATCGGAAAAGAAACCCTGATTGGGCCAGAAGCTATATGTGCCTCATATCAACAAAATATGATAGAAGGCAGAAAAAAGCTGGATAAACTGGAATGGGGGAAAAGCAACATCGAAGCAATTAATAATTCAGAATACTTTGTTCATTTTACAGATTACTTGACTCACCAAGGGATCCATCATACGCATAAATGCAAGCAGAAATTAACCATAAATAATTCTGGGAAAATAATTCTCATCGAGCATATCAACGACCTTGTTGAACAAAACAGCCTGGATGAATTTTACAGAAAAGTCGGTTTAATAAAATAGCTATTATCAGTTTCAAAAATCCATTTTAATATTTGTATATATCCCTATTAAAGGGTAAGGTGTCGGACGCCCTGCGAGGCGTCAGACACCAGTCGCAATTCATCATTCATCATTCATCATTCATCATTCATCATTCATCATTCATCATTCAAAATAACCGCCTTATATTTCGCCTTCTCAACAATCTCTTCCTTATCCAACAATTGCCTCCTGAACTCCCCTTGAGCATACATCTCAGCCTGGTCACTGTAATGGTCACTCATCACATTGCCAGATTGGCCAGTCGGTAAGATGCTCCAACTATTGCCAGCCACATCGGCAAAATCAACGACCCGGCGTGTGGATGGGCCAGCCAACACTTCATAAGTGCCATCGGGCTGCAATCGGTGCATGAGGTTGTTGATCGTTTCGATATTTCCTCCAGCTGGAAACGTCCCCACGTTAAAATATTTTTTGAGGGAAGGCACCGCTGAGAATGAGTGGTTGTGCTCCAAAGTATGCACCCTTCCCCATTGCCATTCATCCGTATTTGGCCCAAGCTGTTGTTCCAGTTCTTCCACAGATTGTTTGAAAGCTTTGGTCACAATGTCAGTCATCGTTTCTGAAAAATCCGTGGTATTTACATCATCCCACCATTTGGATGCAGAATTGGCAAACAGTGGCTGGAGCGACCGCTTCATTATATGAGTACCGTTGAACACATCGAACAGGTCGTCGCCAAGTTCATCAGCAAAAGTGGAGTAGGTTATGTGGTACAACCATTTATTATAAATGACTGGTGCCGTGTTTTCAATTTCAAAACCTCCATTCCAAGTTTCCAGGACTTCAAAGGCATTTTTTTCAATAGCAGAAAAGCTTGAGGATTCTAATGCCATAAGCAAGGAAGCGGTAATCTCAGGCACGTTATCAGAAGTCACATCAAGTTGCATGGCCTTAATCTCATCTGCCGTCCAATTGTCTTTTCCTTCCAATAAATGCACGATCCGTCGTGCCCGGTCTTCCGGCAAATAATAACCTGGATGGAGGGGTTGACCTTTCACAACAGGCTGGTTATTAGCGCTATATACATAGTCCCAATCAGGGTTTTCAGCATGAGGGTTTTCCGAAAAATCATAATATCCAATTGGTTCGTCAGCGCCAGAACTACCATCCAGTATCAGTTTTGAATTGACATGTTCAGGCCGTTTTGGCAATTTGGCGCAAGCCCACCAGGCAATATTACCGTCTCTGTCGGCATACATCACATTCAGTCCTGGCCCGTGGATGAGGGAGGCCCCTTTCCTCGCTTCGTCCATGTTTTTAGCCATTGTCATTTGGTAAGCAGCCTCAAGACTATGGTTTGGGTGTTTCACGAAATTCCACCACAAACTAACCGGGTACTTATCTGAAAGTGATTTTAGCGATTCATTGACAATAGGACCATGCACCGTTGTTTTTACAATGAAATTCACGGATTCAGCATCTTTCACGTTGATGATTTCCACCCTCGAATCGTATTCCAGCCACTCCTCTTTGTATTCGTACTCGTCAGCATTGTCGGGATGCTGCTTTTCCCTGTACATGTCAATGTCATCGTTTTCGAACATGGTCAGGCCAATGGCGTGATGGGCATTGTGGCTGAGTTGTGGAAATGGAAATCCTCCCAGAAAATAGCCATAAGTTTCAAAATTGGGTGTGTTCAAATGCGCCTCGTACCAGACTGCTGGCTGTGAAAATCCAATGTGCGGGTCGTTGGCAAAAAAGGGTTGCCCACTTTTTGTCTTTGCCCCGCTGACCACCCAACTGTTGCTGCCAATAAATGCCGGAACAGGCAATTGATTCATAATTTTGCCAACGTTTATTGAAAACTCTTTCAGTCCGGCAGTGCCTATACCACTTGCAATCATAGTGGTAGCAGAATCCACATGCACTTGGAGGTCGTTCAAAAGACCAGGGCCAAAATTCTCCAAAACATAGGTCAGCACAGGTTCAGTTTTGTGGGCCATGGCAAAACTGAAAGACATGTACCCCAGCACATTGTACACGTCGATTGGTGAGAAATGGGATTTTTCCAAACCTAAAATAAGGAATTCCAAAGGCGTATCACCTTTATCGATAAACTGGTTCACACCATCGAGGTAGGCCAAAACCAATTCCTTGATTTCAGGATCCATGCCATTGTCGAAATGTCTCATGGATTCTACCGAATATTGATGTATCCCAAGTGTCCTGAACAATTTATCCGTTTCCAACGTCGCCTCCCCAAACACTTCAGACAACCTGCCTGGTGCAATCCTGCGGACCAGTTCCATTTGCCAGAGGCGTTCTTTTGCTTGCAAGTAGCCCAAAGTTCTATAGGCATCCACATCGGTTTTTGCATAAATATGGGGAATGGCATAATCGTCAAAATAGACCTCCACCTCGTCCTGCAAACCTGTGAGGGAAAAGTCCTCACTGTAATCGGGCTTTTGGGATTGTAAAAAACCCCCAGCTGCGATAGCAGAGATCAACACAATTGTCAATAGAACAATACCTGCCCATTTGATTATTTTCATGTTCTTGTTTTGGGTAAAGGTATGGAAGGAGTGGCGACATTGATAAATGATAATTGTAAGTCCGGCAGGTACAGGACACAATCCTGCATCAGCATGTCTTTGGAAAGGATAGGAAAATGACATTGGCTTCAGCACTATTGAATATTGGAATCATTACCCAAATCAATAAATGCAGTTTAAATATTGATTGGCCTTGTTATCAGAGTTGTCAACTTTTTAAAAGTTGACAACTCTGAATCGGTCAAAAAATAAAGCGTTATTCCCCCAATAAGACCAAGACCTGACATGTTTCTAAAACATGTCAGGTCTGCCGGAGAGCAGCCCCGGAATCGTACACCAGGGTTGGATTTAAGATTTAAGATTACATGATGTTTGATTTTTGATTGAAATAACGACCACCGCCAAGCCCTACCTACTTACCACCACCCTCGCTACCTGTTGCTTGAAGCCGTCTGCTTTTACTCGCACGAAATACATTCCATCTTTCAAGTCACGCACATCAACGGCAAATGGCTCATTTGGAAGATTTGAATATTCCTTTCCTATCAAAACGGAGCCAGTTATATTGCTCAATTGAACTTTACCGGGGTTGCCATTAAAAAATGAACCAGATATAAATAACAGCTTGTTGGCAGGGTTGGGGAAAACGGTAAAAGCAAACAAATCAATCAGGAATTCGACCTGCTTTACTTCCGATAAATAGTCGTTGCCCTGCTTTTTTATTTGCCGTAGGCGGTAATATTGAATGCCTGGCTCAGTTGGTAGATGCATCAGCTCGTATATCTCATTACCATTTTCGCTGGTCAAAGGAAGTTGGCTCATAATCATTTCGAAATGTTCCCCATCGGTCGAGTGCTCCACGATGTAGTTTTCAGAAATATCATCCATATTCGTCAGCCAGACCAACCTGACTTCCCTGCCTATTGGCCATGCCTCAAATTCTATTTTATCTTGTGCCGCCAGATTGATTGCATTACTGATGATGGAAAGGGAATAGTCCTCCACTTCACCGAGTTGGAAAGTAGCACAAGGGGTTGGAGCTGCATCACGTTGCATGGCAACCCGCATTCGGGTTACACCAGTGAAAGCATTGTTAGGTATGGTGATGGAAGCAATGACTGGATCGTTGGAGTTTTGGGAAATAACCAACTCGCCAGGGTCATCGAAACTACCATTTTGATCAAAATCAATCCAAACGGCCCAATGTTCATCATAAGAAAGCCAACTGAATCCAGGGGTCAATTCAATGTCATAGGAGCCTGCTAATTGAACAGCACCACTTTGATCGGTGAAATCTCCATACAGTTCCTTGAATGACTCATTATCGATTCCAGCAAATTGCACACGATGAATATACTCGACCCAGGGCGCTTGTCCTTGGGAACCACAATAACCGGAAGAGGGCGTTCCAGGGTCTTCTAAAAAGACACTGGCGCTGCATGTACAAGCACTTTCGTCGCTAACAGTGACGGAATAAGTGCCAGCAACCAAATTTGAGATCAGGGCGGAGGATTGTCCATTGCTCCACAGGATTTCATGCTGGCCGATACCTCCGACACTCGATATTTCCAGACTTCCATCATTGCCACCAGAAGTACTGACGGTTTGCAAAACTTGCAAATCGCAGGTAAAAGCAGGTGCTTCCTGAATATTAGCTGTTCCAATGGCCATGCAGCCATCAGCTTGATTGGTCATTGTTACGTTGTAAGTACCTGGGGATAAAGCATTGATATTCTGTGAGGTAGCACCATTGCTCCAAAGGTATTCGAGTTGGCAATCTGGGTCAGGTTGCCCTCCTTCTTTTACAATCACTTCTGCCAAACTGAGAAAAGTGGCTCCTGCCAGTTGCACCCTCACAAAGCGGCCAGAAGTGCTTGCATTGACAACAGTTGGCGATCCAGCCGTTTCATTTTGATGAAATGCTAGAACGCCAGGCTGGGCAAGCACATCATTTAAGGTACCTGCGACAAAGGGGTTTTCTGAAATGAGCACATAATAATTGCTGAGAAATGAGGAACAACAATCGGTGCGGTTCCAGACCTCAATTTCGCCGATGCTTTTCACTGCCCCCAAATCCACTTCCCACCAGGCGTTATTTTCCCAGGCCGTGCCTGTCACGGAATTAGACGTCCAGAAATTGCCATCGGCATTTCCGTCCACGGCCCTGCTGGCATCAGCATTCCAATTGGTACTCGATTGAGTTGTTGGCTGGTTCAGCGCAAGATTAATTCCACTGCTTCCACCCCCATTCGAAGTGCAGGGAGGCGTCAAGTCAACTGCCCCGTCATTGGCATTGAAACAGCTTTCATCTGTCATTGAGAGGGTGACGGAAAAACCAGCACAGCCACTTTCAGGATCACAATCATTCGGAATTCCATCCCCATCATCATCGAGGTTGTCGTCAAAACCAGGGCATGTATCATCATTGTTACAAACGCCATCCCCGTCGTCATCGGCAAAAGTACCAGCGCAATTGCAACTTGCATCAAAAAGGTCATTCACAGTGCAGGGATTGTTGTCATTGCACGGGTCTCCCTGTGTACAATTGGCAGGTGGGTTTTCCAATAAAAAACTTGATTCGGTGTTGCAGGCATTGGCATCTGTGACCGTCACCGTATAATTTCCGGCGATCAAATTAGTAGCAATTGCATTCGTTTGCCCGTTACTCCAGAGGTAGCTGAACGGAGCAGTCCCTCCATTTGCGGAAGCAGTAAGCGCTCCATCGTTGTTGCCATAAGAACTGATTGACTGGGATTCGGAAATGGTGCAAACCAATGCTGTGGGCTGGTCTATTTGAACAACTGTATTTGAGGAACAACCGTCCGTCAAGTTTGTGACTGTAACTTCATACGTCCCTGCGGCAAGTCCAGATGGGTTTGGAATATCGCCAATGCCGTTTGTCCAAGAATACTGAAAATTACAGCTTCCTCCTCCCTGCCCCAGCACCACCACTTCAGTGATGTACAGCAAGCTGGCCCCGCTCAACTGAATGCGAACGTACCTGCCATTTACATTGATATTTACCAAAGAAGGCGTGCCAGCAGGAATGTCTTGATAAAAGGATTGCACGCCTACCGTGTTCAGCAAGGTATTCAGATCGTTTGACTGAAATGGGGTTTCAGAAACGAGCACGTAATAATTATTAAGGAATAATTCACAGCAATCGGTGCGGCCCCAGATTTCAATATCCGAGATAGCGGAAACCTCACCCAAATCCAATTCCCACCACGGTTGATTTTCCCAACCTGTGGCCGAAGTGGAATTGTCCAGCCAAAAATTACCGCCTGTATTTCCGTCCACAGCTTTGGAGGCTGGAGCAGCCGAAGTGCTGGATTGGGTCGCCGTTTTGTTCAGTGCCAAATTGGAGCTTGCGCCGCCAGTTGTGCTGCAAGGAACATCTAATGTTATACCACCATCACCTGATCCATTACAAGAAACATTATCGTATAAATAGCTAATTGTCAAATAATTACAACTGGATTCACAAGCGTCAGGTATCCCGTCATTATTGTTGTCGATATTATCATCAAAACCAGGGCAGGCATCCTCGGCATTGCAAACCCCGTCCCCGTCGTCGTCGGCAAATGTGCCGATGCAATTGCAATCATTGTCCACCACGTCGCCCTCGGTGCAGGCAATTCCGTCATCGCAGGGCTGCCCCGTATTCGGGCAAGCCGTATCACAGCCATTCGGAATACCATCCATATCACCATCTTCAAAATCATCGAACCCAGGACAGATGTCACAGGCATCAGCAACCCCATCGCCATCAGAATCATTGGCAGGAGGAGTGCATGTTTCACAATTCAACGGGAAGCCACAAATGGCAATTTCATTGATCTTGGCCTGGTTTTCATTTTTTGTAAAACGGAGATAACGCGCTTGAATACTGAGTCCAGCTATTTCATGCCACTCATTCGTGAGGTCAGTGGTAAAAGTTGCGATCAAAACCCAATTCCCAACCTCGTCCTGATATTCAACCTGTCCGGTTCCCGTGCCAAAACCATCAAAAAAGGAGACACTGTTTATCAGGTGGCATTGCTGCAAATCGAGCATGGCAGACATTGGAGGCACATTGTTATTTGAACCATAATACTCACCCCATTCGGAATCGGGCAAGCTTCCACCATTTCCACAAAAGGCATCCGCACCCATTTGTTCATCAACTAAATTTTTGGGATCAATGCCGTTCACATTTGTCAAATCAAAAATCCAACTCTCTTTCAGGCAAATCTGGCAATCACAGGTATTGCCACAATCGTCGATACAATCAGACAACGGCAATGTCGCAGAATTGATGGATTGCACCGTCGAGTATAGCCCATCCAGGTCCACCACGGAAACCAAAACATCATATGCTGTTTCTGCATTTAACCCAAAAACGGTGTGCGTAAAAGTGACTCCGACGGCAGGTACAACTTCTACTTGGCCACCAGGGTAACTGATTTCATAATGATCGAGATCATTGTCCAATGGGGCTAACCAACTAATCGTCAATGAATTGCAGGAGGGAAAAACAGATTGCAAATCGGTCACTGGGCCAGGTGGGATGCTCCCGCCTCCCAGGCCGCTATCAATTCCGCAGATCACAACTTCTCCTATCACCGCAAGGTCTTCCGCATCGCCCGTAAATCGCATGAAACGAACTGGCGTAGTTGACGAAACCAGGTTGCTCAAAGTTTTCCATTGCTCAAACGGAACGGTCAGTTCAGTTGCCAGAACCTCCCAAGGGCCATTTGGCGAATCAGCATATTCGATGATGAAATCGCCAATATTTACTCCGTCATGGTAGTATATGGCGTCAATGTAATATTGCTGCTGCAAGTCGATGCTCACACTCACAGGAATTTGGCTCGTCAGATCAATGCCCCAAGCTGAAGTTGGAGAAGAAGGAATATCGCAAATTGGATCGATGCCTTGTTCATCGAACAACTCGACCGGGGGATTGGCAGGATTCGAAGAGGTGAAAATCCAGGCTGGGTCAATTGCTATTTTACAATTGTTGCTATTTGTGGTCACTTCAATGGTGCAGGGATCGGATATTCTGCCAAAGCTATTTTCGGCAATCAAAACAATCGTATAAGTAGAATCTTGCTCCAGGCCGGTAATATAATATTCACCAGAAGCACCCAAAATATCGTCGCCGACAAACGTAGCCTCCAGCATATTGAATGGGGACACACTCAAATCAACGCTTCCATCCAACCTCCAAATCTGCACTTTGTCAACACCCGCTGGGCTTTGCCATGAAATCCGGGCGCTGTTGCAAGTGGCATTTTCCAGTACCAATCCATTCACGCAATCCACAGGGTCGGTGTTGTACGTTTTGCCAACAGAAATAAACACGGGCCTCTCCGTGACGTCAACATTTACGGAATTTCCAGTGAGGTAAGAAACATTTCCTGTCAACGACCCAGATTCCATTTGGATCAAATAAGAATCAGTTGCCCCTTCCAAATCAAGTACATAATTAAAGGAAGCTTTGTCGCAACTGGTGGGACTCCAAATTGCATAAACCTGCTCGTTTGCATTGTTGGGATTCGAAAAACGATAAACCCTCGGGCAATCCACATTGCATACCGTGTCCTGGCAGGGTGAGAGATCAGCATCAAAAGCCATGTCTGAAAGCACATTATAATAGGTGCCCATGTAGTACCAGGACTTTTTGGGCTGAAGTCCTTTGGCATCACTTTGCAGCAATCCACTGCTTTGATAAAGTCCGCACAAGCTCCCAGTGCAGGCATCTTTCAATTCGTACATAACAGCTTTATCGAACCCCGATGCCGCTATTTCTAAAAATGACCTGACGATCCATTGCCCCTGTATTTCCTGGCGGTCTGCATTGCCGATACCATTAAAAGGCACACGCATTTCAGAGACATCGTCGGTGTCGTAACCAAATTCCGACAACCATAATTCTTTGTCTGGGAAATGCTGGTCACGATATGCTGCGATTGCTGCAAGGTCACCTTTGAAATCATCTTCTTCTGGGCTGATTCCTCCAACCCCAAAGCCATGCAGGTTTTGGTTGATATTGCTGTAATGATGAAAATTGATAACATCGAACGGGTATTGCCCAAATGTTGAATTCGCAGAACGGTTGGCAGTCCACCAGGCAACCATATCCTCCAAATAGGTCAGGTCAACATCTGAAATGCCGCTCAATACAAACTTCATGTTCGGGTCGGCGTTTTTTACGCCGACTGTGCTGATTTGCACATTTGGGTCATCAGGATCGGTAATAAGGGAAAGCGTCTCCATGTGCCCATCAAAATCGGTGCTGGTCATGGCAGCGTATTCTTCACTGGTAAAATAGGCAGAAGGGTAGGTCGGCAACAACCACCATTTGTTGGTCTCATTCCAGTTTTCCATGTACGACACATACCCAAGTCCCGTTACAACTGTCTCATTATCAGCCAATTTTGGGGTAATTAATTGATTCTTCCTTTCCGTGGAATAAACCGTGCTGCCAAAACGGGCAGCCAGTTGATAGAGCCAATCCCCATGCTCCAAATAAGAAGCGGGGTCTAACGCATCTTCCCCTGCAAACAATGGTTTTTGTTCCAATTGATCTGAAGCTCCTGGGAATGCTGGAATGAGGTCGGGGTTGATGATATAAGGAGCACTCTGCATAAGCACCACTTCGACAACAAGTCCTGCATCGTCCAATTCTTGGTAATATTCATCGAAATGCAAACCCTGCGATTGGGTCTGATAACTTGGGTTCCATTTATAAAGGTTGTTTGGATAACCGGGGGATGCCGTTTCAAACACACCGTTGAGGCCAGGATACCCCTCATCCAAGGCCCATTCATGGTATTCCCTGACAAATCCTGCCACCTTCATCCTATCCACGGGATTGCTCCGCCGGACATTGATGCCGGTAAATTCTTTGATGGTTGCCTGGGCGGATACAAAAAGAGGGAGGAGTGAAAAAACGGCCAGTGTGGCCAATTTTACAATTGGGTGTAAATAGTGTCTGTGCATGAGATTGTAAGTATTTGGTTATTTTGTAATAAATCAACAGGGGGATGACTGAATTACCAATGGGATTCAACGAATTGGGGTACACCAACGGTATGGAGGAAAATCGAATCAGCCTTGGTTGTGGTGAGAATACCAGTATTTCTGGTTAAGAAAGTTCGACAAAGGTAGGGAAAAAGAAAGTTTTAAAGAAACCAAAGTTACCTACGAATACCAGCACCCTTTTTGCAACTTGTTATCCAAAGCCTAAATTTGTATTCTCTACCGTACACTTTTTATTCTGACCTCGTTAGAGGTCTAACATGGGTAGAAAAAATGAAACAAGCAGTTGTTCGTGCCGTCAGGTACGCAACGTTACGTACCTGACGGCACGAAACCCGTACACTTCTAATATTTACCTACCTACATTTGACCCCTCTGGGGTCAGTTTAAAAAAGTGTACGGTAGAGAATTTTTGTAACTCCTTGTTTCACAACAATTATTTAACCATGAGAAAACTGACCACTGTGATTCTTGCATTCTGCTTGCCCCTTGCCCTTTTTTCACAACATTTCAGCCAAGCTCCAAAAGATGTGAAATCCATCAAACAAATCACTGAATGGACCACCTTCCTGGCAGATGAGACTGACCCTGAGGAAACAATCAAAGATGCAGTTTACCACTTTCGTAAAAATGGCCAACTCGAAAAATGGGTTACCAACAATTCGGAAGAAGAAACCCATTACTATCACTATGATTGGAAAAACAGGCTCATTGAGGTTGAGATTAAAAACAATGAATTATCCAGGAAAATGATATACTCCTATTTCGAAGATCGAAGCTTGGCAGAAATCCAAGAAAAAGACCTTGATTTGAGAACCATCCAATATTATGGAGAAAATGGAAAAGTAGCAGAAGAAAAAACTTTCTGGAAGGGAGAATTGACAAATAACAAGTGGGAAACCATGTCTAGAAAAGTCCTTAATTATAATGCGCAAGATAGCCTATTTGGTGAAATGGAATATTCTTATTCTTGGAATGGAAAAACCACCAAAAGAAAAACGGTTCACAACTTTGATCCCATCACCCAAAAAAAAACCGAGACCATTTATTTCAACGAAAAAAACAAGCCTGAAAAAACAATTACCTATTTATATAACCGGACGGGGCAATTGACCAATGTTGAAAAAAAATATCACGACAAAAATTCAATTGAAAAAACCGAATATTTATTTAAAAAAAGAAAACCCTGGCAAACAATAACTACTGGCAAAGACTATAAATACGAAAAGATATATAAAGAGGGTCGATACATCCGGTTCAAAGAATATAATGAAAAAGGGAAAATGCTGTGGTACACAGACTTTCAATATGAGTTTTATTGATCTTTTAAAATATTAATCAAAGATCAAATAATTGGCACATTAATAAATTCGGGAATCAATCGAAACCCAATTAACAGCAAAGCCAATAAAACCAAAACAACGACCCATTTTACCACCCGCCATGATTTTGGGTGGCGGTGAAAAGAAATAGCAAAACTTTCCACAAAAAGCACTACCGATAAAGCACCGATGATGGGCAGCGTCCAATTTGTATTATTGGCATCAAACAGAAATGCCCCACCCAACAGGGCAACTGTCAGCAAGGTATAAATCCTCGTCGACCAACTCAGGTCTTTATGAAATTGTTTTAATGTTTTGCGTTCCATGTCGTTTTTTCTTTTCCTACAATACTAAGCCTTAAACTACTGCATATTCCCTATCAAAAATCAAAACGGCAATTGACATTCATCATTGTCGCCGAGGTCGTCCTACCCTTATCTTTATTCGAATGGCCGAATCGATTTAAATGAATCAAAAAAAGACGAAGTCTTTCAGTTAAGTAGGTGAACTCAAATAATCGACACTTTTGGCGGCCTCTTTTTCCGCCATACTTTGTTAAAAAAAATGACCGTAGCTATGGCTATGCTAATTTTTTTTGCCTTGTCTGACGAAAAAACCTGCCTGCCGGTAGGCAGG
>JAJCYI010000194.1 GCA_029263015.1 Saprospiraceae bacterium | reverse complement strand
CCTGCCTACCGGCAGGCAGGTTTTTTCGTCAGACAAGGCAAAAAAAATTAGCATAGCCATAGCTACGGTCATTTTTTTTAACAAAGTATGGCGGAAAAAGAGGCCGCCAAAAGTGTCGATTATTTGAGTTCACCTACTTAATTATTCCTGAAGAATTATTGAAATATCTTTCCGAAAATAAAGAGCTGGAAACGGCATTCAGTAAATTCACGTTGTCTAAAAAAAGAGAATTTGCGGAGCATATTGCCGAGGCAAAAAGGGCGGATACAAAAATGAAAAGGTTGGATAAAATAATACCTATGATTATGGAAGGGGTTGGATTACATGATAAATATCGGAACTGCTAAAAAGTATATATGAACCACCTACAAAATGATACGACGCAAATTGATTTTTTAATCACTTCATTTTTCAATTTATTCACCAATAAAAATGATGCAAGCCCTGATTTAGAAAACATTTATAATCTCTTTATTCCTGAAGGAATAATTATTAAAAAAAATGGGATTGGATGAAGAGGTTTACAATTTGAAATCATTTATCCAGCCGAGGAGAGCGTTGTTGACAAATGGAAGTTTGGTAGAATTTTCAGAAATTGAGGTTTCAGAAAGAACAGTAATAATATCAAACATGGCACAGCGGATTAGTAAATATAAAAAAGACGGGATACTGAATGGAATTTTTTTTGAACAGACTGGTACCAAATTTTTTCAATTGATCAAAACGGTGGACGGCTGGAAAATTGTATCAGTTATTTGGGAAGACGATAATTGACGATAAAGCAAGAGAATAAATGCAAATATTAGAAACAGAAAGATTGACCTTGGAAGAAGCCAACATGGAAGATGCTGGCTTTTTTTATACCTTGTTGAACACGCCAACTTGGTTGAAATACATCGGTGACCGGGGCATCCGGAGTGTTGCGGATGCGGAGCATTACATCCAAAATTCCTTGATAAAAAGCTATCGTGAAAACGGCTACGGGCTTTATAAAATGGTGCTGAAAAGCGAAGGTACCCCCATTGGCCTTTGTGGTCTCGTCAATCGGGAAACCTTGAGTGATCCGGATATTGGTTTTGCGCTCTTGCCCAAATACGAGGGGAAAGGATATGCCTATGAAGCGGCATTTGCCACGTTGGAGTTTGCCAAAAAACAACTCCAAATAAGCACCATTCTTGCCATTACCTCGGAGCAGAATGCCCATTCTATCAGGCTTATTGAAAAGATTGGCCTAGTTTTTTACAAAAAAATAAGGATGAAAGAAGGGAGCGAGGAATGTTTGTTGTATTCAAATTGACCAACAGATGATGAATGTGGAGCTGTTTCCAAATAGCGAACTGGTTCCTCGAAATCATCCTCTGATTTGATAGGACAATGGTCATTTTCTGAACAAAACATTGCTAAATACCTGATAATTAAACTAATGTTAACAAGTAAAATTTAACCTAAACCATTGAAAATATTACTTTTGCCCCTTTTGAAATACAGATTATAACTTTATTTGGAGATCGTCCCAGGATTTTTTCAATATGAGAAAAACAGATAGGAAGCATTGGTAAAATGCTTCCTGTTTTTTGGAATAATGTCCAGTCAAATTTAACGGTAATGTCCACATTCATGCCTTTCAAGGCCTTCCGGCCAGTTAAAGAAAAAGCCCAAGAAGTCGCTTCTAAACCTTACGATGTTTTGAACAAGGAAGAAGCGAGGAAAGAAAGCGAGGGGAATCCAGTCTCGTTTTACCACGTCATCAAGCCTGAAATAGACTTTCCGGACAATCACGACCAATATGCACCGGAGATTTACCAGAAGGGCAAAGAAAATTTTGACAAGTTGGTAGAGGAAGGAGTCATGGTGCAGGATGATTCAGAGAATTATTATGTCTATCAGCTCAATATGAACGGCCATGAACAAACCGGCTTGGTTGGCTGCTGCGCCATTGATGACTATTTCGGCAACGTGATAAAAAAACACGAACTTACCCGTCCGGACAAAGAGGAAGACCGTAAGAATCACATCCGGGCCAGTAAGCTAAATTACGAGCCTGTTTTCTTTTCCTATCCGCAAGTGACTTCCATTGACCGACTGGTTGATTATGTGAAAAAGGGAAACCCTGATTACAATTTTACGGCGGACGATGGGATCAAGCATAAACTTTGGACGGTGTACGATAAAGAGTTGATCCGATCCATCAAAAAATTGTTTGAAGATGATGTCCCAAAAATATATGTGGCCGATGGCCATCACCGCACAGCTGCTGGGGCTTTGGTTGGCGAAGAATTGAGAAAGTCGAGACCAAAATCACCTTTGAATGGATACCGGGATAATTATTTCATGGCAGTTGTTTTTCCTGATAACCAATTGAAAATCCTTGATTATAATAGGGTCGTGAAAGATTTGAATGGTCTGTCTGCAAAGGATTTTCTGGGCCGCTTGTCAAAAGATTTTGAGATTGTGGAAAAAGAAGGGAAATCCCGCCCTAATGAGCTGCACGTATTCGGCATGTACCTCGACCAGAAATGGTATCAACTCACAGCGAAGCCAGGCACTTATGACAGTACGCCTGTCGGCGAATTAGATGTGACCATTCTTTCCAAAAGGGTGCTGGAACCAATTATGGACATCGTTGACCTTCGGACTGATAAGCGGATTGATTTTGTTGGGGGTATGCGTGGCCTTGAAGAATTGGAAAAACGGGTGGACAGCGGTGAAATGAAAGTTGCTTTTGCCATGTTCCCGGTCAGCATGAAACAACTCATCAACATTTCTGATAATAACCTTTTGATGCCACCCAAGGTCACTTGGTTTGAGCCGAAACTCAGGAGCGGCTTGTTTGTTCACAGCCTGGTTGATGCATAAGTTAGGTTTTTGACAGATCCCGTAATTTTAGTTTTCGGAGCGGGGCAAAGGTGACACCTTTTCAAAAGGTGTCACCTTTTTGGTTTTCTGAATACGGTCGTTTTTGCGAAACCCACGATTTATAAGTTATATTGCGCCCCATTAGATATTAGTCGTGTCAGCACTCAAAGTACTGACACGACTTTTTCCTATAATTCAAGTATGCAAAACAAAAACAACTGGTTTGAAATAGCGAGCCTGATCGCCGTAGTTTTGGGCATTGCCTTTGGAATAATCTTGCCAGATTATTCTATTTATTTTAAATTTTTAGGGGATATATTTTTGACACTTCTTAAAGTGCTGATCCTGCCTATTATTTTGGTGTCGCTTTTTTTGGCTATTGCCAAATTGCCCTCCTTGGCGACTTTGAAACAAATGGGGACGAAGACCTTTTTATATTACCTCTCCACCTCTGCCTTGGCTGTTATGACGGGTCTCATCATGGCTAATATCTTTATTTTTTCGGATGATGTTGATGTAACCACAACTGGCACTGCGAACACAGATTTTAACTTAATTGAAAAAATATTCCCCAGCAATATATTCGCCTCTCTTGCTAATGGGGAAATATTGCATATTGTGGTTTTTGCAATTATGCTGGGCATGGCAGTCACCACCATGGCAGCTAAAAAGAAAGCTCAATTGGTTGAATTGGCCGATACCGTTTATGAAGCTATTATTATTTTAGTGGGGTGGATTTTGAAAATGGCTCCGCTGGGTATTTTCAGTTTGGTCTGGACCACGATTTCTGGGTTCAGCCAAGAAATGTTTTCCAGCTTGACTTCCTTCTTTATTGCTGTAGCCATTGGCCTTTTTATACATTCCTGCATCTCCTTGCCAGCTATTTTAAAAATATTTGGAAAATACAATCCGTGGAAATTTTTTATGGAAGCAAAGCAAGCATTGATCGTTGCTTTTTCCACGGCATCCAGCTCGGCGACATTGCCGGTTTCCACTAAGGTGTTGGAAGAAGCTGGCGTCAGCAAACGGGCCACCACATTTGTACTGCCTTTGGGGGCTACTTTGAATATGGATGGCTCCGCCCTCTATCAAGCGCTGCTGGCGATGCTGTTCGTCACCATGGCAGGTATGCATATTTCCTTCGACCAACAAGTGCTGATTTTTATTTTTGTAATTTTATCTTCCTCGGGCACAGCCGGCATCCCATCTGGCGGTATTATTATGATGACAATGGTGATTAATTTATTGGGCTTGGAAAATGCCGATTATTATTTGGGGCTTTATATAATGGTGGATCGTTTTTGGGATTACCCAACGACTATGATAAACGTTTGGGGGGACTTGATCGGGACCAAAACAATTGATTATCAGATCAGTAATAAAGAATAAATATCATGAAAAAAATCACCAAAGAATACACCAACGGAGAAGTCACGGTTGTCTGGAAACCAAAACTGTGCATCCATGCAGCCAAATGTGTAGCCGGCTTGCCCAACGTATTCCGGCCAGAAGAAAAACCTTGGATAAATGCAGATGCGGCTTCAGCGGAAGCATTGATTGCACAGGTAAAACAATGCCCTTCCGGTGCCTTGGGCTATTACATTAATGGTGAGAAAGAGGAGGAGGAAACCAAAAATATAAATACAGTTGTCGAGGTGCTGGAAAACGGCCCATTACTGGTTTACGGCACATTGGAAGTAGCGCACAAAGACGGCACCAAAGAAATAAAAAACAAGACCACTGCATTTTGCAGGTGCGGGGCTTCCAGCAATAAACCATATTGTGATGGCTCGCATGTGAAAATTGAATTTAAAGGATAATAGGAGTCAGGTTGGAGGGGTCAGAGGTCAGAAGTAATTGGGGGAAACTAATGTGATTTTTTTTATGAATTGAAAATATAAATGAAAATCAAAAATAGACCCTATGTTAAATTTTCATTTTCATTTTGATTTATATTTTCATTAAAAACTGTTCACCCTCTGACCCCTGACTCCTCTCCCCTGACCCCTCTCAAAAACTCAAAACTTGAAAAACTACTTACCCATTTTCTTCAGAGGCATGGCCATGGGCATTGCTGAGATTATTCCCGGCGTGTCTGGCGGCACGATTGCATTTATTACAGGTATTTATGAGCGATTTATCGGAGCCTTGCAATCTTTTGACTTAGACCTTTTAAAAACACTAAAGAAAGAAGGCGTCAAAGGTGGATGGCAAAAGGTGGATGGCAACTTCCTTGCAGCCCTTGCATCGGGAATGTTTGTGAGCATATTGCTTTTTATCAACATCATTACCTTTTTAATCGAACACCATCCAGTCGTACTGTGGGCCTTTTTCTTTGGGTTGATCCTGGCCTCGGCCATTTATGTGGGGCGTCAAATATCCAACTGGAACATCCTCAATGTAGTGGCATTGCTCATCGGTTCGGCAGTTGCTTATTATGTCACCATTGCCGCTCCTGCAAATGGCAATGAAGCACTTTGGTTTGTGTTTGTAAGTGGAATGATCGCCATCTGTGCGATGCTGTTGCCAGGGCTTTCGGGCAGCTTTATCCTGCTGCTGATGGGCATGTACGGGATTGTGCTCGGCGGGGTCAAAGCATTGGATTTTGTCCTCATCGCCACTTTTGCAATGGGCTGCATCGTTGGCATCCTTTCCTTTTCAAAATTCTTGAACTGGGCTTTCAAAAACCATAAAAGCCTGACCCTCGCAGTGTTGACTGGATTCCTCATCGGCTCGCTCAACCGCGTTTGGCCCTGGCAAGAAGTCTTGTCGAGAAGGGTCAACAGCAAAGGGGAAGAAGTCGTGGAATTTACCAGGAGTATTCTGCCCGGGCAATTAGCTGGATTAGATGCTTCTGCCAATCTGCCCTATGGAAACGACCCGCAGTTTTTGGCAGTGATTGGTTTGATGGTCGTGGGGTTCGCTGTTGTGTTTATGTTGGAGCGATTTGGTGGGAAAGAAAGTTGAACAATCCCGAGTGGGCAGGTTGTTTTTTTTTATTCTCTAACCTCAATTCTTATTTGTGAACAAGACTATAATTCCGTTCTCTACCGTACACTTTTATAACTTATTGTTTACACGATACTAAACAGTAGTATTTCCTTCCTGACAAATATTAAGAAATGGTATTGATTATTTCCCACCATGCCTAAAAAGCAATAAATTTACAAGCTACCAAAGACAAGTAAGTGTTAAAATCAACCCAATCATGTCTGTGCTCAATTTTATGAAGGCTGCTTTTTCGTTCCAGATGGTCTTGTCCCTTTTCTGTTGGACAGCCAATTGTCAGGCTCCTTTTTCATGCGAAGGCCAGGTGTTCATGGTACTGAACGGTTCAGATGAATTGGTGGAATTACAGATCAATGCGAACCAATCCGTAGACAATAATACCATTAATGACTTTCCTGGAGTGCAAATCGATGCGCTTGGTTTTAGGAGCACGGACAACTTTTTATACGGCCTTGACCCTGCTAACCACAACCTCTATAAATTGGACGCTGATGGAACATTGGAAGACCTGGGCAATCCGGGCCTCCAGGGTGGACTTTATTACTTCGCTGGGGATGTCACCCCTGATGGCCATTTTTTGGTGGCCATCGGTTCAGCCGGGGGGGGGGGCGACCTAGTGTTGGTGAAAATAGACCTGGAGGATCCCAACTATGCCGCGGAAAGTTTCAATTTCAACAGCGGTACGGATATTTCCGATATTGCATTCGATCCCGTCACAGGCAATCTGTATGGGTATGACACAAACGACCGGAGCATGGTTCTGATAAACCTAACCAGCGGCTCTGTCACTTCATTCCAGGTCACCAAGCCGGAGAACGAAATAATGGGCATTTATTTCGACGCCTTTGGCAACATGTTCGCTATTGGAACGACTATTTTTGGGGTGGTCGCCGGATTGTTTACGGTAGACAAAAGCACCGGAGAGGAAACCATGCGGACCACAGGGCCGGTCATTAACGTGGCCGATGTTGCCTCCTGTCCTTGGGGCGTTGAAATCAATATCGTTGCCGATCCTGAGGTCACTTTCCCCTGCAGTGAAATAACCTATACTTATAACATAGCCAATAGGTCGGGGGAAACATGGACAGGAATTGAACTGGAACATGAACTTCCGCAAGGGTTTACAATTCTGGGAATTTCACAAAACCCATTCGGCGGAATCGTTGACACCTCGACGCCCCCTAGCATTTTCCGCATGAAGGATATGAGCATTACCCCCGGGGTCAAAAGTTTCCCCATTCAGGTGGAAGTGGGTGACATTGCTGGGGACAACTACCCAAGCCAGGCCATCTTGAAAAACCTGCCAGAAAGCCTCGGAAATACTAGCTTGTCCGACAATCCGGGTTCAATATTTTTTAACGACCCGACTTCGGTTAAGGTCAACCGAATTGAGGAGGACAGTCTTTTTTACAACCAGCTTTTATGCATTGGTGAAACGATGCTTTTGGATGTGGGAAACTTGGGGAACAACCTTTTATGGAACAACGGCACAACGGAACCCCAACTCATTGTATCTGAAGGGGGGGTTTATACCCTTGATGCTGTCAGTGGTTGCCAGACCGTTTTTGTCAGCTATGACATAACTTACGCTTCTTGCCCTTTTACCATTGAAATGTTCCACTCCCTAATCCCTGATTCCATTTTTGCGTGCAATACCCTGATATACCGCTTTTATATTCAAAATGACACCGGCATCAAACGGGAAGGGTTCGGATTCGTTGATACCTTACCAGAAGGATTCCTTTTTCTGGATGTTGTAAGAAACCCTTTCGGTGGAACAGTGAAGACTTCTTTCCCTTCCAATGGGATATACATAAAAGGGATGACCATGAACCCGGGGATTGATTCGATTGACCTCCTTGTCGAAGTCGGGGACGTCGATCCCGGGGTTTATAAAAATAGGGCGGAAATCATCGATCTGCCTTTATTGCTCGGCCCTGTCCGCTTGTCCGACGATCCCCAAACATTTGCATTCGATAGCACAGCATTGCAAGTGCTCGGTGTTGGCGCAGACTCGCTTTACCTCGAAAAAGTGGTTTGCAGGGAGAATAGCATTCTTCTGGATGGAAGGCAATACGGGAATAGTTATTTATGGGGCGACGGTTCCACGGAAGCGCAATTGGTGGTTGTCGAACCTGGCGAATACACGCTGACTATTCTAGATGGTTGTGAGCCTAGTTATGTTTTCTACACGGTGACGGAAGGGGCGAGGGTCGAGGTTTCGATCCCACAGGCTACTATTGAAATTCATCAGGGTGAAAGCAGTGTCCTTTCTCCCCTGGTTCTCAATCAGGGCGGCACGCCCGATTTTGAGTGGGCTGACCCTTTGGGGAACTCCTTGTCCTGCCTATCATGTCCGAGTCCCGTTGCAATGCCTTTGTCGAGTACGATCTATTCCGTTATTGTGTCCAATGAAGAATGTGTGGATTCTGCTTCTGTCGTCTTGGTGGTGGAAGAATCGAGGAGGGTATATGCGCCAAATGTGTTTTCGCCCAACGGGGATGGCATCAATGATTATTTTTATTTACAAAGCCCTGACAACGGGGAAATCCTTTCCTTGACCATTACCGATCGCTGGGGCAGTCAGCTTTTCCACTCAGCCAGCAGTTTCCTGAACGACGCCCAAAGTGGGTGGGATGGCCAAAGCCGGGGGCAAAATTCTGATTCTGGTGTTTTCCTCTGGCGTGCGGAAATGGAGTTCATTGATGGGAAACGGGAACTGTTTTTTGGGGAGGTGGCCGTTTTGAAATAGTGACCAATTTTCCAAAAGGTTGGGAATTAATTCTCACCCTTTTGGAAAATTGGTAAAATCACCTGTGTGTCAGCATCGTTTTTCCCAAAAATAAAATAAATGTCATCGCCAATTTTTACAGGTTCAATTCGCCTGACCTGCTCTTTCACCTTTACATCGCCGAGCGGGTAAACTTCCATTTGACCATTTTTTGAAATGCTCAGTACATGTCCTCCTCCTGCATCATACCGACCCATTGCTATGTTACTATCGTAAAAATTGCCACCGAGCAGGATTTCCATTTTACCATCGTTGTTTACATCGGCCAATTGGGCAGCGTTCAAAGTCGAAAATTGTAATCGGTCAGGCAGGGGATGAGACTTGAATTTCATATTTCCTGTATTCTCGAAATACATGCTATGAAAAGTGTTCGCCTCCCTGACCACCGCATTTCCGAGTTTTTCTTTTCCAAAAAGATCCTCCATAGAAGCTGCTGCAAAATCCCTGGCATATAGGTATTTCTTTTTCAAATGCACGAGTTGCTTGGTCAGCTCGCTGTAATTGGCAAAGGGGATTTCCCGCCCATCCAGGTAATAGGTCAGGATGGGTTCAACCTGATCGTTGTCATCAAAGTCGTTGACGTACAAACGGACAGGTTCGGCGGGAGTGGGTTTCAATCTCGAATTCCCCCCAAGATTCCCGGCAAGTATGTCCATATCGCCGTCGCCGTCAAAATCGTGGGGCAAAACAAAGTTCCACCAACCAGACAGGTTGTTCACCGTTGTTTTTTCAAAATGCCCGTCATCGTTCAGGAACATGGTGATGGGTTCCCATTCCACGGCGAGTAACAGGTCGCTGTCTCCGTCGCCGTCTATGTCTGCCCAAACACCGTTTTTCACCAGGCCGACCTCATTCATGCCGCCGCCGATCTTCTCGGTTACATTTTCAAACCCGCCCTTACCATTATTTTGCAGAAGCACGGAATTGGGCGTGATGCCAAAATTCCATGGCAAGGCCCTCGCCCCAAAGAAAAAGTCAACCAGCCCGTCGTTATTGAAGTCGGCGGGGAGTACACACGAGGCCGTCATAAACATGTCAGGAAAAACCATCCGCTCGAAGTTGCCCTGGCCATCGTTGAGGAAGCCCCGTTGTTTCATGGCTTCCTGTTCGCCCCAGAATTCGTTGCCCCCAGCAGCGATAACGAGGTCCAGGTCACCGTCGTTTTCAATATCAACAAAAACGGCATCCACGTCTTCGAATAGGCTGTCCTGTAAGATCGCATGAGGTGTGTCTTGGTAGAATGTGCCGTCCGGTTTTTGCAGGTACAGCGCACTTTTTCTATTCTTGGCGCCGCCGAAAAATACATCCTCCAGCCCGTCCCCGTTCACATCACCAACGGCCAATGCTGGCCCTTCCTTGGAGACCATGTGAGGGATCAGGCCCTCTCGGTGAAATTCGATAAACGGATTTTCACTATGTTTAAAATCAATGGAAGTTTTATTCGTAACATCTTTAAAATCAGCTATTTGTATTGTATTTTGTTTAAAAACATCAAAATCCAACAGGGGTAGTCCCCTCTGCCATACCACTTCATTTTTTTTGTTAAAACTCAAATCTGCCAAGCGCTGAAAGCTCCGGTCGGGCCAGATGACGAGAATCGAATCCACTTTGGAAGAATCACCGATGCCGATGTGCAGCCCCAACTCAACACTTGATTGAAATCCTCTGACCGGAAATTGCTCAAAGATGATTTTCTCAATGCCTTTAAAGGCCACGGCCTTCGCACCGATTGCATTGACATTGCCAAAGGGGCCAACAAAACGCAAGGAAAGGTAATCTTGATTTTTTCCACCATTTTCCACCGTCAGGTTTTTATAAATAAAAGGTTCGTCCTCAATGTTGTTTACCACAATGTCCAAGTCGCCATCGTTGTCGAGGTCGGCATATACAGCGCCATTGGAATACGTATCAACAGCGCCCTTGATTTGACCACCGATGTCCTGAAATTTTAGATTTTTGGTATTCCTGAAAAACTTGTTGGGCAGTTTTATCCTGGGCATCTTCGCTATCACCTCCAGGTTTTCCTCGATCATGTGGTTGTTATTGGTGCGGAACTTGAAATTTTCGTCGCCTTTGCGGTAGTTAATGTAATCTAAGTCGTTCATCCGGCGGGGAATGCCATTTCCAACAAAAAGGTCCTTGTAGCCATCGTTGTCAAAGTCCATAAAAAGGGACGACCATGACCAGTCGGTGGCATAAACGCCGGCAAACAGGCCAATTTCACTGAAAGAACCATCTCCGTTGTTCAACTGTAAATTGTTCCGGGCATACTGGTGAGCATATCCAAAACCCAGTTTAAAATTAAAGACACTGAATTCATTTTCCCCCTGTGAGCTTTTCAGGATAAAGGGGTCATAGGGCATCATGTCTAGTGAAATGATTTCACTAAAACCATCATTATTGATGTCTGCCATGTCCACACCCATGGAGAAGCGGCTGGTGTGCATCATCTGGCTGGTCAATACCTCTTTGAAAGTGCCGTCTTTTTGATTGATATAGAGGTAGTCGTTTTCGTGGAAATCGTTGCCGATGTAAATATCCGGCCATCCGTCCAGGTTGACATCCCCAGTTGCTATTCCCAGCCCATATCCGATCACGGTACTATGGATGCCTGCTTCACGGCTGACGTTTACAAACTTTCCGTTGTCATTTCTCATCAGCTTGTCGCCTGCCATCGGGTGGTCTTTTTCAGCAAAAGACCTCCGTTGGCCAAAAGTGCCGTTGTGGTGGAGGGAGTAGTTGAGTTGGTACATGTCGAGGTCGCCGTCGAGGTCGTAGTCAAAAAAGGTGGCTTGCGTGGAAAAGCCGATCAGGTCAAGACCGTAAGGTATGGCTCGGTCTTCAAAAACAGGAATTCCATCCTCGATCCCCAGACATACGTACAATTGATTTTGGCCCTTCATGGTCTGGTAATCACCCAGTTGGCCAACGTAAATATCCAAAAGGCCGTCGTTGTTGATGTCCACGACCGAAACGCCGGTTGTCCAGCCTTCCCTTCCTTCTAATTGAGCTTGTTCGGTAACGTCCCTGAATTGGAGGTTGCCCTGGTTCAGGAATAATTTGTTGGGACCCATGTTACTGGTGAAATACAAATCCACCAAACCATCTTTGTTGAAATCGCCAGCCCCCACGCCACCGCCGTTGTAGTAGTACATATAGTTCAGGGCATTAAAATCGACACTCTCCATTAGGGTGTTTTTGAACTCGAGGCCAGTGGCGTCTTTTCGCAAAAGCTCAAACTGAGGTAGGGTTTGTTCGTTCTTGCTACATCCAAAAAATAGTAGCACCAGAAGGGCAATCAAAAAACTTTCTATTTTCATATTTTATTTGAAGTCGGAAATTTTATTTCTTTTGAATATCCAGAGTAGACGTGAGACAATACATGTTAGACTTTAGACGAGCAAGTTGGATGATTATATTGATTATCAGTGATATATAAAATTATTTTTTATCAAATTACCTAATATCTATGGTCTCAAGTCCAGTCAGGTAAAAGAACTTTGGTTTTTTATCGTTTATCATTACCAATAAATAGCTTTTCCCATTTACGCTGACCTCCACAAGTTGCTTTACATCTCCTCGGACATAAAAGCCTGATTCACGATTGTCCACCCGTTTGAAATTTCCCTTGCCTTTATTTAAAAGTACATGTCCAAAACTGGCATCCAATTTAGAAAACTGTGGCATAAAACCACTGTCGTTGCCTGCAAGCATCAGGTCATTTTTCCCGTCTCCGTTCAGATCATTGCAGTAGATACCGCAGACACAGGAGAACTGTACTTCTTTTGGCAACGGGTTCATGGTGAAATTGCCATTCCCCTCGTTCAATGCCACTGCCGATTGGAAATAGGTAGCTTCCCAAACCTTTGCTTTCTCCATAGCCTCTTCTGGAAAAATGTCCTGTATGGATTTAGTGGCATACTCGGCATGTTTTAGGAATTTCTTTTTCAGGCTGACAATCTGTTCTGTCAGTTCTCTCTTCAGCGGTATAGGCATGTCTTTGCCATTAATTGTCCTGGTGATTATTTTTTCAGCGGTACCGTTGTCGTCGAAGTCGGAGACCCAGAGTTTGGCGGGTTGTTCTGGTGAGCCGGTGAAGTAAAAATTTTCGCCCCGGTTGCCGAGGATGAAATCCATGTCACCGTCATCGTCCACATCGTCAGATTCGATGGTGTACCACCATCCAGGGAAATTGCTCAGGTTGGTTTCTATTTTTTCAAATTTTTCTTTTCCGGTTTTAAAAACCTGGGGCGCCATCCACTCCCCTATGATGATGAGTTCATCCTGTCCATCGCCAGTGATGTCGGATAGCAATGCGTCCGTCACCATGCCGAGGCTTTGCAGTTCTGAGGCTATTTTTTTCGTCACGTTCTTAAATATCCCATCGCCACCATTTTCATAAATAAAACATGGCGGAGCCAAGCCGTATTTACCTGGCACGCTCCTGCTTCCCACAAATAGGTCGATATCGCCGTCGTTATCGAAATCAAGGGGTACGGCAACAGAAGTGTTGAAGCCATTAACTGGCAGTGAACTCGGACTGAGGGTGAAATTCCCTTTTCCGTCATTCAAATAAATTCTATCCTGCATGGGTCTGGAAATGGCCGGGCTGTTATTTCCTCCCGATCCGATGAAAAGGTCTGGGCTGCTATCCCCGTTGGCATCAAAGAAAGCAATAGCAGTATCTTCAAATCCTATTTCATTTTCAAACGCTTGGCTGCTTGCCGCAGAAAAACCCTGCCCAATTTGCAAGTACAACTTCCCTACCTGGCCACTTGCCCCACCTATAAAGACATCCTCCAAGCCATCGCCATCCACATCTGCAATGGCCGCCTTCGGGCCTTCCCTTGACACCATTCGCATGGTCAGGCCTTCTTGGTAAAAGTCGATGAAAAAATCTTCCTTTTGGGCCGCAAAGGGAGATTTGGTTTCTTCCACTACTGCCTTTTCACTGTTTTTATATTCATAAATGTTGGAGTTGGCGAAACCCGTTGCCTTTTCGTGTTTTATTAAAATAGTTGTATCAATGGGGGGGGCATAAGCAACGGAGCGTTGCCTGTCCGGCCAGATGACTACGAGTGAATCTACCGCTGTTGATTGCCCGAGGCCAAAGATCATTTTATAGTCAATGGAAGATTGGAAACCCCTCGTTGGGAAAAGTTGGGAATTGAGTTTTTTACCGTTTTTATGAACAAAAACTTTAGCGCCGATGGCAAAAGGGTTCATCGGAGTCCCTTCCAGGTGCACGGCGAGATAATGGTTTCCCAGTGCATTGGCATTGTTCTTAAAAATAAAAGATTCCATGTTGAGGTTGTTCACCACCAAATCGAGGTCGCCGTCGTTATCGAGGTCGCCGTATGCAGCACCATTGGAAAAGGAGGGTGTGGTGATGCCCCATTTTTCTCCGACATCCTCAAAAGTCAAATCTCCCCGATTGCGGAAAACCTTATTGAGAACAGGATTGGAAGGCATTTTTGAAATAACGGATTCCATGTCTTCTTTTTCTCCTGTCAGCACCATTTTCTGAACTATTTCATCAGCAAAAAAATTGATAAAATCCTGATCGATTACATCTTGGTAAATGCCGTTGCAGATGTAAATATCCCGAAGCCCGTCGTTGTCGGCATCGAACATGAGAGCGCCCCAGCTCCAGTCGGAAGCAGCTACGCCTGCAAAAAACGCGATTTCGGAAAAAGAACGGTTCTTATTGTTCAGCTGGAGGGTATTCTGCATGTACTGGTGGTAAAATCCCCGCTCCTGTTTTAATTGGTAGGTACTGTAATTTTCAAATTGGGTTGTTGTTTTCAAGCGGTATTCATCACTTGGGAGCATTTCGGTGACAAATATTTCGGGGAAGCCATCGTTGTTCAGATCTGCCATATCGGCCCCCATGGAGGCGTGGCTGAGATGTTCCATCCAGTTTTCGATCTCTTCAGTAAAAGTCCCGTCCCCCTGATTGATGTAGAGGTAATCCCTTTCAAAAAAATCATTTGAAACGTACATGTCCGGCAGGTGGTCTCCGTTTACATCACCGACGGTGATGCCCAGGCCAAAACCGATCAAGCTGCCATAAACGCCAGCTTCTTTTGTGACATCAGTAAATATTCCGCCATCATTCCGCATCAATTTATCTCCTCCTCCTTTGAGAAAATCTTTGACCGGCCAATCAGATGCATACAATTCCCGGTTGTTGCTATAATTAAGGGTGTTGACAGGCATGAAACTGTTGTTGAGAATATAGCAATCAAGGTCGCCGTCGCTGTCGTAGTCGAAGAATGCGGCGTGGGTGGTATAGCCAGCTTCATCGAGCTTATAATCGGCTGCTTGTTCCATGAAAGTAGGAAACTCACCCCCCGGTTGGAGGCCTTGGTTGATAAACAGTTCGTTTTTCTGGTTATCCCCTTTAAAATAACCAGCATTGCAGACATAGATGTCGAGCCAGCCATCGTGATTGATATCGACCATGACGACGCCGGTGCTCCAGGTTTTAGAACCTTCTACCCCTACTTTTTTAGTAATGTCTTCAAACTGGAAATTCCCCTTATTAAGATAAAGTTTATTTTTCACCATGTTGCCGGTGAAATAGATGTCCGGCAGGCCGTCGTTATTCACATCGCCAATGGCGGCACCGCCTCCGTTGTAAAAATTGCGGTAATTAAAAATATTGAGTTCTTTGGTATTTTCGATTTGGTTGGTGAACTGGATGCCAGAATATTCGGAGGGTATTTTTTCAAAAAGAGGAGCAGGTTTTTTATCGGATGTACAACCAGATACAAAGAAAACCAGAAGCGAAATGGCGGTAGAATATCTCATAGAAATCAGGGCAATGTTGTTGAAGAAACTCCTGTAAAACTAAAATAAATAGGCCGATTGGAAATCTATTTACATTAAAAAATCCAACCTTGGCCAAATTAGAGGTTGTTAGGAGTTTTGCATCCGGCGAAATATTGCCACTTATTTGATGATGCTTTGTTAAAAAATTGGTCACATAGCCCCACTATTTTTCAATTTTTTGCCTCGCCTCATCAAAAAATTGACAATTTTTCACTCGAAACCAAAATTCCTAACAACCTCTTAGATTTTCAGACTACAAAGAAAGGCCACCCCAACAGGGTGGCCTTTTCATTATTTTGCTCAAAACCTGATTAACAATTAATAACCAGGGTTCTGTTCTAAGTTCGGATTGACCGCCAAAGCTGAATTTGGGATCGGCTGGAGTAGTTGTGTGGCAGAGCCAGCAGGCTTTTCTTGCCATGCATCCAGGTATTTTCCAAAGCGGATCAAGTCCTGGCGGCGGTAGCCTTCCCAGAACATTTCACGTCCCCTTTCATCGAGCATGACATCCAGGTTGATGGAAGCCAGGGCAGGAGCGCCCCTGTTGGCTCTCAATTCATTGACCACCGTCAAGGCCGTACCTGCATCTCCATTTCTAAGTGCAGCCTCCGCCTTCATAAGCAGAACATCGCCATAGCGGAATAAAACATAATCATTATCGGCATTGTCGCCACTAACGTAATCAGGTGCATACTTGATGACCCGGATACCGGTCACCTCCAAGTTGTTTCCAGTTTCGATTAAACTGACATCACTGGTAAAAATGAGCGGAGCTCCATTCCGGTCTTGCAATGCAGTACCATCCTGATCGTACTGTTGGCCTATCAGGAAACCAGCATGGATGCCGGATACGTCGGTAAGCCCTGGATATTCGTTGTCCTTACGGATATCACCGTCCTCAAATTTGTCGTAAAAGTCAGCCAGGGTGGTAAAACCGTTCCATCCACTTGGGTTTTGGTTATAGTGAAGTGTGGACATCCAACGCGACCTCACATTTCCACTGCTCGCTCCACCTTGGTTTGCATTGGTGAATATATTTTCCGTGGAAATCTGATCGTTGTTTGGTGCAAAGTTGTCAAAGTAATTTACGGACAGTGAGTAGCGACCGCTGTTGATAACATCATCTGCCAAGGTTATGACCTTGTTCATATCACCAGCATCGAACTTAGGGCTCTCCCTACTGGGAAATACACCATTGTGGAGGTGGGCTTTCATCAACAGCACCCTTGCAGCGTCTTTGTTGCCGATCGAGGCTGGGCCATCGGGCAAGTCATTCAGGATTTCGTTTAGTTCGCTGATGATGAATTCAAGCGGGGCATTCCCTTTCAAAACCTGGGGAGCCTGCAACAAATTTTCACCGGGCTCGCGGAAAGGCACCTGACCCCATCCATCGGCTACTGCAAACATGGCAAAAGCCCTGAGAAACCTTGCTTCGGCAGCTTGTTGTGGAGAAGGATTGAAAGTCAGGACATTGGTAGCGTTGAACACAACCTGAAGCAAGTTATTGAAGGTGCTGGTCTGGTCACCGTGCTCTGCATCAATAGTCTGGGTCTGGATGGCTCTCCATTTGCCGTTGTCGTCCCAATCACCTCCCCTGGTCGGAGGGATCGCTTCATCTGTAGTGAGTTCTTGGAGTGCCCAGAATTGTTCTTGTGCTTGAAAAGGGCCACGGAGGCTTTCATAGGCCCCTTTTAACAGGGCATCTACATCACCGAGCTCTTCAGCTTGTTGTCCTGTGATGTCCTCCCTGAGGTCTTCCTCAAGGTCGGTACAGGAAAAGAAGCCAAGAAACAGCAGTGGCAAAAATATTTTTAGAAATTTCATTATAAATTTTTTTGATAAAACATAATTAAGTAAAGGTAAAAAATAAAATGAACGATTTGTAAAGTAAAATCCTAGTGGTCAGCACTATTACATTTTATTGTCATTTTACAATTACCATGTGGTTTATTTTGCCTTATTCTCAAAAAATTAAACCACACATTAGGCACGTTTTAATTAAAATGAAAAATTAACACCAAACAAGAATGTACGTGCTGAAGGGTAAGGTGTATATTCAATACCAAATGAAGGTATTCCTTCAAAATTATTGACGGTATTCACCTCTGGGTCAAATCCTGAATAATCGGTAAAGACCAGCAGGTTCTGACCAGTTATAGAAATCCTTACATTCTTAATAGTATTACCAATGGCCCCTAAATCATAAGACAAAGTTGCATTTGAAAGTTTCAGATAATCACCGTCCTCCAAATACCTAGTTGAAGGCTTGATAGAATTGGCCTTGTTTTCCTGGACAGCATTGCCCACCAAGCTGGCATCGATGTTCCTTGTACCAAGATTGGTAATTGGAATGACAGACATCTTAGTATTGTTAAAGATCTGGTTCCCGTATGCACCGTTGAAGTTCAGTCCAATGTTCCAATTACCGTAAGTAAGGTTAGTGCTAATACCCAACAGGACGTCAGGGTTAGGGTCGCCGCTGAAGAATAAGGTGTTACCTTCA
Source organism: Saprospiraceae bacterium (assembly GCA_029263015.1). Lineage (GTDB taxonomy): Bacteria > Bacteroidota > Bacteroidia > Chitinophagales > Saprospiraceae > UBA6168. The sequence continues at coordinate 44,760 of JAJCYI010000194.1, read as the reverse complement.
TCGGTCAGGTCGTCAAAACCATCTGCACCAATGCCGTTCCATTCCCTGAGGAAGAAAGCATTCAACGGCTGACCAGTTTCAAATCGTTGTGAAGTAGCTCCGGAGCTACCCTGTCCAAATAATTGACCAGCAAGCAAAGTAGGGCCTGTATAATCCTCCAATTCGTTATTTAAGAAGGCCGCATTGATACCAACTTGCCAAGTCAAATCGGCATTGTCATACAAGAAAGCATTCAGGGCTAACTCTATTCCCGAATTGACCACTTGGCCGGGTAGGTTGACCCAGTACTTGGTGTCAGGTGCCGGTACAATGGCTTGGAATTGGAACAAAAGATCTTCATCCGTTTTGTTGAAATATTCAATAGAACCGGACAGTTTATAATCAAAAAGTGCAAAATCTACCCCTACATTGATCGTGGTAGAAGTCTCCCACTGTAGGTCAGGGTTGGCAACGTTTTCCTGTCTCAAACTTCCGTTGTCATCTAGTTTGAAACGCTCCTGGGCAGCACCCGCCGGAAATTCCTGGTTGCCTGTTTGACCCCAGCCAACACGAAGTTTCAATTGGTCGAACAAGTCGTTGCCAACAAAATCTTCATTGGTCAGGTTCCAGGCAACAGCAACTGATGGGAAAACACCATATTCATTATTTTCACCAAATTTACTTGAGCCATCAGCCCTTACTGTAGCGGTAACCAGATATTTGTCCCTGATGTTGAAATTGGCACGTCCAAAAAAGGATTGCAACTCAGATATAGGGTTTGCAAATGAAGATATTTTTCTGCTGCTGGCAGATGAATTTTGGAGGATATTTGTAAAATCAATATCGTCAGTCAAGAACTCAAACGCAGAAATACTAATACCTTTGTTGTCAAATTTCTGATATTCGTACCCAGCCACTGCATTGAGAGACACAGCGGATGATATATCGGCATTGTAGCTCAGGGTATGGGTAAACTGCTGGGTCGTGAGGATGTTATTGGCGTAGTTGGCCCAGCCTCTTCCTTCTACATTATTTACGTTGATCCACGATGCAATCTGGGTTCTCCTAGTTCCCTCGTTGTAGTTGATGCCATACCTGAAACGGTATACCAGTCCATCAGTTAGTTTGAAAGAAGGGGAAATACTCCCAATGATATTGGTGACATCAGCAGCGTCCGAATAAGCCTCGCTCATGGCAAGCGGATTGATGGTAGTGGAGCCGAGTTCAATGTTCAGCGAACCATCGCTATTGCGGAGCGGTTTGGTCGGATTCCATTGCAGAGCCTGTCCAATCAAGCTGCCAGTAAAGCCTGCATTGGAGGATACTGGAGCAATATCTTCAGTGGTGTGTCCAGTCAGTAAATTGAAATCAATGCCCAGCCTGTCGTCCAGAAATTTATAGGAACTGGTTATGCCAGCCGTATATTTTTTCAAACGGCTTCCAATCGCAATCCCTTCTTGGTCGAGGTAGCCAGCCGATATGCGGTAGTTGCCTTTGTCACTGCCTCCTCCAATGGAGAAATTATAATTTTGAGTGATACCTGTTTGAAGGATTGCATCCTGGGCATCCACATCGCCCCCAAAGTCCCCATTTGTCAGGCCATAATCACTCAATGACTGACGGTATTCGTCGCCGTTTAGGATGTCGTATTCTTCAAGGACAGAGCTGACGCCAACTGTTACGCCAAAGTTAATGCTTGGAGCCCCCGATTTACCTTTTTTAGTGGTGATGATAATGACACCGTTTGCGCCCCTTGAACCATAAATGGCGGTGGCCGAAGCGTCTTTCAACACTTCGATGGAAGCGATGTCGTTTGAATTGATAAAGGTCAATGGGTTGGATCCTGGTGCATCCCCCGATTCTTCGATTTCAACAGATGGCCTTGCTGAACCACCGTCGAGCGGCACGCCATCAACTACATACAAAGGTCGGCTGCCTGCACGGACGGAAGAGTTCCCCCTGATCCGGACAGTGGCTTCACTGCCTGGTGCCCCACTGTTGTTGATAACCTGGACACCGGCCACTTTTCCTTGGATCAACTGATCAGGCGAAGTATTGACACCCTTGTTGAAATCTTCTTCTTTAACAGAAGTAATGGAACCGGTCAAGTCTTTTTTCTTGACTGTGCCATATCCGACAACTACTACTTGCTCAAGTAGTTCTCCAGAAGTTAAATTAACATCAATCACGTTTGAAGCACCTATGGTGACACGCAGTGCACCATAACCTGTGTAAGTAAACTCCAGCTCGGCAGCATTGGCCGGGACTTGTAAAGAGTAGGTTCCATCTAGCTCGGTAATAGTACCGGAACTAGTACCGATAACGAGGATGTTCGCTCCGATAAGAGGATCGCCAGTATCACCATCAGTCACAATACCTGAGATGGTACGTTGAGCCTGGGCAAAACTGCTTATGCCTATTGCCAGTATAAAGAGTAAAAGGCACTTGGTAAGATAGTCGAACTTGGGTTTCATACATTATTGAGTTTAGTTGAAAAAATAGCTTAAAAAAAATTCGATTTCGGAAATGAAATGGGGAAGAACAAAATAGTTGCGTTTTTCAGGAAAGTAAACGTGTATAATACACTATGTGGTAAAACTGCGAAATACAATTGGGATCACCAAAAAGAAAGCTGATTATTTTTTGTACTTGTCTATTTCCCACCGTATGTTAAACAAATAGATGGTTGACAAAACTACAATTTGAACGCTCAAACAGAATCATGTGCTGCTTATTCGCAAAAAGAAGAAGGTAGATTTCAGGCTGTATCCTCAAGCACTCAACACCAAAAAATGACTTGCGCAATGATGCCCTTTTCGCCTGATATTCGTTCTTTTTCTCTACTTTGGATTTTCACTTCGTTTACTTATTACTAGCACAAGCCCTTAACATTTCGACTGTAACAGAACTTGTCCCAAACCGTAAACCCTCGTCAAATTATACTCCAGTGAAAATAGATATACACCCCATTACCCTCCAGCTCAAAGAGGCTTTTACCATTTCCCGCGATTCATACGCTGAACGGCGGGCTTTGATTGTTGGCCTGTCCGCGGCTGGCAAAACAGGCTTCGGCGAAGCATCCGAACATAGTTATTATGGTGTTGACCGGGATAAGATGCTCCTGCATGCACAGGATCTCAAATCTCCCATCGAGGCCTACGCTTTTGACAATCCCTCTAATTTTTGGAAGTACATGAAACCGCATGTTGGCAATAGCTCCTTTCTGCAATGTGCCATCGACAATGCTGCCCACGATCTTTACGGTAAAATTTGCAATCAGCCCAGCCACGAAATTTGGGAACTTAATGCAAATAGTCTCATAAAAACGAGCTACACCTTGGGCATCGCCCCTATTGCGAAGATGATCAAAAAATTGAAGGCTACCCGTTTTGATATTTATAAAATCAAGCTTGGGACACCTGATGATATGTCGATCCTCAAAGAACTCCGCAAGCACACCAAAGCGGTTTTTCGTATCGATGCCAACTGCGCCTGGACAGCGGAAGAAACCATCCGTAATTCTCAGATAATGAAAGATATAGGGGTTGAGTTTATTGAACAGCCATTGAAAGCAGATGATTGGGAAGGCATGAAAGAAGTGTACAAAAATTCTGTCTTGCCAGTGATTGCAGATGAAGCTTGTGTGGACGAATCCTCGGTGATCCAATGTGTCAATCATTTCCACGGAATCAACATCAAACTGATGAAATGTGGTGGCCTCACCCCTGCGCTCCGAATGATCGAGCACGCTAAAAACCTGGGACTGAAGGTGATGGTTGGTTGCATGGTGGAAAGTAGCGTCGGTTGTTCGGCGATTGCCCAGTTGCTGCCCCTTTTGGATTATGTGGACATGGATGGCTCGTTGCTTTTAGCAAGTGATCCCGCTACTGGGGTCAAGGTTTTGGCCGATGGTGCAGTTATGTTGCCAGAAGGAAATGGACTGGGCATTCGATATGATGGAAATTGAGAAATTAGGAAATTGAAAATACCTCAGTAGTCAATAATTTCCAATTTCTCAATTCTCCATTAAAATAGTATCCCACCTAAAAAGGCTGTTACTTTGTACTATCAAAACAAGGAGAACAGCATGCCGCTCAAACGTATAAAAAAAATTATCAAGTACCCCCAGTTGATGCTTTGGGCCTTTGTGATGGAAGGCATCGAGACGCGTCGTATGGTGAATACTTTTGTGAAACAAGGCCAGGGTCTCTTGTTGATGCGGGATGTGTCGGAAAGACCTTCGGAAGAAGAGATGAAGGCGGCGATGAAACAGCTAAAGGATATTCCGAGGATACTCCCTTTTTTCGTATTCGTAATCGTTCCAATGCCTGGCGCAACACAGGGCTATGTGTTGTTGGCCATTACACTAGAGAAGTTTTTGGGCAAAAAATTCAGTTTGCTGCCGCATAGGCTCAGGAAAGTATTTGAGAAAGCAAAAGAAGAAGAGGTTGAAGATAAGCCTGAAACAGTGACTTGAGAAGCGACGATTTTTTAAAAAAGCGTCGCTTCTGAATTTATCAAGCGACCCTGATCGTTTTGTTGTAAACCACCCATTGTACGCCTCCCCTTGCTGCCATGAATACCAATAGAGATAGCCACAATCCATTGTTTCCCCACTCGAAAAAATATTGTTGGGCAAAATAGAATGCCAGGTAAATAATCAATGCCGCTACCATTGCATTTCGCATGGCTGCCGAGGCTGTGAACCCAATGTAAATGCCGTCCCAGATATAACTTGGCGTGGCAAAAATGGGGAAGAGCACCATCCAGATCAAAAAGCCAGAAGCTACTTTGATGATGTTTTCCTGATCGGTGAAAATGTATAGCAATGAATCGCCGGCGACCCAGAAAAACAAACTGTACAGGACCGCAAAACCCATTGCCCAGATGAAGGAACGGCGCAGGGCCTTGTTAAGGTTGGGCCAATCTTTTGCACCTAAATATTTTCCGACCAAGCTTTCTGTAGCAAAGGCAAACCCATCGATGCCGTAAGACATCCAGTTGACGAATTGCAGAAGTACACTGTTCACTGCCAAAACAAGATCACCCTGCACGGCAGACTGGTTGTCAAAAAAAGCGAAAGCGAAAATGAGGCAAAAAGTGCGGAAGAAAATATCGCGGTTGAGCGCAAGGAACCTGCGGAATGCCGCAAGTTCAAAGATGATTTTACGGCTCATGTATTTCACCATATCGAAATAGCGGTAGCGAAATAGGGCCAATGCAACGGCCACACCTGTGTACTGTGCGATCACTGTGCCCAGGGCCACCCCATCGGCTTTCATGCCCAGGTAATTGACGAACCAGATATTGCAGATGATGTTGACTACATTTATGACTATGGTGAGAATGAGTGGGTAAATGGCATTTTGTATCCCGAAAAACCAGCCCATAAAAGCGTATAATGCCAAGGTGGCTGGTGCCGCCCAGATGCGGATGTAAAAATATTCTTTTGCCAAATCTTCCACTTCAACACTTGCGTCCAACAGACCAAAGCTCAACTCTGCCAGCGGAATTTGCAGTAACAAAACCATCAGTGCCCCAGCTATTGCCGTCACTATTGCCCTGCCCAAAATATTGGCCATGGAAGACTTATTCCCCTCGCCCATTGCTTGGGCGGTCAGGCCAGTCGTGCCCATGCGCAGAAAGCCAAAGCTCCAATAAATGAAATTGAAAATAAGTGCACCGATCGCGACTCCACCAATGTAGGCTGCTGATTCCTGTCGCCCCATCAGTGCAGTGTCCACGGTAGAAAGGAGTGGCACGGAAAGGTTGCTCAGGATGTTGGGAATGGCGAGCCGGAGTATTTTTTTGTTCAACGTGAGGTGATTTATGGGGCGAAGTTACAAGGTAGCCTTGGTTGGTAGCGAAGAAACAATTCAATAAGGCAGCATGCCTAAGATTGCATTTATTCAAAAAAGAGGAGAATTGGATTGAAATGCATCTTTTAACAATAATAGACATCTTTCCTAAATAACTATAAGTCAGCTAAACAGTCTTTTTCCGTCATACTTCGTTATTTTTTTCAGCAATAGCTTCGGCTATTCCTTCAAAAAAGGCATCATCTGACAAAAAGATCCTTGTTTCCATGCCTTAAATTTATTTAGGAAAGATGCCTAATGATTCAGGTGGTAAATCCCTATAGGTTCAAGTTTCAAACACCCGGTAGTTTTGGCAAAGTGTATTTTTTTTGTTCTTTTGAAATTTGAACCAAGTAAGTCGGACAACTTAAGTAATCGAGGTTAAATAATTTCCGCTTTTCTCGGCTTATTTTCCTGAATTGCGGCGTTAAAAAAAGCTTGCATAGCACCACTATGTTCACTTTTTTTGCCTTGTACTTCAGAAAAATAAGCTCGACAAAAACTGGAAAGTATTTAAGCTCGACTACTTATTTATGACTTTTCACTAAAAAAAATCAATATTATGAATAAATTTTATCTCGCCCTGGTCTTTCTGACTTTCTGCCTATTTTCAACTGATTCATTCGCTGTTTCTGCCAGCTCTTCGCCCAGTGCAAATGACCCAACTGAGCTTGTAAAAAAAACCAAAGAAGACTGGAACAAAATGAGCAAGAAGGAAAGGAGGATCAAGAGGAAAGAAATGAAAAAAAGCATCAAACGTGCTATCAAGGACTACAAATCTGGTGCTTCAGACGAAGATACCCTTCTATTGGTAATCATTACCATTTTTATTCCACCATTGGGCATGTACCTTTATGAAGATGAAATTAATAGACGGTTTTGGCTTTCATTGCTCCTTACCCTATTGTTTTATGTGCCAGGGTTGATTTACACCCTTGTCATTATTTTAGGGAAAAAATAAAATCAATAAAAATCTAAAACAGGCCCAGGTTCAGATACTTGTGCCTGTTTTTATTTAGGGACAATAGCAATCCAAGTAAGTCATAATAAATGCCATCGTTGACAATAGAACAGCCGCCTTTCAGCAACAAACCTCTAAGTGAAGCGTTTTTGGATTAGTATAAAACAGAGTTGAAATTGGCATTTAAGGAAAACCAATCCTTCAATTCTCCAACCCAGTGTATTTTATGAAAACTATCCTTACCTCTTGTTTCCTTTTGGCCATTTTGATAAGTGCCTGTACTTATACCCAAAAAGTAAAAGATGGCGGTTTTGCGTTTGAACGGAAACAATATGCCGTAGCCGTGGACATGCTCCAGAAAGAATACAAAAAATCCAAAAGCAGGGTCGAAAAAGGCAAAAAAGCATTCTTGCTCGGTGAAAGTTACCGCATGCTGAACAAGCCTGCATCTGCCGCTGATTGGTACAAGATTGCTTACGATAATGGTTATGATGTGGATGCGCTCCGAGAGTATGCCTTTAGCCTGAAAGCCATGGAACAATATGTGGATGCCATGAAGGCATTCAAAGAACTGGGAATTGAAATCGGCAGCCCTTATGAATACCGTAGGGAGATCGCCGCTTGCAAAATAGCCTTGGGCTGGGCCGGTGAAAAATCGAAGGCTTATTCTGTGGTGCCGACTGACTTTAACAGCCACGGTGCCGATTATGCCCCCACGCTTTACAAAGATCGCCAACTGGTCTTTTCGTCCGACCGGAGTGCATCAACTGGTGATGATACCTATAATTGGACTGGCGGGGATTTCTCAGACCTTTTTGTTGCGGACATGCAAACAAGCAGTGTAGAAGTGTTTGATAACCAAATAAATACACCATATAATGAGGGCGCTGCCGTATTCAACAAGGATTTTACTGAAATGTATTTTACCCGTTGTTTTGGCGATAAAAAAGAAGACAATTTTTGCAAACTCATGATGAGCAAATACACTGGGGATAATTGGACGGTCCCTGCGGTTTTGAATTTCGTGCAAAAAGGCATTAACTATGGTCATCCCGCCATTACTGCTGATGGGGGGATGTTGTATTTCTCCTGTAATTCCGATGAAGGGTGGGGGGGCTACGACATTTGGGTGAGCCAGCGCGCTGCCGATGGCTGGGGAGAACCTAAGTTGATGGGGCGCAGCATCAATACCATTGGCAATGAAAAATTCCCATCGTTCGATGGCGACACGCTTTATTTCTCTTCCGATTTCCATTCTGGCATGGGTGGACTCGATATCTTCAAGACTTGGCAAATGGCAAATGGGGCTTGGGTGCCGGTAAAAAACTTGAAGCCGCCACTCAATTCAGGTTCTGATGATTTTGGGCTGATTGTCGATGCAGGTGGACGGAAAGCTGGAGAGGTGCTGCAAGTCGGTTATTTTACTTCCAACCGCCCCGATGGCACGGGCAATGATGATATTTACAAATTTGAAAAACGCATACCGCCACCAGAACCTGAAAAACCGGCGGTGCCATTGGCGGAATACAAACTTATCTTGGAAGGATATGTGGTTGAAAAAATATTTGCTGATCCTGATAATCCAGACAGTAAAGTACTTGGCAGGAAACCTCTACCAGGTTCGATGGTGAAAGTTACTTTTGATGGGAAACCCAAAGAGTTTACGATTGGTGAAGATGGTTTTTTTACTTTTGAAATGGCAGAGGATACTGACTACAACTTCCTCGGTTCAAAGGATGGCTACTTGACCTCCGAGACTTCTTTCTCATCCCGTGGTATCGGCAAAGATCCCGACAACCCTGTGCAGACTTTTGAAGTGGAGGTGGAACTCGACCGCATATTCATCAACAAGGAAATCGTGCTCGAAGACATTTATTACGACTTCGACAAATCGAACATCCGCGACGATGCCCGACCCACGCTCAACAAGTTGGCTCGCAACCTCGAACTGAACCCCTCTATCCGCATCGAGCTTTCCTCCCACACCGATTGCCGTGGCAATGATGAGTACAATGAAGAACTCAGCCAAAAGCGCGCCCAATCTGCTGTGGACTACCTCGTATCTCAGGGCATTCCAGCCGGTCGCCTCCAGGCTAAAGGATTTGGTGAGTCCCTGCCCAAGGCTGACTGCCTTTGTAACCGCTGCGGTGAAGATGAGCACCAATTGAATCGGCGGACTGCCTTTACCATTTTGGAGCAGCAGTGATTTTTTTGGTTTTTAGTTTTTGGTTCTGGGTTCTTGGTTAGGGCGTTGTGCAATAAGTCCACGCACTATGCAACCAAGAACCAAAAAACATTTCCCTACCTTTAGGCGCAATTTATTGGCTGCATCGCTTCGGTGCAGCGTATTATTTATCATCAAAAAATCAACAACATGCGCTTTCCTGCCCTTCTTTTTTTTGTTATCTTCTTTCCTTGTTTCACCCTGTTTGGTCAACGGGTTTATACACCTCCGATCAATTTCGGAATTATCCCACCAGATGACCTGTCCATGAAAGTATATGAGCGTGATACGTCTGCTGAAGCGGTGGTACTGTGTGATTATGAGACGGTAGATATTACCATCGATGGAAGGGTTATGGTTAGAAAAAAACGCCACCGCCGGATCAAGATTTTGAACAAAAAAGGATTTAGTTATGGTGATGTGAGCATTCCATATTATAGCCATAAAAAAAGCGAGGGATTCTTTTTTGACGAAGCGTGCATTTTCTTGCCTGATGGCTCGAAGACCAGCCTGACCAAAAATGATGTTTTTATCGAAAAGGTAAATAAATGGTGGTCTTCTGCAAATTTCACCTTCCCTAAAATGCAAGAGGGATGTGTTATAGAATATTCGTATTTTATCACTTCTGACCGCTATTACGAACCTGAAGATTGGTTTTTCCAAGAAGGCATTCCAGTTCGCTATAGTGAAATAAGAATGGACAGCCCTGCCATATTGGATTACTCTTATTTTTTTCAAGGCAATGAGGCCATGGCGCTTACCAAAGATGAAAAAGATCTTAAAGTTTTCGAGGGCATTAACGGTATCTGTACGATCAAGCCTGGGCACTTTGTTTTTGAAAATGCCCCAGCGATGCAGCCAGAGTCGTACATCACAACAATGAACGATTATCGAGCAAGGATTAGGTTCCAACTATCAGCAATACGTTATTTGGATGGCCGGGTTGAAAAAGTTACCGATACTTGGGAAAATTTCAAGAAAGAGTTGGAAACATCTGAATATTTTGGCCACCACTATTTGAAGAAAAGTTATTTCAAAGAAATCACCCAACCCCTTTCCGCTGCCCTCCAAGAATTGTCAACCCAATATGAAAAGGCTGTATTTGCATATAATTACATTACTGAAAGAATAAGTTGGAATGGGCGGTATTCCATATCTGGAGGGGCCGAAAAACTCAAAAAATTGTATGAAAAAGGACAAGGGAACAGCGCACAGGTGAACCTGATGCTGCTGGTATTGCTACGAGAGGCAGGAATTGAGGCGAACCCTGTGCTAACGAGCACAAGGTCGCACGGAAAAATGTACGAAGAGTCTCCGATCCAAGATCAGTTCAACCACATGCTGATCTATGCCGACATTGACGGCAAACCATATTTTTTGGATGCAACGAACCCATTGAGACCAATTGGCTATCCTGACGGGGAAGCGCTCAATAGCAGAGGATGGCATCTTGAAAAAGGGTGGATGGACATTAAGGCCCCAGGCTCAAGTGTGGATGCTTTTTTTGTGGACCTCTCCCTGTCAGAAGAGGGTAGCTTATCAGGTAACTTGATGGGCGCATATAGTGGATATAATGCGATCCCAGAAAGGGCACATTACATCAACGGCCCAGAAGGTAAACATTGGACAAAACGGTTGGAACAAAAGTATGTAGATGTAAAAGTGGATGAGGTGAAGTCAGGCGAGGCCAAAACCATCGGCAAGGTGTTCAAAGATACGGTCGATTTCACGATTGGCCAGGCAGCAATGGTAGCGGGAGACCTCATGTATTTTTCGCCTGTGGTCTATTCGGCATTTACGGAAAGCCCGTTTAAGGCAAAAGAAAGGTACTACCCTGTTGATTTTCCATACAGCATTCGGGAACAGCATAGCATCAGCGTCAAACTGCCAGATGGTTATGTGGTTGAGGAACTACCGGAAAGTGTGCGGATTTATTTGCCAAATAAGGGTGGGTCATTTTTGTATGCTGTCCAAGAAAAAGAACTGGGGCATTTGAATGTCAATATTAACCTGTCCATCAAACAATTGAAGTTTTACCCAGAAGAATACATATCTGTGAAAGAGCTGTTTGATCTTTTTGTGGAGAAATTGGGAGAACAGATCGTGCTTAAAAAAGTCGAATAATTTCTTGTTTTCCCTTGCTTTCAAAAGATCCATTGGGGCATAATAAATGGTTCATTTGTGGTTTACAAAAAATTAAACCCTTCTTCATGGCTTTTTTTGGTCAACCCACCTTTTGTATATATCTTCGCATCAGAATCGAAAAACAACCCGCAAATTCAATCGTGCTTTTAAGCTTAAATTAGAATCCCATTAACTGATAAAGCGCTAACAAAAATTTGCCATATGGAACAAGTACTTCATGTTACTTTCCTTCAACGGTTACCCGTTCTATTTCCGATAACGACTTTTACCGCGATTCCTTCTTAACAGCCCCACTGGCCTAGGAATAACGCACTTTCTTAAACCACCAATTTGAAAAATTTTACAAGAGAAATCCTTTAGCATCTGCTAATGGGTCTGACTCATATTTACTCAACTAAACTTAATTATTTATGAAACGGATTTTTACCTCACTTTTATTCTGTGCTGTTACCGTTTTTGCTTTTGCCCAAACAGGGACAGTAAGTGGAACACTTACGGATGGTGACACAGGTGAACCTGTTCTAGGTGCAACTGTCATTATTAAAGGAACTTCAAATGGTTCTATTTCGGACTTCGATGGTTCGTTTATTATTAATGATGTTGCTGATGGTTCACAAACAATTATGATTTCTTATATTGGCTATCAAACTCAGGAAATTGCTGTAGAAGTCAGCAGAGGAGAAAATGCCAGCATAGGAAATGTAATCTTTCTTAGCAACGCAATTGGCCTTTCGGAGGTCAAGGTAATCGCTTCGGTGGCAACCACTCGCAGGACTCCCGTCGCAGTTTCTACCCTCAAGGCTGAGCAAATTGAAATGAAAATCGGGAGCCAGGAGTTTCCAGAAATTTTGAAATCCACTCCAGGTGTATATGCCACCAAGGAAGGGGGTGGATTTGGGGATGGCCGAATTAATGTGAGGGGTTTTTCTTCAGAGAATGTTGCCGTTCTTATTAATGGCGTCCCAGTCAACGATATGGAAAACGGTCGTGTATTCTGGTCAAACTGGGCGGGATTGACGGATGTCACCAGCATCATGCAGGTGCAAAGAGGTCTTGGTGCTTCCAAAGTTGCTGTACCTTCTATTGGTGGAACGATCAATATCATATCCAAAGCCACCGACTTTGAAAAAGGTGGACATGTATATGTCGCTGGGGGAAATGATGCTTATTCAAAGATAGGATTCAGCCTTTCTTCCGGATTAACGGAGAACGGATGGGCATTTACCGTTAATGGGTCTAAGACCCAGGGAGATGGTTATGTGGACGGAACTGAATTCCTTTCCTATGCTTACTACGCCAATATTGCCAAAAAAATTAATGATCAACATGAAATTACCTTTACGGCAATTGGTGCAAAACAGAGACATGGACAGAGAGGTGACCAAAGCTTATTAGTTGATTATGAAAATAGTGATCGGGATATAAAGTTCAATCCAGATTGGGGATATAAAAATGGACAGCTCGTTCATATTGAAGACAATTTTTATTATAAGCCTCAGTACAGCATCAATCACTATTGGAATATTAACACTTCTACTCGATTGTCCACTTCTGCCTACGTCTCCACAGGAACTGGTGGTGGTGGTGGGACATTGGGCGATAATAAGTTTAATAATGCCGATTACCGGGTAGATGGTTTGGTTGACTTGGATCGGATTGTAGAGGAAAACCAAGCAGTAATTGATTTTGGTGCAGTCTCCATTCTTAGAGCTTCCCGAAATGACCATAAATGGTATGGCTTACTCTCTTCCTTCACCAAAGAGATCGGCAGCTTTTCTTTTCTTGCAGGGCTTGACTTAAGATACTATAAGGGAGAACACTTCAGAGAAGTCACGGATTTATTAGGTGCAAAGTATTGGTTGGATGATGATGATATTAACGACCCTGTACATGCCGCTAGGGTTGGAGACGTAATTGATTACCATAACGAAGGTATTGTTAACTGGGCTGGTGGGTTTTTGCAAATGGAATATAACGAAGATAAACTGGCCGCCTTTGTAACCCTCAATGCATCAAATACAAGTTATAAAAGGGTTGACTTTTTTAATAACCTCAATTCGGATCCAGGTCAAGAAGTTGGTGGTTTTGACTTTTTCGGATTTGGCGTAAAAGGAGGAGCCAACTACAATCTAACTAACAACCATAACCTTTTTGCCAATATTGGATATTTTGAAAAAGCACCTGGGTTTGATGCTGTTTTCCCGAACTTTACAAACGAGGATCCTAACATTAATGCTGAAAATCAGAAAATAACAAGCTATGAGCTTGGCTATGGTTTTAGAAACCCAAGCTTTTCGGCTAATATTAATGTGTACCGCACGCTATGGGAAGACAGAACTTATACAGACTTCTTTAGTGGCCCAAATGGAGAAGAATTAGTGGCAAATATTTTAGGTGTAAATGCACTGCATCAAGGGCTTGAGATAGACGCGATTTGGAGAGCAAACCGTAGTTTGACCATAACTGGAATGGCATCTATCGGTGACTGGACCTGGGAAAACAACTTAGAAAACCTCGGCATTTTTGAAGGAAATACTCAAGTAGGTGAAGTAGACGCCTTCATAGCAGGTTTGCACGTTGGAGATGCCGCTCAAACCACCATAGCGGCAGGTCTTAGCTATAAGTTAATGAAAGACTTGAGGTTATCGGTCGACTATAATTATTATGACAATCTATATGCGAATTACGATCCCACTGATCGTAGTGATGAATCAGCCAAAGGTATCGAGGCATGGAAGATCCCAGCATTTGGAACTTTTGACCTGAATGCTACATATGACTTTAAGCTGTCTGGCTTTAATGCATCATTATATGCCAACGTCTATAATGTAACCGATGAGAAATTTGTTATGGATGCTCAAGACGGAACCAGCCATGATGCTTTTTCATCCAGGGTTTTTTACGGTTATGGAGCTAACTGGAACCTGGGTGCTAAGATCAGGTTCTAAAACAATAGGCCTTATTCGAAATTAGGAATTGGAAATTCATAGTTCACAATTTCTGAATAAACTCTAATTCAAAAATAATAATTTTAAATTATGAAATATTTAAAAATTCTTCCTGTCATTATTGTGCTTACAATAATCCAATCCTGCGACCCACTGGAATCGGAACTAGATACTTTGGATGTTCCTAATATAGTAGTTGCAGACCTTGATCTTACTCTTGTTGACGATGACTATGATTTGGTAGGTAAGACTTTTGGTAGTTTTGATAGTGACGACGAAGCTAAGACGCTCATTCCAGACATCTTGATAGAAAATCATCCTCAGATTGGTGATGGTTCTTCTGCTTTGGTGAGATACAAAGTTTTTGATCCTATCCGGATCAATGAAGAACTTGAATTTGAGCTAACTCCTGATGACTATGACGCATTGGGACAAAGCTTTGGTACCTTAAGCAGCCAGGGAGATATATTCGACGCTGTTGAATTCAAACATCCCAGCCCTGTAGCGAATGACCTGGTGACTTTAACTTATGAATGGTTTTGCTTTGGTTGCCCCGATGAAGGCACTTTAACTAGTAAATTAACCTACTATGAAGGCAAATGGTACAATGCTTATGTACCTACTGATGATGATTATACTTTTATGGGGCAAAGTTTTCCGAATTTCGATAGTAGAACTGAAGCCCGGGAGAGAATAGCCAAATTCCTTGGTACTCGTTACTTGTTTGATGATGCAGGCACCATCCGAACCGCTGTTTTTATTTATACGTTTAAAGATAGTGATGATGTACGGCATTTTATTGATTTTATGGCAGTATTCCAATTTGACGGAGCAGTATGGCAACCCTTCCAGGATGTAGTGCAACGTTCACTTCAATTGGGACACGATGGTACTACATGGGTTCCAGATAATACAATTAAGTATTCACTTACAGGAAATGATTATGTGGCTATTGCAGCTGCTACAGAAAGTTCTAACCCTAGTGGCTCGGGGAGTATGGGGAACTTTGGAAACTACGACATAGGGTTATGGTCCGATGATCAGATCTTAAGTTCAATTGGAAACCGATTATTGGAGATCTTCCCTGAAGTAGAAGGACAGAAATACCTGGTTTCATTTGATACTTGGGAACCAGGCGCAGGAGTCAGAAGCTTGCATGTAATCTTTCAGGGGGGAGCTTATGTGAGAGTTTAATATATCGAAATGAAACAATAATTTTACTACTTAAATGATATTTTTTGCCGCTTCCCGGATCACGGGAGGCGGTTTTTTTTATCCCCTAATTTACACTCCGTTGAATTCAATTCTTGGAAATACATTTAACGTCTTACCTTAGCATTTCAAATCAAGACAATGCCCCTTCTTGTAGAAGCCTCCCCTGTTAGGTGAATTTTGTTTAAACCAGTGTAAAACCTGTTTGGCCTAACTTTCAAAAATCTTTCTTCAACTATGAACCTTTACTACTTTTTGAAAAAAGGATTGACTTTCCTGTTTTTTGCCTTGGCTTTTTTGTTCAACCCTGGTGTGCTCTCTGCCTGCGACACGTCGGGGTTCATCATTGATAGTTATACCGATAATGGTGATGGGACTTTTACCGTCAATATGACCATTTTCGTGGCTGGCGATTTTACCACTGATTGTGGCAGCACGTGGGGTTTTTTTTGGAATGTGGATGCTCCCATTGTTAGTGTCAGTCCACCCAGTCTGACCAGTAATAATGGAACGACACTCAATGCTGTCGTTTCAACCAACAATATCACTTGGGGGAATCCAACCGGAAATTGGCCTACCGTACCTTTTGTAGATGCAGAGCCAGGCAGTTCAACGGCAGATGAAAGTTTCATGGTTACCATTGTGTTGGGTAGCCAAGCAACTGAATGGGATGGCGGCGGGCAGGAAGCAAACACTTGCCCTAACAGCGGATGCTCGGCCAGCCCTGACAGGTACGAAGGTGTATTCCCTTGCTTCCCCCCCTCTATTGTAGCCCTGCCAGTTATTCCCATATGCCCAGGTGAACCTGTCGAAATCTCGGTCATCCCTAATTATTTGACCGAAAACATTACCTGGGATCTAGGTGGACAGATGGGTGAATCGATTATTGTGGCACCTACCATCACGACCGATTACACTGTGACGGCAAGTAATATCTGCGAAGAATTTTCCCTCACCATTACAGTTGAAGTGATCCCGTTCCCAACCATTTTTGCATTGGAAGAAGAAATAGAAGCGTGTGAAGGGTTTCCCGTGATCATGGAAGTGTCCCCGTCCAATGAATTGCTCGTCGAGTGGAGCCCGACAGGGACTTTTGGCACTTTCCTCGTAGATGTGCCCACTTCCTCGCCCATGGTTTATGTAGCGACGGCCTCCAATCAATGTGGGGAAGATAGTACCGAAATCACCGTCACCCTCCTGCCTGGGCCTTCCGTTGAGATTTTGAACGGCGATGAAGAACAGATTTGCAATGGAGATACGCTCCTCTTGGAAAGCCTGCCCCTGAATGCCGAAACGGTGGAATGGATTCCAGTCGGCAGCACTGAAAATAACTTGGAAGTTAGCCCCGATACCACGATGATTTATGTTGTACAAGCTACCAGTATATGTGGCTTAGCTGGTGATACCATTACAGTGGAAGTGGCCGAATCAACCTCGGATACCGTAAACTTGGAGGCATGTGCAGGCACAACAGTATTGTTCAACAACATTCCGTTGGCCGCCGGCTCGACAAGTACTTTTACTTTTGAGAATATTCTTGGTTGCGATTCGATTGTGACCGTGGAAGTGGCTGAACTTCCCCATGCCAGTGGCATGGTAGAGTTGGGTACTTGCGAAGGCGATAGTGTATTATACAATGGCCAATTGCTCCCACCTGGCAGCGAAACGGAGTTTATGTTCACCGCAGCCAATGGCTGTGATTCGGTGCTGACCGTAACGGTCATAGAGTTGGAGATTTATGAAACAGCTGTGCAATTATCTGCCTGTGAAGGCACGAACGCCATGTACAACGGTCAACCCCTACCTGCTGGCAGCGAAACGGAATTTACCTTCACGGCTGTCAATAGTTGCGATTCTGTGGTAACGGTGACGGTGCAGGAATTGCCGAACTATGCAATGACGTTGCAATTCCAGACCTGTACAGGAACGACTGTCCCATACAATGGACAGAACCTCCCCCCAGGTAGCAGCACCACATTCAATTTTATGACGACCAACGGTTGCGATTCTGTGGTGACGGTTGAAGTGGAAGAGCTGGCTGTTTTTACGACTTCAATTGGATTGGAAGCGTGTACGGGGACAAACGCTATTTATAATAATTTTCCTTTGGCACCCGGAACGGTCACTGATTTCAATTTCATAACCGCAAATGGGTGTGATTCAATCGTGACGGTGACGGTGACAGAAGTAGTGGCGATTGAGGAAAGCTTGGAATTTGAAGCTTGCTCAGGTACATCTGTCCTTTTCAATGGGGAATCCCTGTTGGCAGGAAGCGTTACCGAGTACAATTTTGTCACTGCGCAAGGATGTGATTCCATTTTGACCGTTACCGTAAATGAATTGGAAATTTTCGCCTCACCCCTTGAATTGCAGGCGTGTACAGGAACAACAGTTAGCTATAATGGCCAGGACTTGGCACCTGGCTCAACTACCGATTTTACACTGTCAGCACTCAATGGCTGTGATTCCGTGGTGACGGTTTCGGTGGTTGAACTTTTAGATGTGGTCGAATCACTTATCCTGGAAGCCTGTTCTGGCGAAACAATAGCGTTTAACGGACAGCAATTGGCGGCAGGAACAGTAACCGATTTCACTTTTGTTTCCGCACAAGGCTGCGATTCTGTTTTGACCGTTTTGGTGGAAGAATTGGAAACATACGCCTCCCCGCTTGCATTGCAGGCATGTACGGGGGCTACGATAACTTTTAATGGTGTCCCGTTGCCACCTGGCACGACCATCGATTTTACGCTGACTGCTATAAACGGCTGTGACTCAGTTGTTTCGGTAACGGTAACGGAAGTCGAAACGATTTTTGAAGAACTTGAATTTGCGACATGTGCAGGTACGTTTATTAACTATGATGGGCAAGCCCTTGCCCCTGGTACAGTTACCGATTTTACTTTTACTTCGGTAAATGGCTGCGATTCTGTGGTGACGGTGACCGTTGAAGAAACGGGTATCCTGACCGGGGAAGTGGAACTCGAAGCTTGTGCGGGATCTACCGCTATGTACAACGGCCAGGCACTCGCCACAGGGACAGTCACCGATTTTAATTTCTTGACCCCACCTGGCTGCGACTCTATCGTCACCGTCACGGTCAATGAACTGGAGAACTTTGCATCGCCGCTGACATTGCAGGCCTGTACGGGTTCGACGGCTCTGTACAACGGTCAGGCATTACTGCCTGGCAGTATCACCGAATTCACGCTTGCCGCGGTGAATGGCTGTGATTCAGTCGTCACTGTAACCGTGGACGAACTGCTGGCGGTGACTGGGAGTTTACAGTTAGAAGCATGTACAGGTACGAATGCTTTATTCAATGGCCAACAATTGGCGGCTGGAAGCAGCACTGAATTTACTTTTATTTCTACTCAAGGGTGTGATTCTGTTTTGACGGTCACGGTGGTCGAATTGATGCAACAGGCTTCTTCATTGAGCCTGTCGGCTTGTGTTGGCGAGTCAGTTATGTACAGCGGACAAGCCTTACTGGCAGGAACGATCACCGATGTGGTACTTACTGCTTTTAACGGTTGTGATTCCGTCGTTACTGTCACGGTAGATGAGTTGCAAGCAGTAACCGGTTCTGTGAGTTTGCAGGGTTGTGCAGGTGAATTGTTGTTTTACGAGGGCTTTGAAATAGACCCAGGATCGAGCATAGAGTTCTTTTTTGTGGCGGCCAATGGTTGCGATTCAGTTGTGACAGTCACGGCATTCGACCCGATCCCAATAATGGAGACAAGCGAAGACATAGAAATATGCGAGGGCAATTCCACCATTATTTTTGGACAGGAGGTTTTTGCCCCTGGCGTGTATTCCCAGACTTTTGCAGGATCAAATGGTTGCGATTCCATTCATTCAGTATTCTTGGAGTATTCAGCAGATTTACTGCTCGGTTTCCAGGGCGATATTGAAATAGACCTGGGCGAGTCGGTCGTACTGTTTCCCATCGTGAATTCCAGTGCCGTTTTAACTTTTAGTTGGGAGGAAGACCTGACCCTCAGTTGCATGGATTGCCAGAATCCGGTAGCCTCACCGTTTGTTTCAACCACTTACTTCCTTACCATCAGCAATGCCGATAATTGCACAGCCAGTGCGGATATTTTGGTGGAAGTCCGGCAAAGGAGGGATGTTTATATCCCAAATTCTTTTAGCCCAAACAACGATGGTATCAACGATGTGTTCATGATTTTCAGCGATCAGAAAAGTGTGTCCAAAGTGCTGTCCCTCCAAGTGTTTTCGAGGTGGGGCGAGTCCTTGTATGAATTTTACAATTTCCCGATCAACGATCCTACCTTTGGTTGGGACGGCAAGCACCGTGGGGAAATCCTCGATCCTGCCGTGTTCGCCTATTTTGCTGAAGTCGAATTTGTGGATGGGACGCGAAAAGTGTTCAAAGGCGATGTCACTATTGTGAAATAATTTTTAATTTATGATTGATAAATGATCTTTCATTATCAATCATAAATCATGGGTGTATTTCAAAATGTCGGTGGAAACGTAGGCCGGATTTCCCAATCCGCCCTGTTTACAGCCGGATTGGGAAATCCGGCCTACCTTCTTACCGACATTTTGAAATACACCCTAAATCATCAACCCCCTCCCTTTTTTTAATCATGAAATGTTCTGTTTCCATATTTTTTATACTGCTTGTTAATTATACTTTAAACGGGCAAGTATTTAATTATATGGAGGTGCCGGTATTTAAAAACGGGCAGCAGTTGTCGAACCCTTGGACAGGCGGGATGAATGCTCCTCAGTGGGCATTGTTTGACATTAACCATGACGGGGTGAAAGATCTTTATGCATTTGACAGGAACGGTAATGTGCATTTGTCATTTATCAATATAGATAACTCGCCTGGTTCGATCCATTATCAATATTCTCGGTATTGGCTGAAAAATTTCCCAGAAGTCCGCGATTTTGTGTTGATGCGCGATTTTAACAATGATGGACTTCCTGATTTATTTGCCAGTTCACATGATGAATACCAAGTTGGTTTAAAAGTATATAAAGCTTCATTGGAAAATGGTTTTTTGAAATATGACCGCATTGCTTTTCCAGAATATTCACATGACATAATTCCTTATGTGGACAACGGTGAAATAATAGATCAAATAAGGATTTGGTTGCATTTGGATTATCCTGCCATCAATGATGTTGATGGCGACGGTGACTTGGATATTTTGACAATAGGCCAGGGTGGGAACAAAATCTCTTTTTACAAAAATATTTCCCTCGAAAATAATTTTTCTACTGACACGCTTCTATTTGAATGGTCAGACGATTGTTGGGGACGATTTGGAATATTGCCTGATACTCAGTCGTTGTCACTGAGCCTCGATCCAAATATGTGCGTATTTTATGATGATCCCGAAGATGCATTTGACCGAAACAACCCGCATGGAGGCACGGCGCTTAATTTTTTTGATGCAGACGCAGATGGCGACAAAGAAATTTTATATGGCGATTTAATCAGTCCTAATATTATTTTTGGTAAAAACAACGGAAATGAAAATGCCGCTTGGGTAACAGAGCAGGATGCTATTTTTCCTTCCTATAATGACCCAATAAACATTCCTTATTTTCCAGCTACTTTTTTTCTGGATATAAATAAGGATAATGCCCGAGACCTAATTGTTTCACCAAACCAGATTTGGACATCACCAGATATTCAAACTGCCTGGTATTATGAAAATTCAGGCAGTGATGAGTTCCCTGAATTTAACTTTATTAAAAAAGATTTCCTGGCAGATGGGATGCTTGATTTTGGCACAGGTGCAAATCCCGTTTTTGTAGATGTAAATGCCGATAACCTGATTGATATCGTGGTCGGCAATAAGGATGCCTGGGCAGAGGGAATGGGTGCGGCTTCCTTGTATTTGTTAATAAACATAGGCTCTGTCAGCTCACCCGTATTTGAATTGGTTGATGAGGATTGGCTTGGGCTTGGGCAATATTTCCCTGCCATAAATGCTATGTCACCAACTTTTGGCGATATGGATGATGACGGTGACGATGACCTGTTATTGGGCAAATTTAATGGAAATGTTCATTATGCTGAAAATATAGCTGGGCCAGGAAATACCATGCAATTCAATAATTTTCAATTTAATTGGAAAGAAATAAATGTAGGAAAATATTCAACTCCCTTTATCCACGATATAAATAAAGATGGATTGCCAGATTTAATTATTGGAGAGTTAAAAGGGACCGTAAATTATTTTCCAAATATTGGAACAGCAAGTAATCCAGACTTTCACCCTATTGTAGAAGAGTCGCCAAATAATGATTATTTTGGAAAAATAAATACACAATCGGTGGGGGCTACTGTCGGGTATAGCCAGCCTGTCGTTTTGGATTTTGATAATGAAGTGTTTATTGTTTCTGGCTCGTTCAGAGGTTGGTTGAAGCGCTATAAAATAGATGTTGACAGTTTAGGTGAAGGTGCTTTTGAGCTATTGGATGAATATTTTGGTGAAATTAGAGAAGGTAGTATATCCCGTATTTCTTTCGCCAATATTAATGGAAGTAATTACATGGATGCGATGGTCGGAAATGACCGGGGCGGACTAACTCTTTTTCAATCTTCTATAACTGTGGATGGTTTGGTTGATTCTAAAGAGCGGGCAATTCCTCAAAAAAAATTAATTACAATATACCCTAACCCGACATCGGGTGTGATTAATATTGAAAATGCTGAAGACTCAGAATTGTCCATCTTTGATATTTATGGAAAAATAATTTATTTTGAAAAAAATATGCAGAATTCGACATCAATAGATTTGACAGGTAATATTTCTGGCATTTATTTTATTAAGCTGAAAAAAGAAAACCAGGTAATAATTAAAAAGGTGATTTTGTCAAAATGAAAATCCTCATTGCACCTGATAAATTCAAAGGTTCATTAACTGCAACAGAAGTTTGCCGGGCTATTCAAAAAGGTATTAATAAATACGACCCAGCCATCGAAACGATCCTGCACCCCCTATCCGATGGAGGAGAAGGAACGCTCGAAATTCTTGGAAACACACTCGATTTAGAAACGATTTATCTCACCGTCAATGACCCGCTTTTTCGCCCTGTGCAGGCATTTTACAAAAAAAACAAAGACACTGCTTTAATTGAAATGGCAACTGCATCGGGACTTGAATTATTAAATAATAAAGAACGGAATTGTCTTTTTACCACTACTTATGGCACTGGCGAAATGATGCTCGACGCCATAGAAAAAGGCGTGAAAAATATATTCCTTTTTATTGGTGGAAGCGCAACCAATGATGCTGGAATGGGAATGGCCGCAGCACTGGGGTATAATTTTTTGAATAATGAAAAAGAACAGTTAAAACCAATAGGAAAAAATTTAATTGCAGTATATTCCATTGACAAAAGTGAATTAAAATTTGACCCAAATAAAATCAATATAACGGTAGTTTGCGATGTGAAAAACGTCCTGTATGGAAAGGACGGTGCTGCCCATATTTATGCCCCACAAAAAGGCGCTGGCGATGATGCCGTGCAATTATTGGACAATGGACTTCGACAATTTAGCAAAATAATAAAAAGGGATATTGGCAAAGACATTTCAAATATAAAAGGTGGTGGAGCAGCAGGAGGATTGGGTGCAGGAGCTGTCGCTTTTCTCGGTGCTTCCATCCAGTCCGGTATCGAAATGATCATGGAAATAAGCGCCTTCCAAAAACAACTTTCAGATATTGATTTGGTCATCACTGGAGAAGGCCAGCTTGACTATCAAACGAGTAAAGGCAAATTGGTGGAAGGTGTTGCCAAAGTCTGCCGAAAAAAAGGAATTCCAGTCGCTGTAGTATGTGGAAAATTAGAAGTTGAGGAAGAAACATTAAAAGCAATGGGCATTGATTATTGGGCAGAAATAATGACAGAAGGCGTAACCTTGGAACAAGCGATGACTGAGGCTGAGGAGCGCTTGGAGGGGTTGGTGTTTGAAATGATGCACCAGATTTGACAAATTTTGGAATTTCATCTCGTCAATTTTGGAATTTCATCTCGTCAAGTTTGGAAATTTTGAGGGTGCATTTCAAAATGTCGGTTAAGAAGGTAGGCCGGATTTCCCAATCCGGCTGTGAACAGGGCGGATTGGGAAATCCGGCCTACGTTTCCACCGACATTTTGAAATACACCCAATTTTGATGACTTTTGGTTTTCTAATTAAAACAACAAACAAATGCAAATACTCAAGCTCACTTTTTTTTGTCTCGCCACAGTCCTCGTCACTTTCCTTTTCTCCTGCCAACCACCAGAAGCCCCGACGGATCTGACACAGGCTCCTCTCATCCCACAACCGGTATCTGTGGAAGCCACGGGCACTTCTTTTGAATTGACAGATCGAACGGTTGTTTGTGTGCAAGAAGGTTTGGAAAATGTGGGGCAGTACCTGGCCGATAAGTTGGCCCCTGCAACTGGTTTTGAACTGGCCGTTAAGACAGTGGACAAAGCACCTTCTAAGCGATATATTTATCTTTCTCTTTCTGGCGACAACGCAGAACTGAGCAATGAAGGATACGAATTGGCCATTTCAAAAAATGGTGTGAACATTACAGCGAACCAACCCGCAGGCCTGTTTTATGCTATCCAGACCGTGCTGCAATTGTTGCCTGCCAGCATTGAATCGGGCGAAAAGCAAGCTGGCCTTTGGAAATTGGCTTCTGGCACAATAAAGGACTTTCCGACTTATTCTTTCCGAGGGTCCATGCTGGATGTTTCCCGGCATTTTTTCAGTGTGGGAGATGTGAAGCGCTACATTGATTTGATGGCTGCTTTCAAAATGAACGTGTTCCACCTACACCTCTCCGATGACCAAGGCTGGCGCATCGAAATCAAGAAATGGCCCAACTTGACGACCCACGGCGGAAGCACTGAAGTGGGAGGTGGAGAAGGTGGTTTTTATACACAAGAAGAATACGCCGACATCGTGAAATATGCACAGGATCGATTCATTACTATCATCCCTGAAATTGACATGCCTGGCCACACCAATGCGGCGTTGGCCTCATACCCCGAACTTAACTGTGACGGCAAAGCCACGGAGCTTTACACAGGTACGGAAGTCGGATTCAGTTCTTTTTGTACCAGCAAGGAAATTACTTACCAGTTCATCGACGATGTGGTAAGTGAACTTGCGGCACTTACGCCTGGGCCATATATCCACATCGGTGGTGACGAATCGCACGCCACAAAAAAGGAGGATTACCTGCCATTTGTGAACAGGGCCAAGGAAATCGTGGAATCACATGGCAAAATAATGATCGGCTGGGATGAAACGGCGCAGGCAGAGATTGGCGCCAATAACCTAGTGCAGCTTTGGAACAATGCCGATTTTGCCAAGGAAGCGGTCGGAAAAGGAGCGAAGCTCATCATGTCGCCCGCCACCAAATCTTATCTCGATATGCAATACGATTCCACAAGTAGAATTGGGCTTCACTGGGCCGCTTACATTGAAGTGGACACTGGTTATATTTGGGATCCGGCGACCCTGTTCCCCGGTATCGAAAAAGAAAACATCATCGGCATCGAGGCTCCGCTCTGGAGTGAAACGGTCACCAATATGGACGACATCGAATACTTGGTTTTCCCTCGTTTACTGGGATATGCGGAGATAGGCTGGTCGCCTGCCACCGTGAGGGATTGGGAAACCTATAAAATTAGATTGGGGCAATTTGCGGAACGAATGGATGCGATGGAAATCGGTTTTTACCGCTCGAAGTCCGTGCCTTGGGCGGAATAGTAGTGGTGGTTTTCTCACTGCAAATTTGTTGGAATCGTTAACCACGGGGGACACAGAGAGCACTGAGGCAGAAATAGAAAACTTTCCCTGTGTCTCCCTGTGTTCTCTGTGGTTAATTAAGTATTGTATGCCACGAAAATTGTCAAAGAATAAAACTTTTAGAACCGCAAAATTTAATTATAAACAAGATTATTGCCCATCGATAACAAGACGTCTTTTTAGATTTTTTACTTCCTGCTCTAGGGTTTCAATATATGCCTTTTGCGGGGCAAAGACTTCTTCGATTTCTTCTACGGTATAACGCGGTGTAATGTGCTGGGGGCAATTCCAGTCAAAGGCCTTGACATGGAAAAGCATGATCCTTTCTGGTCGGTAATTGTACCCCTCTATTTTTAATTTTTTCTCAAGGTCAGGATTTTCCTGCAAGGAAACCACTTCAGCTTCCGCATAGATTTTCAGGCGGGCTTTTGCGGGATAATCGACCATTATGAGGGCGATCTTATTATCTGTTTTGATATTGCCAACAGAGATGTATTGCATATTTCCTTTGAAGTCGAGAAATGCAAGGGATTGTGCATCCAGAACTTTCAGAAAACCTTTTGGCCCACCCCGATGCTGGATATATGGGAAACCATTTTTCCCAAAAGAAGCCATATAAAAACTGTTGCGTGCTGCTATCATATTTATTTCCCTTGATGTTAGCCCTTCTGTGGAAGAATACCGTTCCATCCTGTCGTAATTATTTCGGCTTCCATGCTGCTCTTGCAATTTTTTGATAGCATCTGTAAATGCCAATTTAGGATAATTCATAATTCAATTTTTTATGATTCTTTGGCCAATTCAGAGATATTGGCTTTTTGTGCCGATTAAAAGTGATACCATTCTAAAAGTTGTCACTTTAAGTTTCCATTTACAATCTCCTTTCCGAATCTTTAATCGGTAGGTCGTTGATACTGGCAAACCTCTTTTTCATCAACCCATTTTTGTCAAATTCCCAGTTTTCATTTCCATAAGCTCTGTACCATTGACCGGATTCATCGCGCCATTCGTATTCAAACCTTACTGCAATCCTATTTTCGGTGTGCGCCCAGTACGTTTTTTTCAATTTGTAATCCAATTCTTTTTCCCATTTGCCTTGTAGAAAAGAAATGATTTCTGCGCGCCCGTTAACGAACTCAGAGCGGTTTCGCCATTCAGAATCTTCTGTATAGGCCAACGCGATTTTTTCAGGGTTTTTAGAATTCCAGGCATTTTCTGCCGCTTGGATTTTTTGTTTTGCTGTTTCCTCTGTGAAAGGGGGGATTGGGTATTTTTTTTCCATGATATTGATTTGTGACAATTGAAATTACTGAAAATTTAATCATGGTGATCTTAAAAATCACCATGATTAAAGTAATAATATTTTTTAAACAGTTACCGATTTTTCTACATACTCGATGCTGTAATTTAAAGGACTGTTTTTTCTTAGCATGGCACTAACGCCACAATATTTTTCTTGTGAAAGCCGTACTGCTTTTTCTACCTTTTCTTTATTCAG
This sequence comes from Saprospiraceae bacterium, assembly GCA_029263015.1. GTDB lineage: Bacteria > Bacteroidota > Bacteroidia > Chitinophagales > Saprospiraceae > UBA6168. The sequence continues at coordinate 18,136 of JAJCYI010000194.1, read as the reverse complement.
GCCTGTTCCATAAAAACGGTAAACCAATCTTATTTCAGAATAAATTTTTGGATGTTCTTCTGTTAAATCGGCTTCGATGTCCATCTCAAATCCAGAAACAGAAACCCGCATTTTTTTCAATAAAGATACGACGTCCATTCCGGTACATCCAGCCAATGAAGATAATAGTAATTTCTTTGGGCTTGGTCCTGAATCATCTCCTATTAATCCATTGGTGTCTATTCGAACAGTGTGGTTATCTATTTGGCTATCAAAAGCCATTTTATCAACCCATTTTGTTTTTACGCTATGCATGATATTATTTTTTTAGGCGCCAATTTAGGAGGTAAGTAGTCGAGTTTAAATAGTTTCCAGTTTTTAGCGAGTTTATTTTTTTGAAGAGCAAGGCAAAAATTTTTAGCATAGCCAAGCTACGTTCAAAATTTATAACACAGCTATTCGGAAAAAGCAGCCGATAAAAGCGGAAATTATTTAACCTCGACTACTTAACTTTAAGTTACCTCCTAAATTAACCGCGATATCATTTTTTCAAAGTACCTTCCGTCTTGGCTTTTGCAATTGCACCTGCCACATCTGCTGTTTTATAAACATGACTAGCAATAAACCTAAAATTGGTCTGTGCAGCCAGATTGCCGTCCAAGCCTGGGATAATGGCGGAAGCAGTTGCGTCACCGACCACGGCAACTTCAAATCCGTCTTCCATCAGTTCCCGCATATGTGCTTCCACACAAAGGTTTCCAGACATTCCAGCAAGGATAACTTTGTCAATTCTTTGTTTGCGCAATTGCAGGCTCAAGTCATTTTGCTCTGGTCCAAATACTTTATGAGGTCCTGATACCGTCACATAATCTTGTTTAATGTATTGCTTGTAACGTTCGAGCCAATCTGCTCCTGATCCTTCAAAACCTTCTTTATTCAACTGGTCGCCCCGGTCAAACATGCCCATGGCGTGCATCGCAGCTTCCAGCGCTCCCTCAAACTTCCAGTTGTGATCGTGTTGGTAATAATAGTGCGGAGAAATAAAAACAGGTATCCCGTTTTCTTTTGCCAGTTTAAACAGCGTTTCCAGATTTCCGACCGTACCATTTGTTTTGACGCTTTCGCCAACCAGTCCCCAAGTTACGCCATCAGGACTTAAAAAATCATTTTGAGGATCGGTGATGACAATGGCTGTCGTGTTGTCAATCACAAAACCTGGATCGGGCAATTGAGCGATTGAAACTTGTGTGGCAAAAATGACGAATGACAGGATGAATATATTTTTTATATTTTTCATTTTAATTGAATTTTAATGATGATGATTAAATCTTCTTTTGGTTTTTTAGAAAAAAATTAAATAGGATTTAATTAATTTGTTCGTTTAAAAAATTCCTAATTAATTCAGCTATTGTATCCCCTTTTTCTTCTAGTGCAAAATGTCCTGTATCCAATAAGTGAAATTCAATATTTTTTAAATCCTTTTTATAAGGATAGGCACCTTCAGCAGGAAATATATAATCATTTTGTCCCCAGACGATTAATGTTGGTGGTTGGTAAGTCCGGAAGTATTCTTGCCAGCTTGGATATAATGGGACATTGGTTCGGTAGTCATAAAACATGGCCAATTGAATTTCTGGATTTTCTGCTCTGGTCAAATGTTGTAAATCAATTTTCCAATTGTCAGGGCTTATCGTCTCTACATTTTGCACCCCGTGTGTATATTGCCATTTCAATCCGTCGGGCGCATGAAATCCTTCCAGTGCTTTTCCATTTTCTATGGTGTAATCATTCCAATACTTTTTTATAGGAATCCAAAAATCACGCAGACCTTCGTCATAAGCATTGCCATTTTGCACAATAAGCGACTGCACCCTTTTCGGGTATTTTGCTGCAATTCTATAACCTATTGGTGCACCATAATCCATGAGGTATATGCTGTATTTTTTGACATCCATTTTTTCGAGAAAACCCTCAACAATTAAGGCCATATTATCGAAAGTATAATCGAATTCTGCCATCGCTGGTTGCTCGCTGTTGCCATATCCTGGATAATCAGGAGCTAATAGATGATACGAATCTGACAAATTTTCAATCAGGTTTCGAAACATATGAGAAGAAGTCGGATACCCGTGCAATAACAAAATAGTGGGAGCATCTTTAGGGCCAGCTTCCCGGTAAAATATATCGACTCCATTTACTTTAATGGTCTTATGAAGCGTGGGATAACTCGCACGAACGGCTGCCTTATAGGTTACTTCAAATTGTTGTGGTTCTTCGACCGAAACACTTGCAGTGAGGTCGTCCATTTCTAAAATAGGTGTAGCCGTTTGAGCTATTATTGAATAAGTGGTGAAAATTGCGAATCCGATGAGGAATAAATTTTTTATGTTTTTCATTTTAATTAAATTTTGTTGGTTGTGAAATGATGGGTAGTATTCAGAATGATTGTTTCATGACAAAACACCGTCATTGCATCAGCTTTGGACTGAAGCGAATATTCCGAATACTTCCAGCTTGTTTTTTTGAATAAATTTAGGAATTAAAAAAGACGGCTTTTTATGCAGCCTCGACCTCTTCAATGTATTTAGCTTTTGGAAAATCAATTTCAAAATCGCCATTGCTAAAGACATAATTGGCGATGCTTCTCAATGCAACCATTCCGATCAATTCGGCAAATGCAGTTGCGTTGTAACCCACTGCAAAAAATCGTTCAATCGTTTCAGGAGTAGCATTGCCCCGGTTTTCAGTGATTTCTTTTGCCAAATTGGTTAGCGTATTTAGTTTGTTGTCTTCAATACTGCCATCCCGGATTTGCAATGTTTCTTTTTCGGTAAAGCCTGCCATTTTTCCCAATGCAGTATGTGCCGAAAGGCAATATGCGCAATTGTTGACCTGTGAAATAGCCAAGTCAATGGCTTCCCGTTCTTTTGCTGAAAAGACTCCTTTTTTCAAGGTTTCACTAAATTGAAGGAATCCTGCAAGAAGGTTCGATGAGTTGCCGATGGCAGCATAAAGGTTTGGAACCCGCCCGACTTTCTGTTTGATGTTGCTGAAGATTTCTTTTGTTTGGACACTTGCTTGTTCATTACTCAATGCTTTTAGCGCTTTCATATTATTTTAAATTTTAGTGAAAAATATAATTGATTACACTAATCCTTAGTCAATCGGCGTGCCAAACCAAAAAATTGAATTTAATTAATTGATAATCAATCTAATATGAATAATGAAAACATAGTTTTAAAATAATAAATTGCCAATATTTTGGCAAAATGCTAAAATATTGGCAACTGTTTTAGGGCTCAAAACTGTAGTCGAAATAAAGCAATGTCCAATTGAGTAAATGTTTGATTCTTTCAAGGTAGGAACAACTACTTATATCAAGCTTGGGAATGAGTAAGGAAAAGTTTGGATTGGTTGGTTTTTACTCGATCCTAAATTCCTAAAACCAGTCCCGTGGAAATTCTTGACCTTTCCTGAAATTGTCCAAACAAGCCTTCTTCATTGCCATAGAAAATATCCGAGCTAAGGAATAACTCTAGGTTGCTTTTCAACCAATAAGTCAGTTTCGGACGCAACATTCCATCACCTTTATTGAGATTTTGTACCCATAGAATTTCTGATTTAAAACTGTCGCTTAGAAATTCTCTACTTACTAATAATGAGGTATTGATTTCATGCCGGTCTCGATTATATGCCTGTACTTTCCGGATCAAATAATTATTAAAAACCTGTGGACTGAAGAACCACTCTCCCGTGATGTAGTCCAAACCCAAAGCAACCTGAAGGTTGTCGCTTTGGGTAATGCCATCCTCGTAAGTTTTGTCTGTTGTACTGAAATGCCGATCAAAAGTATAGGCCAATTCTCCCCGTAAAGTGAGATTGCCTACTGGCTTGTTAAAAGTCATACCTGCCAGGTGTTGCCGCTCGTAATTTGGGTTGACTTTAACCACTGCCGGACCTTCTCCGTTTGGAAATTCCAATTGTTGGTAAAGGACAGGCAGGTCTTCATAATGGAAAAAATAATTAAAAGTTAGGTCCCAACCTCCTAAAAAAGCCGATAATTTCAGTCCAATGTCTGAGTCCGTAATCCAGTTACTGGGACGCTTGGCCTGGTTGAATTTGATCTCAACACCTGGGGGTGGGTTGGGAACTAAACTCCCAGGAAAAAAAGGAGCAGAAAAATCCGGTAAAACATGATAGGTCTGATCGGGGACCCAAACCAATTGTGCTTTCCAGTTGCCAATGGAGAAGTCAGCTTTGACCGACCATAACGGTATTCGGCTATCTTCAAATTCATCCAGCACAAATTCTCGGAAATATTGTGGGTTGACCACATCCAGCAATTTCAATCCATCTGTTTCACCCCAAACGATCTGTTGTTTCCCAACCCTTAAATGCATTTTTATTTTTTTAATCCGACTGTGAAGATAAAACTCACGCAGTTCCAATTCCATGCGATCTCCCCCAAACGACCTTCTGTCAAGGACGGAAGTGGCTGACTTTTGAATAGGTTTACCTGGCTCCAGATTATCAGTGGCATCCATGTACCAGCGTCCGATACCAACCAGTTTGATGTTTTTATTGAATTTATATTGCCATTCCGGGTTTAAAATAAATTCTGCTTTTTGCAACCGATTGTTTTTATATTCATAAGAAAAATCGGTCTCCGCTACCATGCTGAAAGAAAGGTTATCTCTCCAATTTTTTTTAATTGGTCTTTCCTGACCGAAGGATTTATTGAAGATGACAACGAGTAAAAATAGTCCTGTGAACAAAATAGGCAAAGTGGATTTCATGATAGTAGATTATTAAGTTGGTTAAACAAAAGAGGAGGAAAGAATCCGGTGGCGATTCGCCACCGGATAAATAGTAACTACAATCCGTTCACCAATGCTTCCTCTGTGAAAGTGTCATCTTCCACGATGGTCTTGTAGTCTATATTGGTAAATCGCAACCAAGTTTGGTGACGGGTCTTGTGATTTATCAGATACAGGTTTTGAGCCGTCCAGATACCTTGGATTTTTTCAATGTCTTTCACCTCCAGGGATTTCAAATGATTGCCTGCGACGTCCCAATATTCCGCTTTTCTTATCATCCAAATGTCTGTATCTACCCAAGCCTGTATTTTACCATAGCCAAGCTCTTTTTTCAGTTTTTCAGTTTTTGGTATTCCTTCGATGAGGTAGGTCTTATGCCCATCCACTTCGGCTGTGCCAGTTACCGTGTAATGGTAATCGTATCTCGAAAGTTTTGGCCCTAATTTGATGTCTTCATAAGTCAGGTCTGTTCCCAGAAAATAATCACCTTTGTTCGATGCGGATATCCGGCGGGTTTTTCTCAAAGCCGGTAGATATAACCATTGATCATCGTCTCGGCCATTTTCTGGATAATCATAAGTCAGAAAGGAGGTTCCTTTTACATTGGAAGGACTTTGGTAAAAAATCGATTGCCTTTCTTCTTCCCCGTAATCTTTCCGGAAAGAGCGGGTAAGATTGACCCGCTTTTTACCCCTCCTGTCAATCAGCTCAAAAGTTAGGTCTTGTGAAACCCAATCTCCATCATTGCGGTCGTGGGTTTTTTGGACGATGGTGGCTGCACTTGGAAGATTTTGTGCTGTTCCGTTTTGGAAAAATAAAGCCACGAGTAGGCTTGCTGCGATAAACCAATAGGTCGTTTTCATGATTTGAAATTTTAGTAGACTTTATTGTAGATGGTTCCTGATGGACGTTTGTCATTTCCTGAATAAAGCCTATAGTTGAATAATTAGTGAACCAGTATTTCTGCTGGGATTTTCTCTTCTTTTATTACGGAATCGAATTGTTGAGTTGCTTTAGTGAAATCAGGTCGGATCAGGTAAATCATAGCGGGCAGTAAGGTCATGCTGGCAATGAAACAGGTGGAAACGGCTATGGCGACCAAGGCTCCAAAATTCACCAGCGGCGGAACAATGCTTGTTACTAATACGCCGAATCCAAGTGCGAGGGCAAGCAGGTTGAAAAGCAGTGCTCGTCCGGTTGACTTGTAAAATTCCCGCATAGCCTGGTGTATTTCCAGCCCTTTATCTTTCATGAAGAAAATGAGGCGATCTACCGTATGCACCGCGAAATCAACTCCAGCTCCTATGGCAATGGCCGCAAACATGGTGGTTCCAATATCCAACCACATGTTACCAAAACCCATCACCGCATAAATCAATAAAATGGAAATGGTGACTGGAACAACAGTAAAAATACCTGCAGCTAAAGATCTAAAACTGAGCGAAGCAACTATTATGATTAACAATAAGGCAATCCCCATCCCAAGGAAATGATTGTAGCCTAGACTTTTCAGCCACTCATAATCAAGGGTAACATTGCCACTAAGCGTAGCCTTTATATTTTCATCATTAAACTGTGTATCCAAATAGTTTTGGATTTCCTGTACGACCACTTTTTTATCTTGAAACAAAGGGCTATTCATGGCCACCCGAATATTGGCCACCTGGTAATCGTAATCCACAAAATTTTCGAAATCAGTAGGTTCACCGCTGGCAGAATATAATAGAAATTCCTGGGCTACCAGCATTTCATTTTCAGGCACTGTATAGAATTCTTTTTGATTCTCATTTAATGAACGATTCATTTTTTTGATTAAATCTACAATGGAAGTACTGCCTTGGACATGGGGCAAAGTAGTAACCCATTCTTGCAAAGCCTCCATTTTTTTCAGATTACCCGGTTGGTACAATCCATCTATTTCCGGTGTTTCTACCACAATGTCGAGAAAGGAAGTCCCGTCGGAATGCTCGTTCACCAAGTTGTCAGCCAAGACGATCGGTTCGGTCTGTCTAAAGTTTCGGATCGGGGCATAATTGACTTCTAACTTAAGGGATCCAATTATTCCCACGAGGACTACTGCGATACCCGAAAAGACAATTACTTTAGGTTTAGCCATTACAAAGTCTCCCAATCGATCCATTAACCGGCTGAAAAAATCAGGTTTCGAATCTTTCTTTCCCAGTGCCTTGCTGGATTTGGGTTTAAAAAGCATCAAAACTGACGGGATGACCAAGATGGAAAGCAGGTAGGCGGCAAAGACACCAATTGCTGCAAATAGGCCAAACCGATTGAAAGGGGGCATATTTGAAGAAAAGGCAATCCCTAGAAAACCTGCAATAGTCGTTAAGGTAGTAACAGTTACGGGACGAAAAATGGTAGACATGGACTTTACCACCAACTCTTTCTGACTCATATTTGGATGATCTCTGGCTTCTTCATAATACTGTCCAAAAATATGAATGGAATCCGCTACTGCAATGGCGATCAACACCACAGGTAAAGCATTGGTGATCACGTAAAATGGTACACCAAATCCAGCCATGGAGCCCAGCGTGATGATGACTGTGCCTCCTACCACAAGATTTGGGATAAATGCACCACTGAATGTTCGGTAGGCCAATATCAAGATCAAAGTGATAATCAGTGCGGCCATTGGATTTAGTCGCTGGGCATCGGTATCAATGTACGAAGTGAGGTAATCACTGATGGCACCTTCGCCAGCAACATGGATTTCGTTTTCGCCTGCATTTATTTCCTCTACAAGAGCAAGGATGTTTTTATAGGCCTTGGTTCCTGTATTGTTTTGCCCTTCTATTTCCAGCACTTCGGCAATGATCAGAGCTACCTTTCCATCTTTGGAAACTAAACTGCCCTGATATAAATCAAAACCTTCCAAAGCTGCCTTGACTTTTCCTGGCGTTTCGGAATCCATTATATCTACTTCATAAAAAACCTCCACCTCCATTCCGTCAAAAGTCCCTTCAATGTTATTCTCTGTCGCAATACTTCTGATTTGGTCAGGATCAATGCCTTCTATGGTTTGCAGTTGCTCGCTAATTTTTGAAATTAGCATTAAACTTTCTTCATTGTATATGGAGACTGGATGATAAACGCCGACTACCAAAGGGTCTTTTAACCCAAAAGTCTCTTTGACTTTGTCCCGATAGATCAGAACTGGATTTTCGGGATGGACAAAAGCGGTGGAGGTGGTGTCTTTAACCATTTTTGGAAGAAAAGATCCAACCGCTATAATAGCTAAAATGCTTAGGCCAACGATGAATTTGTGGTTGCGAGTGACCCACTGAAAAAAATTAATAGAATTCATGATGAAATAAATTTAAGTTGCATATACAACATAATGATGAAAAAAAATGAACTACCTTTTTAACAAAGAAGCCAAAATGTTCATAGCCTGCTGGCCTTCTTCTCCCAAATAATTCATGGCCTCGTCTTGTGCTTGCTGCCAAATTGGCGCAAGGGTTTCCACAAAAACTTTTCCTTCCTCTGTCAGTTCTAAGATCGGACTGACAGGGTGGGGCGTCTTGTGAACATAGTTCCGGTCAACCAATCTTTGCAAATCTCTCGTAACTGTGGAACGCTCCAGGTTGCGAATCTTGCCAACCTCACTTTGCGATAGGGTCTGGAATTTCCCAATTAAAAACAATATAGAAGTCTGGCTTAATGTAACCCCAGCCTCTTTCAGAGGCTGGGCATAAAACTTCTCTATCACCCTTCCCAATTGCTTGATCTTGGTTCCGGCACACATCACAGGATTGATGTTTTTAAAATTTATTTTCTTATGTTTTTCATTCATAATAGCACAAAGGTGCACCATTTATGTTGTACATACAACATTAGAGATAATTTTTTTTAATCCAATCATTACACCTCCTCTAATTGTGAAACATTATGCTCCTTTCGCCATTCATTAGATTCAGAGGAAAAAACCATATTTTGAAAATTAGGAAAACCCCTTTCCTCTTCAAATTTTTCCATATCCCAGGCTGGTAATAGCATTGCTTTCATCATGAAGAAAATGGCTTTGATTTTATTAGCCAGCGTTTGTTTAGCAATAGGCTGAGAATTCAAATACCTTCTGGCAATCGTTTCAAAATCATCCGCTTCTTTTCCAACTATATCTTTTACCACATCCGTAGGTGCGTTTATAGTCCAAGTTCCTTTGTAGCCTTCCCGAACATAATATCTTACCTGGGAACTGTCCATTTGAGTGACCCCAGAGGCTCTTAGCACTTTGGAAATTATCTTTTCAGGAAGTATGGTAGCTTTCACGTTCCTGCCTATTACTTTTCCAATGACTGTAGCCATCTGATCGGCGGTTAGTACTTCGCGCCCGGTTATCCGATAAGTTTTGTCAATGTGGGCTTCGGGTGCTTTCAGAATGTGAGCAGCTACCAGGCCAATATCTTCACTGGACGGAGGTGCATTGTCCCCAAAATCAGGCAACATTCCAAATTGAGTCAGTGGCTCTGGTGTCATGAAATAGATAAAACCAAAAAGACCAGGATTCAAAAAAGTAACATTCGTATTTGTTAATCTTTTAAAGGCTTGGTCAACGAGCCAATGTTCTTTAGTATAAATGGATGGGTGTGTGTTTGATGAAAGCCATTGAGTAACAATTACAACATGTTTTGTTTTGGCTTCTTCAAGTGCTGTTGCGAAAGTTTCTCCCTGGAACAAAACATTGGGATAGGTTGGTACGAAATAAGCTCTGTCAACGCCTTCCAATGCTTTTCTTACATCTCTAATGTCCTCAATATTTCCAATAAATATTTCAGCTCCTTTTTGCCGTAAGTCTTTTGCTTTTGCCGAATTTGGATTTCTCACAAACGCCCGGACAGGGAAATTCATTTTTAAAAGTTCTAATGCGGCTGGATAGCCAGTATTCCCATTTGCTGCGGTAATTAAAATTTTAGGTTTCATTTTTACAGATTTTAATGATGATAAATATTGAAACAGCTTTAAAGCTTTTCCAAATGATTACAATGCAAAATTAAACCTGTGGGAAGGGAGTCTATTTTAGAATTCGTTCAATTATTTGTGAGATTGGTCCAAACGATATTGGGTAGGAGAGCAATCATATTTGGTTTTGAAAGAATTAGAGAAATGAGCGATGTCATTAAATTGGCAATCATAAGCTATGGAACTTACGGATTCGTTTGATACGATTAATAATTCTGCAGCTTTTTCCAATCGCCTGATTTTGAGGTAATTGGCTGGGCTGTCATGATATATTTTTTTAAACTCGCGCTTAAATGAAGACAAGCTGTTGTTTGTTAATTGAGCTAGGTCTGGAATGGTGATGGGTGAAAAAATATGCGCTTCCACCATCTGCTTTAGAGAAAAGGATTTTGGCGAAAAAAGATTATGCATAATTTCGATAATGGCAGACGCATCATTAGTATTTAACAATAAAAGAATGATTTCTTTAAATTTTAAAATCAATAACTCTTCATTCACCAGGCTTGGGTTTTCGAAATAAAAGAGTAGGCTTTCGATGTATTTATTAATTAGGATTTCAGATTTTACCGCAACCATATTGGCCCGAAACGGGAAGGGCTCTTTTTTTTTCAAAAAAGCAGGAATCTCCTTTTTATAAATTTTTTCCAATACCTCAGGATGGAAATGAATTGCTATAATTCCGCATCTACCGGTAGTATTATCCGCGATTCCATCATACATATAGTTTCCACACTTCATTAAAACAGCTTCGTCCTGATGAAGAACGATATGCTCTTCTTCCGAATAAGAATTATTACCTCCTTCCAGTACATATAAAAAACAGGCCTCGTTGGGAAGCGGATTAAGGTTTTTGAAAGGTGGAGTGACTACCGCCTTTTCAAAAACTTTTTTTCCAAATAAATTTATGGTGCGGTGCTCTATTATCACGATATTGATTATTAGAAATTAATATTGGTCGCAATATATCCAATTTTTCATCTACGCTTTCAAAGTAGTTTGTTTTATTCCAACAATTTTGTAGCCCCTTCTCCGCACTCACATTCCAATTGGTGAACTCCATGCTTTCGAAATATGACTGTTCTCGTTTTCATCCAGCGTAGTCATTTTCCTCTTTTTGAGAGTGCCGTCTTTTCTGAAAAGCAAGTGGCCTGTTACTTAGAAGTGGGTTGAAACGAATTTATGTTTCAACCCACTTCAATTATAAACAAGTTACTCAGACTAAATTTTATTCGCTAAAAACATACTTCGCAAATACGAAATCTGCTTTGGCAAGAGCCGCCATCATCAGTGGTGCTGCTTTCGTTTTAAAGTCTTCGTCCGCAAATAACTTGGTATTATCATCTATGCTGTCCCATTCTACGATAAACTGCATATCATTAGAATAAGTAGAAGTGCCTTTGGAATCTGTTGGATTCAGATTTACCAAAAATTCGGGATAGGTTCCTCCATAGTTTCTCTTGATCGGTTCCGAAACTTCAAAGTATTTAGCTATGGAAGCTTGGGCTTCTTCTGTAGGATGAAGGGTCGCCCCTGCCAATTCGTAAACTTTGTTTGAAGAAAAGACCACCTCTTTATCTTCGGGAGTTGCAAACCAGCCACCTTTGAAAAAAGAGAAACCACCATCGCGTAGTTTGGCTACTTTTTGAAAGCCTTTATCTGCTTCCAGGTTTTCTTTCGCTTGGTAGCTGGACCATTCGAAGATGCCAACCATTTGAGACTGCAATACTTCAGAACGGGATTCTTCTACCTTGAACATACCGATGGTCTTCACGCCATATTTCTCAAAGTAGGGAGCTGCATTTGGCAGGTATTTTTCAAAAATCTGATTTTCTTTTCCTTCGGTTATAGAGAAGAAAACGATTTCGTACACCTTGTCTTTTTGGAAAAGTACTTTGGCTGTTTTTACATGGTCAGCACAAACCGATGCACAGTCTTTTTTTGATTTCATGTTATCATTTACATCTATCGATGAATAAGACTGGCCAAAGAGGGACGCTGTACTCAACAATGTAAATACAATTGAGGTTAATGTGGACTTAATTAAATCCATTGATTTTAAAATTTTCATAATTAAATTAATTTTTAAATTTGTGAATAATTGATTTTAGTAGCAGTCAAATAATTACTTCCCGGTTGGGTGTATTTCAAAATGTTGGTTTCGTTTGCCCCGGGTGTCCGTCGCCTCGTAGGGCGTCCGACACCTAACTCGGGCATAAGTGTCAGACGCCCTGAGAGGCGTCAGACACTGGGGGAAGTACTACCGACATTTTGAAATACACCCAACCGGTTTCAGTTTTTTAGTGAAGACATAAGCGGTAGTCAATGAGTTTAATCTGCCTAATTAAAGATTGATAGCGCCTCCATCTGCAATTATCTCTTCCCCTAAAATAAAAGAGGAATCTTCAGAAGCTAAATCCCTGACAACCTCTAAATGATGACTCAAATGTATAGGGGTATTTAGCCGAACCATGGTCTATGTCGGCAATGGGAACTTATCAGGAATAAAGGGAAAGGGAATGTGGCGAACGGGAAGAATGTGGCGAATGGGAAGGCTAAATTCTATTTCCGCCTGGATTTAAAAAGGTCTTTCATTAATTTACTCTTTGACCTTGAAATGGGAATCCGGACAGGTAGGTAAGGGCTTTCAAAAAAGTGCCCTTTTGCGTTTCCCGTTATGATTAACTCTTCATTCATATTGATGATAAATGACTTATGGCAGCGAAGTATATAATCAAATGATGCCAATTGGTCTTCTATATTTTTTAGGGTAGCACGGAGTATTTTGTTTTGCAGGACACCCGATTCGTGCCAATGGATCGTGGAGTAATTGTCACTGCTTTCAATAAACGACAAATCCTGGGGATCAAAAGAAAGTGTTTCCGATGTATTGGTGGTGAGGTTCACTATATCGCTTGGCTTCCGGTTTTTTCTATAAGTTTGTTTTTGAACAATGAGATTGCATTGCTGCATTAATTCCTGAAATCTGGCGTCCTTTCTTATTTCGCTAAATATCGTATCAGACATCAGGTTTCCCGATACTATCCCTAAATTAAAATCAACGGTTTTTTTCAGGTGTTTGAAAAATGCTTTATAATCTGACTGGCCCAATTTAATGATGGCCAGTGCGTAGTCGAAAATGCCGGTGTCTTTTTTTATATTCAAGTCATAAACCCGTTGTTCGATTTCACGGCTCTCTTGATGGAAACTCGCTTTGGAATAGGAATATGCCAAATTGGCCAAGTAGATCGGATTGGTATGATCTTTTTTTATGCAGGTTGCAAAATCTTCGATCGCAGATTCTGTGGCACCTAAATATAAATGAGTGTAACCTCTTAATTCAATCAACGGCACAGAATGTATGTCTATACTCAGCGCAGCATTGATAAAATCCATTGCCAGTAGAAATTTCTTTTGGTAATGGTTGATCCTGATCATCATGGTATAATGAGGTAAAGCAAAGGGGTCCAATTTAATAGTATTGGCAGAATGTTTTTCTGCATTTCGAAGATCACCTTTATGAATATAATATATGGCTAAAACATGGTGAGCCTCCACATTATCCTTATTCAATTTAAGTGCTTGTTCCAAATTGATTTTAGCCCTGTCATAGTCTCTTTCATAAAAAATATTTACAAAAGCTGCCGAGACATAAGATTCTGAACGTTTATTATTTAATACCAATGCTTTTTTTACGGCCTCTTTTGCCAGCTTAAATGTTTTTACCGGATGGTCAAACCCCATTGTTCCGATTACACTGTAGCAGTCTGCCATGGCAGCATAAGGCAAAGCAAAGGAGTCATTTTCTTTGATTGATTTTTTAAAATATCCAATGGCCAATTGCATTTCTTCATAGCTGTACCGGTGCCAATGATAAAGCCCTCTTTGATACAGTTCCCGCGCTTTTGAAATATCCTTTTGTATGGTTGTTGAAGGGGGCGGCGTTCCATTAATGGCAAGCAATACTTCGTTTAACAGTTCGTCCAAAGGTTGCGTCCACTTGTCCAAAGGGAAGGGAGACTGCGTATTTAAAATCAGCTCTTCCGTAGTTGTTTCAAACAAGCGGGTGGAAATCAAATAAACGCCAGCTTTTTTTTTGACATTGCCTTCCACGACCACATCAACATTAAAGCGTTCTTTGATCTCATTTAATGGTATAGGATTATTTTTAAGATAAAAGCTGGTGGTACGAGAGGTCGTCTTGAAATCCGGGATGGAAGAAATCAAGGATATGAGTTCTTCGAGAATTCCTTCAGACAGGTAGTCGAGGTCTTTTAGAGAAGCATCCAGATGATAAGGTAAAATCAATATTTTTTTCATGACATTTTTTTCATTGATACAAGAACCTTCAAGGCCGCTGTATCTCCAACTTCTTCATCCTCGCTTCAAGCGTTGTCCTTTTCATGCCCAATAACTTGGCAGCGCCCCTTTTCCCGCTCACTTTCCAATTGGTAAACTCCAATGCTTTTAAAATATGGCTGTGCTCGTTTTCTTCCAGCGTGGTTATTTTCCGTTTTTTGGAAGGCACGTCTTTTCTGAAAAGGGAGTCGCCGAGTTCCAATTTATCGCCGGAGCTGATGATGGCTGCCCGCTCGATGACATTTTCGAGTTCCCTCACATTGCCAGGCCAGGGATAGTTCATCAAATCTTCCATTGTTTTTTTGGTGACCATCCCAACCTTTTTCCCGAACCGAATTTCGTTTTTTGATAAAAAATGGCAGACCAATAAAGGGACATCCTCCCGTCTTTCCCGGAGTGGGAGACAAGGACGGGAAAGATATTATGTTGTACCTACATAGGATTTGCCAATTTCAATCCATTGATATTATTAAAGTCGCCCACATTTCGGGTATTCAATTCGAGATCATGGACTAAAGCAGTTGCAGCAATCAAAGCATCGCCAAGTTTTATTCTTTTCTTTTTGCGAATTTCTATTGCCTTTTCAATAGTTTGCTCATCCACTTCCAAAACTTGCAGGATTTGGAAAATGCTGTTGAAATAGGTTTGCTCTTGTGCAGACAGTCCGTTAAAGCCTAATACTTCAACTTTTGAAATGGCAGAAACAAAATTATCAGGGTCAGAGACTAATTTTTTCAGGTGGGTAAATTGAGGGCCTGCGCTGTATATCAGGATATTGGAGTCTAATAATTTCATAATTATCTCATGGGTAATTGGCGGTCATTTCTATCTGCCTCAATAGAAGTAAGCATAGATTGTATTTTGTTTTTGGGCATTTCGATACCTTTTTGGATAATAGCGACATGTTTTGCCAATTCTAAATCATTTTGTTTTGACACCTCTTTTTTTATCAGTTTCAAGCCCAATCTTTCAGCGAGTTGCAAAACCAAAAGTAAATCTTTCTCATTTTGTATTTCTAAAGTTACGGTACTCATATCTAAATTTTATTTTTTCAAAAATAATAAAATAATTGCAGAAAAGAAATGTTTTGAAAAGGCTAAAACTATCTGCCCGTTTAGGGTAATGCCTGATGCAGCCTTCTCATTAATTTTTGACATAGTTGAACAGTCTCGTCTTCAAGGCCGCTGTATATCCAACTTCTTCATCCTCGCTTCAAGCGTCGTCCTTTTCATGCCCAATAACTTGGCAGCGCCCCTTTCCCCGCTCACTTTCCAATTGGTAAACTCCAATGCTTTTAAAATATGGCTGCGCTCGTTTTCTTCCAGCGTGGATATTTTCCGCTTTTTGGAAGGCACGTCTTTTCTGAAAAGGGAGTCGCCGAGTTCCAATTTATCGCCGGAGCTGATGATGGCCGCCCGTTCGATGACATTTTCGAGTTCCCGGACATTGCCAGGCCAGGGATAGTTCATCAAATCTTCCATTGTTTTTTTGGTGACCATCCCAACCTTTTTCCCGAGCCGGATTTCGTTTTTTGATAAAAAATGGCGGACCAATAAAGGGACATCCTCCCGCCTTTGTCGGAGCGGAATCACATAGATGGGAAAAACATTTAGCCGATAATACAGGTCTTCCCGAAATGTCCCTTTACCTATTTCTTCGGGAAGGTCGCGGTTGGTGGCAGCAATTACCCTCACATTAATGGAGATGGTGCGGGCAGATCCCAATCGCTCAAACTCCCCTTCCTGGAGGACACGGAGCAGCTTGGATTGTAAATCAATGGGGAGTTCTCCAATTTCATCCAAAAAGATGGTGCCCTCATTGGCCAGTTCAAAACGACCGATCCTTTTGTTGAGCGCCCCCGTAAAGGCGCCCCTTTCGTGCCCAAACAATTCGCTTTCAATCAAATTGGCAGGCAGGGTGGCGCAATTCACTTTTACCAAAGCCCGGTTTTTTCGACGGCTTAGGTTGTGGACTCCTCGCGCAATCAGTTCTTTACCGGTACCGGACTCTCCCAAAATCATGACGGTGGCATCGGTAGCAGCTACTTGCTCAACCTGCGTCAGCACTTTTTTGAATTTTTTACTTTGGCTGATGATTTCCTCGAAGTTGTGGGAGAGTTTTATTTCCTGTTGCAAATATTTGTTCTCCTCTTCCAACTGGATTTTCAATTCTTCTACTTCGGTCAGTGCATGTTGCAAATCCGCGTTGGCTTCCTGCAGTGCTCGTTCGGCTTCTTTTCGTTGGGTTATGTCTCTGAAGATGACCACTGCTCCCAACATTTCACCATTTTCATTTTTGATGGGCGTACTGGTGTATTCGACCGGAAAGCAGGAACCGTCTTTCCGCCAAAATACCTCATCATTAACGGTGTGGGTTTTCCCATCTTTAAAAGCCGCATAAATAGGGCAGTCCTTTGCGTCATACGGTGAACCATCTGGCTTGGTATGGTGCAGGATAGCGTGTTGGGGTTTTCCCACTAAATCTTCTAGTTGCCAACCTATCATTTTAGCTGCGGCTTCATTTGCAAAAGTGGTATGTCCCTGGTTGTCCAGGCCATAGATTCCTTCCCCTGCTGAATCCAATATCAATTGGTTCCTCCTTTCCAACTTTTGTAGCTTCACAAAAGCCTGCTGTCGGCTTTTCAGGGCATCAACGGTCATTTTCGAACTTTCCGAACGTTCTTTGACGATCATATCCAAAAGAAGGTTGGCTTCTTTAAGCTTTGTAGCGGAATCCTTCCTCTTCGATATATCCCTGACCAATACACAACAAAGATCGAAGGTGCCAATTTCTATCAGGGTAAAGTTCAATTCTACAGGAATGGATCGACCTTTCTTGGTGTTTAATTGCGATTCGATCACCAAGGATTTTTGTTTTGATAATGTAGCCCAATTCGCCTTCCAGGCCTTTTTCGTCAATTGTTCATCCAGGTCGAACAAAGATGATGATTGCAAGGTATCCGAATCATAGCCAAAGGCAGTTTCCGATACTTGGTTAAACCTGATGATGCGGGCTTCCTGGGAAAGCCATAAAACTGGGATCGACGAATTGGCCAAAGCAGTTTCAGCCCATTCGTTTTGCCACTCCTTATTAATTTGACTCGGCATTTAATGTTGATTAAATTTTCTAAAACTATTAATAATTTTATTTTTACAAAAACTTATGTTGTTTTAAAACAACATAAATCCAAACCACAATGAGAATAAACTTAGGTGATACCGCTCCAAATTTTACCGCAGCTACTACGCATGGGATCATTGATTTTTATGAATGGTTGGGTGATAGTTGGGGGCTGTTGTTTTCCCACCCCGAAGATTACACGCCGGTGTGTACCACTGAACTGGGAATGGTGGCCAACCTTAAAGGTGAATTTACCACGAGGAATGTAAAAACCCTGGCGCTGAGTGTAGATGACCTGGCAACCCACCAGGCTTGGGTCAAAGAAATCGAAGAAACCATGCAGGTGAAAATCAACTTCCCCATTATTGCAGACGATAAAAAAGAAATTGCGGAACTGTACGGGATGATCCACCACAATTCAAACGAGAACTTCACAATCCGTTCGGTTTTCATCATCGGGCCTGATAAAAAAATAAAACTGACGCTAACCTATCCAGCCTCCGTCGGAAGGAATTTTGACGAAATTTTAAGAGTGCTCGATGCTTTGCAATTGAATGACAACTTCGATGTAGTGACCCCAGCCAACTGGGAACAAGGGGGGAAGGTGATTATTGACCCAGCTATCCCAGCACATGAATTAGAGGAGAAATTTCCAGCAGGTTATGAGGAGGTGAAACCATATTTGAGATACACGGCACAGCCGAAGTAATTGATGATGATTATCATTACTTGGACCTGTCAGGTTGTTTTATTTCTATATGTTGGAGAAAGTACTTTATCCAACATATAGAAATAAAACAACCAGACAGGGCTATCTCTAAATATTTATCAAAACCCTACCATTAACCCCGGCATTAAAATTTAAAAATTCAAAATGAACAACA
>JAJCYI010000193.1 GCA_029263015.1 Saprospiraceae bacterium | reverse complement strand
TGTTTCCCAAGTTTTTCCAGCGTCAACAGTCTTGAATAATCCTCTTGCTCCACTATCAAAACCAATTATAGTTTCTGGATTTTGTTTACTCACTGCCATTGCATGAAAATCAACTGGTGGCTCTATTACATTAGAAACATGTTGCCAAGTTACTCCTCCGTCATTACTTTTGATTAATCCTGTATTTCCTCCAGTTGATGGATGACCACTTGCATATAGCGGAAATCCAGAAACTAGAGGTGCATTAAATGCCATATAGTCTGCTCTTACTTTGTCTACTTTGATTGGAGGTGCACCACTAATGCTTTGATAGAAATCTCCGTGTGTTGCAATATACAAAATAGAATGATCAGTAGGATCTAACCCTAGTCCATGAACGTGACGCCAATCAATTATTCTAGAATTATCAACTGCTGAATTATCAACTGTGTAATTATCCATACTTGGAGAAGGCTCTGAAATTAAAGATGAGTTAATCAAAGTAATTGCAACAAATACAGATACTATAATTATAACGCCAATAATGATAAATTTTTTCTTTGATTCCAATTACCTCTCTCTTCCTAAATAACTATTGATATAGAACCTTTTTTCCATTTTTGTATTGTGATTCCACATATTGCAAAAGACTTCAATGTTATTTTTCTATTTTGTTGTCATTTTAACTTTTGAACATCTATCTAATAATTGAGAATTTACAAATGTAAAGCCCAGTTGTTAAGTATCTACAAAAATGCCAAACAACAAGATGGCAAATGTTTGTAAGGGAATATGTATTAGATACAAAGCTCTTGGGTATACTGGTAGACATCGATATGATAAGGGACAAAAGCGATGTCCAGTATGTGAAGAATTTTTAAAATATCTTGGTATTAGATGTCCTTGTTGTAGTGTAAAACTAAGAACCACTCCTCGAGGAAATAGGGCTAGAAAAGAAATTCATGACAAAAGAAATTGCGTCTGGCATTAATTTTTAAAAAATTTACTTCATTGATTAGTTCATTGACTGACTAGGCATAATATTTTGCATTTCTTTCATGTTTGCCATATGCACCATCATTGCTTTTTCTAGTTCAGGATCAGTTTTCATTCGTTCCATCATATCTGACATCATGTCTTCCATCATCTGCATTTGATCAGGGTCTTGCATGTTACTCATAATCATTTGTTGTATTTGTTGTGGATTTTGATTCATCATATCTATCATTTGCTGTTGATTCATCATATCTGAATCCATCATGCTTATCATCTGTTGCATGGTTTCTGGATTCTCTGTCATGTGACCTAACATCTGCAATCGTATGTTTGGGTCTTCAATTATTGTATACATCATCTGCATTGCAAAATCATGATTTTCCCTCATCATCATGCCCATTTCCTCGGCATGTTGGGTGTCTTTCATCCAAATTCTCATTGCCTCAGGATCTTGTGTAATGGAATCCATCATTTGTTGCCTAAATTGAGGATCTTGTATCATCGTTTGTTGATTGCCTATCATCATGTTACCAGAATGTGTAGATCCTGTAAATGCAACATATCCAAATACCATTCCTACAAGAAACATTCCAACAGCAATTCCTATTATGATATTTTGACTTGGCAACCTGATCCTACTAGGTGAAATTCCTATTAAAAACATGTACTTTACATTTGTAAGGTTCACTTGTTAAGTACCAAAATAGAGTATACAGAACATGTCCTCACAAGTACTTGCAAAAAAATCCATGGTAATGATTGCATTTGTATTATTTTCATTAATCTTTATTGGAATGGTATTTTCTTTAGGGACAACTTTTACAACTGAAGGAAAAGAGAACACAGAATTTCTTTCGTGGATGGTGATTGCATATGTTGCAGGTCTATCAATGATTGTATTACCATGTACCCTACCTCTTGTGTTCATAATTGTTCCATTGAGTATGGGACAAGGTTACAAGAAAGGACTGTCGATGGCATTACTTTTTGGTTTGGGTTTAACTCTAACTATTGCTTCTTACGGCATAGCAATTTCAATAATAGGACAGACTGCTTCATTGGATCAAGCTTCTGCTCTAATGTTTTTGATTGCAGGACTTTCAGCTTTTGTTTTTGGATTATCACAATTAAAAATAATATCTCTAAGGCTTCCATCGTATTCAGGTACACCAAAGTTTATTCAAAAACGAGGGGAATACACCAAATCATTTTTCATGGGATTGTTGTTAGGAAATGCAGGAGTTGGTTGTCCCAATCCGTTATTTTACTGGCTTTTAATTTACATTGCAGGGACAGGTAGTATTGAGATAGGTGCCTCATTAGGCGTAGTGCATGGTGTAGGAAGAGCAATTCCATTAATTCTGATGTCAGTACTTGCAATACTTGGAATTAATGCAACAAAAAGTCTTACACTCAAAAGAGAATCCATTGAACGAGCTTCAGGTTGGATGTTGATAATCATCGGTGCCCTTTTGATAATTAACGGACTTCCAGAAGGTCATGAATGGTATGAGGAAACATTCATCCATCAAGGGTGGAATAATCTAATTGAAATGACTCCAATACCCTCTGAATTTGAAATGGATGAACATGATCATGGACATGCAGACATCGAAAAAGATTTCAAAGACTTTTACCTTGCTTTGTTAGCTGTGTTAATTCTTAGTCCGCTCTTTGTACTTTCTGTTCGTAGATTAAGGGAGGCAAATGCATGAAAGACCCAGTATGTGGAATGAAGATGGGTGAGAAAGGAGAAACTCTATTGCACAAAGGCAAAGAATATAGATTTTGTTGTGCCAGTTGCAGATGGGCATTTGAGAATAATCCAGAGCAATTTGAAAATGAATCATAAAATAGAAATTCTGACAACCCCTTCATGTGGAAACTGTAAGGCAGTTGAAAAAATGTTAGATGATCTAAACATTTTATATTCTATCGTAGATGTAACTGAAAAGCCAGAATATCTAGAGAAGTATCCAATATTCACTGCACCTGCAATAGTCATTGATGACAAATTAGAATTTACAGGCATTCCAAAAAAACAAGAACTGTTAGAAAAACTATCTTAATCTATTCACAAACTCTATTGTCGTTACTAGTGACACGAAATGTTTCTTCTTCTGCTAATTTGCCTTCACCTGTAAACAAATCAATATGTTTTCCTTTGATGGATAGCCCTTCATCAGTAGAAATAAGAATAATTTGATTCCATGGTTCGGATAGTGTGGAAATTAATAATTTAGAACCTCTATCTATTATGGTGTTATCTACTGCTATATGACCTGCCTCTAGTGGCTGTCCCTTTTGATCTAATGCAACATCACTTGTATGAAATGAATTATCGTACCAACCCAGATAATCGCCTAAAATTGTCTTGCCCCAACCTTCAATTTTTACAGTGTCGACAAAATCTTGCCTAAATTCTCTTGATTCTTCATTAACCATTACTATTACAAATTCTCCAGAATAGTCTTTTTCAACTGGAGTAAAATAACCTGTCACATACCAACCTTCACTGCAAGATGAATACTGTTCTGTATTTTCAGTACTCAAAACACTAAGTAAGAAATTTGTTTTGATTTCATAATCTTTATGTAAAATTAATTTAATAATTTTATTTGTCTCCATATATGTCAGCGCGGTGATAAATTCTTGTTCGGAAATTTTTTCTTCAATCCAAAAATCATATACCCTAAAGACCCAATTAGGAATTTCAACTGGTTCTGCATTTACAATATTAAAATTTATGATCAGTAATCCAAAAACAAATAAAATTACATACTTGAACATTTAAGAAATCAACTTTTCTCTGCTTTTTCTATGATAGATTGAATCCTTCCCTTGTTCTTTTCTTTAAACTGTGTTTTGCATGTATTACAACAAAAGAATCTCTCAAAACTTGCAAATTTTAAAATATGTGGTTTGTCACCTATTACTCCATCACACAGATCACACTTCATTTTTACAGACATGCCTGATTTCAGATTTGTTTCGTGAGATTCATTACAATCACATGTTGAGAGTTGTTCCTTTTGTTCATCTATAATATTAGTGGAATCAATTACGGGTGAGACTGATTTTATCAATCCAATGTTAACTAGTCTTTGATATCTTGCTTGTACTGTAGGGGTGCTGATATCAAGGTCTCTGGCAATTTGTCTAAATGACTTTCGTCCGTCTTGTTGAAGTGAAGTCACTATACCTATGTCAACGTCATCTAACTCGTAAGGCATGCATACTCTGTTGCCTTTTTGTATTTATTGTCTTGACTTT
>JAJCYI010000192.1 GCA_029263015.1 Saprospiraceae bacterium | reverse complement strand
TTTCCGCCATACTTTGTTAAAAAAAATGACCGTAGCTATGGCTATGCTAATTTTTTTTGCCTTGTCTGACGAAAAAACCTGCCTGCCGGTAGGCAGGTAACCTCGTCAAAAGTGTCGATTATTTAACTCCACCTACTTATGACCACAGAAATAAATGGTGTATGCGTTTTAAATTGTTCGATCGGATCGGCTAAGCGCCGGTCCGATCGGGCAGCGCCAAGTAATTTGTCAATTGAGTCTACTTGAATTGATTAAATTTAGAAAGTGTACGGTAGAGAGTTTTGTTTTTAACCCAACCTCCCACATTATCAATTATCAATTAATAAAATGGCTTCAGCATTAAAAAATCTTTCAGCGTACAATGAGGAAAACATCCCTTCCGCAGAGGAGATGGTGTTTGGTATAGCAGTGTCGGAATGGAATACCGACATCACGCATGCCCTTTACCAAGGGTGTTATGACACGTTAATCAAACACGGCGTAAAAGAGGATAACATCCATACGATTCAAGTGCCTGGCACTTTTGAACTCCCCGTTGCTGCAAAAATGCTGGCGAGTTCGAAAAGGCTCAACGCCGTGATCTGCATTGGTGCAGTGATCAAAGGGGAAACCAAACATGACGAGTACATCAATAATGCCGTGGCAACAGGCCTGACGAACTTAAGTATTGCGAGTGGTATCCCATGCATTTTTGGCGTCTTGACACCAAACGACCACCAACAGGCCGTTGACCGGGCTGGTGGCAAGTTCGGCAACAAAGGTGTTGAAGCTGCGGTCACTGCCATTCGCATGGCTGCCATCAGAAAAGAACTAAGCTCGGCTGACAAAAGGATCGGTTATTAAGATGAAAGCACTGATAATCATAGGCTTACAGGTTGACCTTTTACCACTGGGTGCTGCTGAAATCGCTGGAAGTGACGCAATCATCCCAGCCGTAAATGGCTTACTGGATGAATTCGAGATAGTTATCGCTGCGCAATTTTCATATCCGGCAAAGCACAAAATGTTCGTAGCCAATTACCCCTGGCGCAGGCCGGGTCAGGAAATAGACTTGCTGGGTGACAAGATTCTTCTTAAAAATTATTACTGCATCGAAGGTACCTTTGGAGCCGAGCCTGCCATGGGATTTAACTCGGAGAAAGTAACCTACACGGCCCGAATGGGCACCGACAAAAGACTCCTTTCTTTTAGTGCATTTTATGATGAAAATAAAAAACGTGACACGGGATTGAACGCTCACTTGACCGAAAACCAAATCACCGAAATATACCTGGTTGGCCTGCCCTTAGAAACAACCGTTGCCAACACCGCAATTGATGCTATAGAAGCTGGTTTTGAAGTGATTATTTTCAAGGATGCGATATGTGGAATAGAAAAAACACTGACCGAAGATATTTTTAATGACCTCAAAAGAAAAGGAGTTCAGATAAAAAGTAGTCTTGCTGGCAATTTTTGACAACCGCATTTTTCAGTCACCATTTTTCATTATCTTTGGAACTGTTGTTAACAGTTACTGGGGATTCAATACCCACTTTGTAATCCCATCCAACTCCAAGAAACTTCATACGGTTGACCCACCTTCAAACAAACTTCCAAGAGTATGAAACCGATCACCCTTGCTGTTGCCGTACTTGTCGCCACCTCAGCGTTTTGCCAAAATTATAATATAACTTATTTGTCAAAGGTGGAATTTCCTGGACAAACTTGCGCCAATATTTGGGGCTATGCCGCAAATGGGAAAGAATATGCATTGGTCGGTGCATCCGACGGCCTGGTGATTGTAGATGTCACCGACCCCTCAAACCCTGTCCAATTGGAACAAATCACTGATGGGATCAGCAGTCTTTGGCGGGAAATCAAATCTTATGGGGCATACGCCTACATCACCTCCGAAGGCTTAGATGGTGATGGGAAAGGAGGACTTGGAATTGCTGATCTATCTGGTCTGCCGGCCACACCGGTTCCGTTTCACAAATACCATGGAGATGGAGCGATCAATGACAACCTGAAAAAAGTACATGCCCTTGACGTTGATGAAGTAGAGGGGTATGTATATCTATATGGAGCTGATGTTATCAGCCCCAAAGGCATTGTTGCACTCAATTTGAACAGCGATCCATACAATCCAATTTATGTTGGCCAATACAATGGATCCTATGTGCATGACGGTTACTCAAATAATGGGATGGTTTATGGGAGTCATATCTTTGCTGGTTATTTTTCGATCATAGACTTTACAAACAAAGCAAACCCTGTAGTTACGGCCACCCAGACAACCCCCAATGCATTTACCCATAATACTTGGCTTTCCACTGATGGAAATTATCTTTTCTCCACCGATGAAAAAAGCAATTCCTATCTTGCAGCATACGATATTAGCGACCCCACTGATATTGTAGAAATGGACAGAATTCGCACAACTCCCGGATCTGGTAGCATTATTCATAATACTTATATCACCGATCATTTTGCCGTTACTTCGTGGTACAAGGACGGTGTAACTATCACCGATACAGATCGACCTGGTAATTTGATCCAAGTTGGATATTACGATACCTATAGTGGTTCAGGCAATGGATTTAACGGAGCCTGGGGCGTATATCCGTACCTCCCCTCTCAGACCATGTTGGTTACCAATATTGAAGAACCTGTTTCCGGGGGAGGGAATGGAGGGGTGTTGTATATTCTAGCACCGACCTTTGTCAATGCCTGTTATTTGGAAGGCAACATTAAAGATGCTTCCAATAATAATAATTTAGCAGGAGTAAATGTCAAAATTGAACACACCGACCCCTTGAACTATACAGATTCAGGATTGGACGGGAATTATGGGACCGGCCAACCGACCCCTGGCACTTTCGATGTTACATTCACACTGGCAAATTATGAAACCAAAGTCGTTCAAGCTACCCTCAACTCAGGTATTGTTACAACTTTGGACGTTGAGCTTGAGCCTTCCAACTTTAATCCGCTGCCACTGGAAATGCTTGTGTTCACTGCTGAGTCAGCAGCAGAATACAATCTCCTAGAATGGACGACCGCTCAAGAGAAGGACGTTGACTATTTTGAAATTCAACGCAAAAGAAGTGCTGACGATGAGTGGCGGCATATTGGGAATGTCGCAGCCGTTGGTAACTCGGCAGTTGAAATCGATTACTCATTTTATGATGAAATACCTGCCCCTGAGGCCCATTACCGGATTCGCACCCTCGACCTGGATGGCCAGGAATACTATTCAAACGTTATCGTTGTCACTCGGCCAAAGGAAGGTTTTTATATTGAAAACGTTTACCCCATACCTTCTTCTGGGATGATCCGGTTAGAAATACAATCAGATAAATACCGACCTTCAAACCTATCTATATTTGATGTTTCAGGCAGCGCAAATATTCAGCAGACATTATTTATTGAACCTGGCCTTAATTATCAAATGGTTGAACTTCCAGATGATTGGCCAGATGGCGTTTACTGGCTCACCCTTAGCAACAGGAACATTACAAATAAAGCCAGCATTGTTCTCCGGCGTTGAATTTATTGGGATGGGTTTAAATTTGGTGAAAAATGAAAATATCAGCATAAAACAATATACTTTTTATTTCTCACCCTCTTGACAAAACGATCAAACATTTTATCTAAAAGTCTGATTATCAACAATATATTGACCCAGGTGATCAAAATTTCGTTTCTGTCCC
Organism: Saprospiraceae bacterium; assembly: GCA_029263015.1. Classification (GTDB taxonomy): domain Bacteria; phylum Bacteroidota; class Bacteroidia; order Chitinophagales; family Saprospiraceae; genus UBA6168. The sequence continues at coordinate 5,856 of JAJCYI010000192.1, read as the reverse complement.
CCAACGGTTGTGGAAAAAAGTCCAAAAAGTTGCCTTAAAAATATTGACAAATCGCACCGAGTAGTTTTATATTTGCAGCCGCTTTTAAAGAAAGCCAAATTTACATGCGAAAGTAGCTCAGCTGGTAGAGCACGACCTTGCCAAGGTCGGGGTCGCGAGTTCGAATCTCGTCTTTCGCTCAAAGCCTTCAGGAATGAAGGCTTTTTTTGTTAGTTTTACATCCTCAATTACGCACCTGCCCAGGTGGTGGAATTGGTAGACACGCAGGACTTAAAATCAATTTGAGTGCTTTTCAGGAAACTGAAAAAGTATAACCTCTCAAATTCGGGGAAACCTTCATTCAAAGATGAAAATGGCAATCCCGAGCCAAGCCACGCCATCGGCGTGGAAGGTGTAGAGACTTGACGGGAGGCAACTAAGTCACATTTCAATGTGATATGTTGAAGAGAAAGTCCAGACCACAAAGCCACTAATCGTGGTCGCAGCGAAAGCTGTAGTTGGTAAGAAAATCCTGTGGCCAGTAATGGCCGTGCGGGTTCGATTCCCGCTCTGGGCACACTTGCAATGTATTGCAAATCAATTAGTTAGAGCATTTTTTGACCGTATCACTGACACAGTTTATTGACACAGTTTGATAAATTGTATCAGTGATGGCCAAAAAAAATGCCCTTACCTGATCCCCCCTTTTAATAAGGCTTCGTTGGTCATCGGCCACAGGTGGTATATCAAATACTACCAAACCAATCCACAAACTCAAATCCAAGAGCCTTTTCGAGGAACCTTTAACCTGAACAGGATAAAGGATGTTGAGGATAGGAAGAAAGCAGCAAAGCGGAACATCAAACAGATCAACGCCAAACTGCTTATGGGGTGGCCATTTCAGGATGCTTAGAATAAGATTCCTACCTACACCAACATCGTCGATGCCGTGAATGTGGCAAAGGACAAAATTTCGACTTCAGACTGGGATAATACCAACCGGAACTTTGTGAGCATGGTAAATATTTTCACTGACTACTTCGATTACTTTTAACCGATCATCATTATTGATAAGTTCACCTTTCAGGGCACGGTCAACGTTTACAGGGTTGATGCCCACCCGTTCGGCCACTTCATTGCGAGCACCCCTAAATAGTTTCATAGCTTTTCTTAAATTGTCGTCCATCTTCGTATTATTGTGTAACGTGATATAATATTACGGAATAAATGGTCATTTATTTTGCCTATACTTAATTGGATTACTTTGTAAATGACTATTAATGAGAGATTTAAATTAATATTAGCTTCTAAAGGGCTTAGTCAAATAATGTTCAGTGATTTAACTGGACTGAGTGAAAAGGCTATTTCCAATGTAATTAAGGGCAGAACTAAATTTCCGAAATACGATTTCTTTCAGGCTATTGCTCAACACTTTCCAAATGTTAATTTGAGGTGGCTGATTATAGGTGAAGGGGAAATGCATTTTAATAGTGAAGATGAATCAACGATAGTTGACCAAGTAAAAGAACCTGATACCTTCTATCATACAAAGGATGCCTCTATAGAAAGACTTACCAAGATTATCGAACAAATGATGGCGCAAGTGAATGAAGTACCAGCGCTAAAGGAAAAGATTAACATACTACAAAAACAATTGGAGGAAACGAAGAAGGGGTAGGAACATTATTTAACCTAAACCTAAATATTATGCCTTAGCAAAACCAAGCGCACTTCGAGTTTTGATACACCTAATATATTGTGGGAAGACCCCTTTGTACTTCTTGGAAGAGGGGGAGCATGGAATTAGAAACAACTGCCGCTACTAGTTACAGACTGGCTTCAGCGGATATAGTTTGCTACTAGTAAGATTAATAGTATCACTTGTTAGCGGCAATTAAAAAAAAAGAAAAAAATAAACCACAGAAAATCAATCAGTCAGATAAAAAGATGAGCGTGAATTAACAGATTTGAAGATTTTTAAGATAGAAAGGATTGGAAGATTTTTAGGATGAAAAGATGAGTGGATTTTTAGGATTTAAAAGATTGATGGATGAAAGGATGAAAACAAGATGAAAAAAGAAGCCCCACAATTTTTGCATTCCGAAATTACGAACAAAACCATTCAGGGATTTTACGAAGTTTACAATAAAATGGGGGTTGGATTTGAGCGGGGGGTTTATGTGAACTGTTTGTTTTTAGCGTTGAAAAAACTGGAGCTGTCGGTGGATAAAAACCGGGAATTGGATTTGATTTTTGATGCCGAAAAAGTTGGTCAAATGAGGGCGGATTTAGTGGCCGAAAATAAAGTACTGGTTCAGATTTTCAGCGATAAGGAATTGCGCAGGTTTAACGAGCAAAAAATTTATAACCAGTTGAAAGCGAGTGAATTAGCGGTGGAATTGATTTTGAATTTCGGGCTAGACCCTGAATTTAAACGAAAAGACAACGGCTCGGTTAAAGGATAATTTGATGCGTGGATTTTTGGATTTTAAGATGAAAGGATGCGTGGTTTTTTAGGATGAAAAGATGAGAAGGATGAAAAGATTGAAGGATAAAAGGATTCAAAAAAAGAAGAAAGACTGCCGCTAACAAAGTATATATTTCAATTTCGATTAAAAAATCGAAACTGAATATATACAGACCGTTATGCACAAGCAGTGAAACCTCAGTAGATAAAAAATATGTTCATTACCCAGCCTAAAATATTTATAAGTAGTACAATTTGGGATTTACCAAATGAAAGAGTCGCTGCATATAAAGCGGTGAATAACGTTGGTGCATTTCCAGTAATGTCAGAAAAGACAATGGAAGCACAAAATATGGATTCTCTTACGGCTTGTCTAAGTAAAGTTTTAGAATCAGATATTTATGTATTAATACTTGGCGGTCGTTATGGTTGGCAGCCTGAAGGGAAAGAATCCATGACAGAATTGGAGTATTTGACTGCTAGAAGAAAAAACATACCAATATTAGTAATCAATACAACATACCCAAAAGAAGCATTACAAAATGAATTTGGGGGACGTGTAGAGTCTAATTTTTTTAGGAAAACTGTAAATAATGCTTTTGAATTGGAAAAAGAGTTGGAAAAAGCATTAAAGACTGAAATAGATAGGAAACAAAGCGAATATTTCAATAAAACAGAACCTGTCTACTCCAACCTTGTTAAGGTTCAATTTCCACACCAACTATACATGGCAGATTTAGATATAGATAAAAAAGCTGTAAAGAAATATAATAAGGAAATAAATCGGCCTTTTTATAAACCGAGCCTTCACGAATACGCTGTATCTGCCCTCTACATGCATGATATTTCATTTCCGCATGATTGGATAGTCTGGAACGGTAAAATTATTACATTTCACGATCTTCAAGAAGATTCGATAGGCTTAACTAAAATAATTGATAAAGGGACGACAGAGGCTTTTGAGTGTGATGAGTTTTATGATACATCACCAAACCATTTATCTCAATTCAAATTTCTTCTGAAGAAGTGTTTGGTATCTAAATTACATAAGCTTAAAATTAAATGGATAAAGGATGAAAAACTGTTCGCATTTTTGCCTGTAAAAAAAGACGACTTGGATCGATGGAAACCTAGGTCAATTGAATGGACGAAAACTGTTAAGCGGGCAACCAGAAAGGTTGTGGAAATCAAAAGAAACCTGAAAAACAAGGAAGAAGTATTCAATATGAGATGCCTTGCATTCAAAACACGTTTTGAAAACTTTGACGCCAATTGGTATATATCTTTGAAGCCCGAGTGGATATTTCTTTGGAATGATTTACAAGTTTGCAATTTGGCATTCAAGAATATCCAATGGCTGAAAAAGACAGAACGGAATATGCATGTGTTTAACCACTTCAATTTCATTCTGCATTACCTGCAACCATCCCACATGGAATCTTTGTTTGACGAGTATAAAGAATACCCGTTTCTAAAATTGCAGAAAATTGAAAAGTTTGACTTTGCTCCTATAGTTCCTGATTTAATATGGAACAATTTAGAAGCTATTGGCGCACAGAAAAAAAATGAAGACAAAGACGGGAATGTAGAATTATTTGGAATATGAAAGCGGATTACATAAAAGAACCCTTTTTATTATTTGGCGAAGGCAAAAGTATTTGCCCTAGAGAAGGCATATCAGAATTGAATGTTTATGACACTGTAATAGAAGCAAGAAAGAATCAATTATTAGTAGGTATTATTGGCATTGAAGAAGATGTAGAAAAACTAAAAAATTGGTTAAAGCGGTTTAAAAGTTATATACCAGCACATCCTAAAGGAAAACAAAAGGGATTATTTAAATCATTTCCAGGATTCAATCAGGATAGAGGTTTTTGTGCCACTTTTATCTACGATTCGAATTATGAAAGAGTTCTTTCACCAAATGATATTAAAAATATTTTGAAAGAACCTGATAGAAATAAAAGAGTAATAGATACTGTTGAATTATTTGATTTAAACATCGCCTTTCTATCTGATATTAAAAACTGCGATGTGATTATCTGCATAGTGCCAAAAAGTTTTGAGGGGAAAATTGTAAAAGAAAATAAAGACGAAAAACCTGTAGAACAGGATGCAGAGGATAACGAAGAACCCGAATTAGAGTTGAATTTTAGACGGGCTTTAAAAGCTCGTGCAATGAAATATAACACTCCTATTCAGCTATTAAGAGAGTATGTGATGTACGACAACAACAAATCTCAAGATGCTGCAACCAAAGCTTGGAATTTTTGCACAGCACTTTATTACAAAGGACTACAAACAATACCATGGAAATTGGAAGTTGACGAAAATAAGCCTAAGGTTTGTTTTGTTGGGATTGGATTTTATAGAAGCAGAGACAAAAAGACTATTCAAACCAGTTTAGCTCAAATTTTCAATGAAAACGGGAAAGGGGTAATCCTTCGGGGAACGCCAGTCATGGAAGATAAGGACGATAAAAAACCTCACTTAACTTTTGAGCAATCCTTAAGCCTCCTTAAAGATGCATTAAACAAATACAAGTTTGCGACAGGCACAATGCCGGGAAGAGTGGTTTTGCATAAAACCTCAAAATATTATGAAGATGAATTGGAAGGTTTTATCCAAGCAATGATTGAGTTAGGTATTACCGAATACGATATAGCTACAATTATGGAAACTGACTTACGTTTCTTTAGAAATAATCTATACCCCCCTGTAAGAGGTTCGCTTTTTTCATTGACGGAACAAAGACACATTCTTTACACAAGAGGTTCTGTACATCAGTATCAAACTTACCCGGGTATGTATATTCCTGCACCATTGGAAGTCAGAATAATAAGTTCTGTTTCATCTGTAAAGACTGTTTGCAAAGAAGTCCTTGGATTGACAAAAATGAATTGGAACAACACACAATTCGACAATAAATACCCAATTACAATTGGCTGTGCTAAAAGAGTTGGAGAAATAATGAAATACCTTGAAGAAAACGAACAACCAAAAGAATCTTATGCTTTTTATATGTAAAAATGAGAAGGAAATGCCTGTGCATTACAATGGCTGACCCGTTGGCGCTGGTTTGTAACCAGTGGCCTGGAGTGCGGGCAGGCCGTCTCTCATCCTAACCACCAGTTACAGACTGGCGGCAGCGGATTTCGAGGAGTAAAAAATAAGTAAACATTCTGGAAATATCCACAGAAAGACGTCGTATATTTGTGGCCTGGTAGGGGTAATAATCTAATATCTCGCCACTTTACAATTTATAATAATTTAAGGGAGCAGGTAAAAAATAACCTACCCACTTGCATTAAAATTAATGAGTACATCCCATTTTGGCAAATCGGGATTTCTAGTAATAAATTTTTGAAGTTCTTTGAAATCCCCGGAATCAACAGTAAGGCCTTTTTGAT
>JAJCYI010000191.1 GCA_029263015.1 Saprospiraceae bacterium | reverse complement strand
CTGGTTGACCTGGCGGACATCCACAGGGTCGGCACACCAGTCTATCAGGGTCCACTGGCGCACTATTTTCCAGGTGCCCTCACAGATCACGATCGTAATGTCTTCGTATTCGACGCCGATCTCACAGATGCTTTCCAATGGACGGCCTCCTACAGTTGGGAAACCGGAACCGGTCACGGCCAGTACATCTGCATCGTCAAGGCCAAGGCCCGGGCAACCGCCACCGTTCACGGTGCTGTTGACAGCTGGGTTGTCCTGGAACACAAAATCAAGGTCGTCACAGCTTGCGCTGTAGCAGTCCGCATCTATTGTTTCCGTCGCATCGTCACAATCTGTGATGAACGGGTGCAATCCTGTCGCATCAGTGATATTTGGGAAAATATCGAACTGGACACAGGACCATAGGATATCCGAAGGGATCTCAACATCGTCAAGGTCAGGGCGGTCTATGGTAATGGTAGAAACACATGTAGAAGCGTTTCCGGATGGGTCGGTTGCAGTCCAGGTACGTGTTAAAGTACCACTTGGACCACCACAGGTTCCATCAACAAAATTTTCATTCATGTCAAAGCTTACTGGGCCACAGTTGTCAACAGTTGGGACCGAAGCAATGTCAACTAAATAGGTAACACTTCCATTCCATACACGTGGGTTGAACAATCCTGCCCAAAGTGCATTTTGGGCCGTACCCAATCGTATTTCAATAGTTCCATCGTTAAAGGTCTGGTTTCCACCATTACCATTGGTGTAGCTCTGACCGGCAGAAACTGTATGAAGCGTAATTCCTGTCACTCCAGGAGGAATAACAAAATTGGTTGGAGCTGGAGTGATTACAGGACCACCTATGACTGGGCCAGCAAATGGACCAACGGTCGCATCGGCAGTCGCAGTCAAAGTCCATGCACCTGCATTGGTTTGGAATCCTACAGAAGTACCTGCCTTGGTATAAATATCAACTATCGTAGCTCCAGATATTTTCATTCCAAGTTCGGTAATGGTAACAGGAAATCCGGTCAGGTTTTCAATATCAAAGTGAACCGCTCCACCGACAGCACCACCGTTATTTGCATTGTTTACTGTAAACAAAGGATCACCTTGTGCCAAAAAGCCAGGAGATGGTTCTAAAAACTGTGGATCGTTAAGATCAGTTGTGCAATCAACTGAATAGTCGAGGCATGTAATTATTGGAGGCAATTTATCTTCTACGTTAATAGAACCCCAACAATATTGTCCCGTTTCATTGTCAGTAACTTTCACAGTCCAGGTTGCGCCGATGAATGAAGCATTCACAACATCACCAAGGTTTTGACCTACTGGACTTAATACCACTACATCGTAACGGGTATCGTAGCAGCCGTAAGGGCCACCTTCCAGGATCATGTCCGCACCAATAGTCGCTGAACAATCTTCGTCCAAAGAAATCTGGACGTTGTCGTTACAGGTCAGGTTCTGGGTTGCATTCTGGAAATCATTTACTGTTACATTAAATGAACATGTACCGATATTACCTTTAGAGTCAGCAGCCTCAAATGAGTTAACGTATGTACCAGGATCAGCACAAAGCAGGGTACCTGAAGGCAGCCCTTCAGTCTGAATCACTTCAGCTTCACCTCCACCTACCTGATAGGTAACTCCACCGTTCCATACACGTGGATTGAATGGATTAGAAGCAAAGAAAGTGTTAGAAGTAGAACCAGCCCTAATAGCTAATGTACCATCATCATAATTCGCGTTAGGAGATGTTCCATAGACACCACCACCACCATTACCATTGGTGTAGTTAGATGTAGTAGATACCATGTGAAGGCAAACTCCAGTGGTCCCAGCGGGGATATTGAAGTTAACATCAAATGGAGCTACGTTGGCAGTTCCAAAAGGGCCGGCCGTCGCATCGCCAGTAGAAGCAAGTGTAAACGCACCTGCGTTTTGCTCAAAGCCTTGTGCTGTACCTGCTTTGGTGTAAACATCAATCATGGTAGGTCCGTCAATACTTGCAGAAAACTGAGAAATGACCATCGGGCCTCCTGAATTGTTCTCAAGATCAAAGCAGACAATACCACCCGCAGCGTTTCCGTTGTTAGGGTTAATTGACGGGTGCGTCTCAAGCGTCATTGCTGGCCCAATGAATGGGCAGTTGTCTGTTGCGGTTACGTTGAAACTAACTGCCTCACAGCAAAGACCTGGAGCCAAATTAATGGTCAAATCAGATGGGCAATCCAATACTGGAAGAGTCAAATCTACCACCTCAATATTCGTTTGGCAAGTAACCACATTACAATCTGAATCAGTAACAGTCCAGGTGATAGTATGCATACCTGGAGCGAAAACACCATCTGCGTTATCAGTCCCTGTCAAATCATTTTTAATGACAACACCCGGACAACCATCGGTGAACTGCAATTCAGGAAAATCAATGAAAGCAGAGCATGTGCCCACATCCGTTGATACAGGGGATGGAACAGATGGACAAGATGTAATAACTGGAGGTGGAGGATCCGAACATGCCACACCAGAAAGACAAGCCTGCACCTGAATATTATCTATGGCAATATCCTCGAAGCGGGTATCCATTTTGCCATTCCAACGCAGTAGTACGGAGTTGCCCACATACGCGGACAAGTCCACAGACTGGAACGTAAATGGACTTCCCTGAGTGGGAGTATCACCACTGGTCATGGTAAATTCAGAATTCCAATTTGCGCCGCCATCTGTTGATACTTGTAGGTCGATTTCAGTCGAACCAGGAAAGCCCGCGGCGTGCCAATACCAGCTAATTTCAGCATTCGATGCAGACACCAAACATAACGGGCTTGGGAAATTCAAATTGACTGGAGGTACACCACCTGAACATTCCCAATAGGTGTACTTGTTGTCACAATCGGCAGAAAGTGGGCCGGTACCGCCAGAAGGAGTACCACCAGTACGGCCAATGATCCAGTTACCACCAGTTGGAAATTGTGGAGTTGGATCAACATTCCCAGTCCAACCCTGGGCATTGTCATTTTCCCAATCTTCAAAGAAAAGGATCTGACTTGAGCTATTAGGGTCGGAACAGGTTAGCGGTCCAGAATTTGGACACTGAGCTACGGCCATTGATGTCATAAACATCACCGTCATAAATGCCAAACACTCCGCTACTAAAGTGTTAAATCTTTTTTTCATGAGATATTAATTGATTATTAATTATATTAAAATTCAATCAGGTTAGATGGACAAAGTGCCAACAACCTCATTGTAAAGTGTCAAAACACCCAAATATCCAGGATTACTTGGATTTGGTTGGTATTCATCAATACTTATATTACCAATTGAGCTGGTACCACCTCCTGCATCAATATTGGGATTATTTCCATTGTCGTAAACAACCGGAACTTGACCAAACTGATCTCCAAAGGCAGCATATACTGCACTCCCTACATCATTTAATTCCACAATATTTGCCTGAATCAAATCATAAAGAGTTAACGCCGACTCAACTGCTGTAGCAGCAGGGCCCGGCGGCAATGTGGCTAATTCAGTTTGTAATATATCCAATTTCAGGACGATTACATCATTCGCTTGAGCAGGTTGCAAAAATGTTGGAGGAGCCCCCGGCACTACTTGCGCTCCTACCTCTTGCAATCCAGCCATAAATGTGAAGAAAAGCATCAGTGAAAACAAGAGACCTATCGCTCTTGCCCTCATGCCTTCAAAACTTGACATTTTCACTTTTTTCATGAGATAATAATTTTGTTAAGTGATAAAAGAAAGAAACATTGAATATTTAGGTCATATCATTTCTCCATCAGGATACATGATCAATTAAATTATCAATATTGCTATTCTCTCATTTTTATTGTTAAAGAATTTATATCGCAGGATATTTAACGAATTGTGTAAAACACAAAAGGCATCAACCGAGCATTACGCTCAGGCCAACGCCTAAATTCGTTAAAGATTTCCATTATGTAAGATTCGTTTTTTCACAAGATTTCCATCAAGCCAATACCTCAATATCTGATTACAAAATAATTCACATATATAATTGAAGAACAAATCTTCAACCAATCATTTTTTTTGAACATTTAACATAAGAGAATCTCAAGCCAATTTTTCACCTGGAGCTGGTAAAACAAAAGGGGCATCTATGACGCCATGTAACTATCGGTTTGAGAATAATTTAATCTTGAATAGAATAATCCTTTTTCCCAGAAAATAATTCAAGATCGAAATGGATTGAGATTACAATTTGTTAAATTCTAAAATTCAAATCAGAGAACATCTATATAGTCAAAAAAAAACTTTAATTACTTTTCATGTTGGCTGCCAAATCAAACTTGGACAAAAAATCAACTTATTTAAAATAAGTTAAGACTATTTGATTACCAATCACTTATAATGCCAAAGTCCTATCATTTTCTACCTTATATTGAATTTTTACAAATCCATTAATTTGTTAATATGTATACCTTTGTCTACTTGTCTGAAAAGTATAAATTTAAATTGCTACACGTATTTGCCTGAAAATCAAATGACACGCTATTTGTTATTTATATTTCTGAAAAAATATCGGCATTTGAAGTGTAAATATAAAACCAATCTTCGTATAAAACAATAAATCATTCGCACATTCATGCCGCGTATTGCTTTATCATACTTTTTTCTTTACCGTACACTTTTAAAATTTATCAATTTACGCTGTTTCAATTGATAAATGGTTTTTGGTTCGGGTTTTTTGGTTCTTGGTTCAATGGAAATCCACTGGACCGGTTATTTATTCAACCCTATGGCCCATAAACCAGCATCCTATATCCTACATAAAAAAAGCCCCCCTCCAACACTCAGCGGAGAGAGGC
>JAJCYI010000190.1 GCA_029263015.1 Saprospiraceae bacterium | reverse complement strand
GACAAATGGTTTGGCATTGCCCGATCGGACCGGCGCTAAGCCGATCCGACCGAACAATTTTGAACAGACGCGCCATTTTCTCCTGTAACGACCTGCTCCAAGGCTCGGTCGGATCGCCTAGGCGGTCCGATCGAAGGTATTTGATAATTTCAAAAAAGTGTACGGTAGAGAAAAATACTAAAGAGCCATGACTCTTTACCCCCTTTTTTATTAATAATTGTTCCTTGTGCAACTGCCAAAGAGACCAGTAGAAAATGGAATAAGATGGATGTTTTTTTAAAAGTTTTTGCAAATTGAAGATGCTTTCCCTATCTTCGCTCCTGATTCCATAGGCAAAATATGCCTTTTTATTATTTTAATATGTAAAATACCATTTAAGAGGTATTCTTTTTGAACGATGTTGGAAGTATTTTTGCATCTGAGTTTTTAGAATATAAGAAACCCCAAATTCGATTTTTTTTAAACAGATTATAATCCAAGTCCCTGAACATGACAAAACGTTACATTCCTTCCCATTACCGAGCTAACCGATTTTTTTCCTCTAGCCGATTGTCACACTCATTTATTGACATCTATTTTAAGACTGCCAGTTTCCGGCAGCAATTTTCCGGATGACGATTACATTGATCTGTTTTTCAACAAACCCAGATTGAAGCCAAAACTGTAAGTAACAAGTAGGAAATTCTTTAACCATTTACATAGCTCGAAAAGGCGCGTCCTTTTCGTATGCCTTTGGGCATGAGCAAATTATAGTCTAGCTTTTTTACAAGTTATTTTCTCGTGATAAAAACGAATCTTACACACAATACTCTTTTTAAATGAGTCAAGGTATTAACCTTCGTCATGTATGTGGCGTGGTTAATACCTTTTTTTTGTGTAAAGGCTTTCACGAAAAATGGCAATTGCTTTATAAAAATATATTCTTTAACTAAAAAATTTCTAATCTCATGAAAAAAGTGAATTTCAAGAAATTCTTGATCACTGTTTCAGCTGTTTTTGCGCTTCTATTTATAGGAGTTGAAAAAGCGGATGCTCAAACAATCACATCAAGTGGAATTACCAATTCAGGGGCTGTTAATTTTTTAAGTTCAGCTGAAGCTCAAACTGTGCTTCTCAATGAAATAGCTGATCTTAAAAATTCAACGCAGTTTTTGGTGCCAGGTACACCTCTTTATGTGGCTATCAAGAAGACCGCCTTGTACTACCACGGCATCTACACTGAGCTGGTTGTTGGCAAAGCTGTAGCGCAAGCTATTGACACAGGTCTCGGCTTTGTGAACAACACCAGCGACGACGCTCTGAATTCGTCAGAACTTATGACGCTTCGCCTTGGTGCTGTCGATTTGCTGCAATGATTATGAAAACATTTGATTCCACGATCAATTGAATTGCTCTACTTAAAAAAATTATTTTTTAAACACAAATTTTTATCTCATGAAAAAAGCGAATTCTACAATTCGACTCTTTCTGGCGGCATTTTCTTGCTTTTTATTTGCAGGGAGCTTAATGGCGCAAACAGATGTTGACAGGACCTTCAATGCTGGAGCGTTCCTAAACGAGACTGGATGGGAGATAGTAAATGTCGGCACAGGCACAGTAATCGACTGTGAAGATGCTGGTACTTTTCCTAATGCAGTGGGAGGGACTATCACACTCCCTAACCTTCCTGATGGTGACTATGAAGTTGTCGGTTTCGATAGCTTCGGTGACGGTTGGAACGGAGGTAGCATGACTGTTAGAAAAACAGTTGGTCAGACAGTTCTTGGTAACTGTCTCAACGTAAGCCACTCTGGCGGTGGCAACAATTCCTGTAATGGTATTCCTTCAGCGGGTGGTGCAGTTATCTGTGCCTTCTCACTTTGCCCAGCTTGTGCAGTTCCTATTTCTTGTCCAGCGGACATGACAGTAAGTACTGACGCCGGTATCTGTGCCGCTGTAGTTAACTTCAACATTACAGGTGACTGTCCTAGTGGAATTGAAGTAGATCCACCTTCTGGAACTACTTTTCCTCCTGGCGCGACTACGGTAACGGCTACTGCTTGTGACAATAGTGTGTCCACAAGTTGCTCTTTCGTCGTATTCGTTGCTGACCAGACATTGCCAGTATTGGACTGTCCTCCGGATCAGACCATTAACTTGGCTCCTGGTCTTTGCTGTGAAGTTGTTAGCTTCAATGTGACAGCTACTGATAATTGTCCGTTCATTACTCCTGCAGATCCATTGCAGTTTCCACCTTCATTTGTGAATCATGGAAGTGGTCAAGTTTTCTCACTTCAAGGAAACAATGCTCCTGGAGGGGTTTATTTTGATCTGACAAATAATAATTCAGCACCTATTGTTGTTGACGGTTTTGGTATTCGTTTTGGCAACCCACAATTTGGTGCTGTGAACCCTCCTAAGACAATGGAGGTGTGGACTGCTCCAACATGGGTAGGTAACGCGACTAACCAGGCTGCATGGACGGACTTAGGTCCTCATACAATTACGGTTATGCCACCATATTTTGCAACAGGTACTGGTGACTTAGCTCAATTGCCATTGAGTTCATCAATAACTATTCAACCAGGTGCATCACAGGCCTTCCACGTATTCGGCCAAGCCGCATGTCCAATATTCAATTGGGCCTTTGGAGCAGTTATCCCTCCAATTGTTCAGGGTGATATCACCATGGGTGCAGGGCCGATTTCATTCGGTCTATTGAACAACTTGTTCAATGCAGGTGCTCAAGGGATGCCTAACATCCAAGTGAATTATCAAGTAGGTGGTGATGCTGTGGTTATCCAGACAGAAGGCTTGCCTTCTGGCTCTACCTTGTGTGCAGATCCTGGGGTATTCGTAAATTCGTTTGAGACGACTGACGTCCAGGGTAATGTAGGGACTTGTTCTTTCACAATTACTGTGAATGAATTCCAGAATGCAACCCAGAACCTGACCTGTAACGACAACGTCCAGATTTCTTTGGACGAAAATTGTTCAGCGACAATAGGTGCTGATATGATCCTGGAAGGTGGCCCTTACGGCTGCTACGATACCCGTTATGATGTAGTGGTACTTAGCGCAGTTGGTCAAAACCTTGGAGATGTCGTTAATGACAACTTCATCGGAACGACTTGGACTGTAAAAGTAACTGATAATCAAACTGGTCAATACTGCTGGGGTACTATTGATGTTGAAGATAAGATTCCACCTGTAGTTGAGTGTGAAAGTTACAACTTGCCTTGTTCTTTCCCTTATACTACAGCAATAGCTGAGTCCATTGATACATTCTTTACTTCAGCTACACTTCCTATCACTTACAATGGTTTTTTCGAGGAAATGCTTACTATTCCTGTAGGTGGTATCCCTCCTGCAGCTATTGTAACTGATGCTGACCTCTATATTCAGATCGACGATACTTGGGGTTTCATCGACATGTATCTTGTAAGCCCTAACGGTACCGCAGTAGGTATCAGTGAGTACGTGGCTTGTTTCGGTGCAGGTTTTGATGTAACCTGGAACGATGAAGGAGTTTGCGACCTTCTTTGTACCACCCTCACAGCTGGTGGAGAACACCAAACAATAGATGCTGATTGTGGTGGGTTTCCTGAAAACTTTTTCCCTCCTGCTGCTGATATGCTAGAATTTGACGGTGGCGCAGCTGTTGGTGACTGGACTTTCGTCGTAGCTGACCGTCCAGGTGAAACTGGTTCTGGTTTGGGTAATGGTTCGATCAACGAAGTATTCCTTATCCTTAGCTGGTTCGATCCAAATGCTCCAGATTTTCAGCCAGATGTGACTGAAAACTGTGGTGCTTACACCCTTGAAGTTGAAGATAGCTTTGCTGATGGTGTTTGTGGCGGTCCTTCTCAGACCGTGACCCGTACTTGGATTGCTACTGATGAGTATGGCAATGCATCCGATCCATGTGTTATGACTGTAACATTGGATCGTCCAACATTGGATGATATAGAAATCCCTTCGGATATCCTATGGTCCTGTGTCCAGTTCGATATTTTCCCAAATATCACTGATGCGACTCCATTACACACATTCATCACAGATTGTGACGATGGAACAGAGACAATAGATGCAGACTGCTACAGCGCAAGCTGTGACGACCTTGATTTTGTGTTCCAGGACAACCCAGCTGTCAACAGCACCGTGAACGGTGGCGGTTGCCCTGGCCTTGGCCTTGACGATGCAGATGTACTGGCCGTGACCGGTTCGGGTTTCCCAACCGTTTTCGGTAAGCCATTGGAAAGCATCTGTGAGATCGGCGTCGAATACGAAGACATTACGATCGTGATCTGTGAGGGCACCTGGAAAATAGTGCGCCAGTGGACCCTGATAGACTGGTGTGCCGACCCTGTGGATGTCCGCCAGGTCAACCAG
>JAJCYI010000189.1 GCA_029263015.1 Saprospiraceae bacterium | reverse complement strand
AATCCAATAACGTAAGCTCTTTCTTTAAGCCATTAATTTCTGCATATTTTGCTTTCGCTAATTTTAAAAATTCTTCTTCTTTCATTTCTTTTTTACACTAAGATAAGCTTTTTTTGCTGGCGAAGATTTGGTTTGCGCCCTTTTCATTTTACTTTTAGTTTATAGGAGTTTTTTGGAAATAATGGATGATTTACTCAACCAAAAAAATCTGCAGCAGCCATATCGAAATCAATCAATGGGTAAACTATAAAGCTATATAGAGTTTACTTTAACCCTAAAATTATTTGGAAATATTTCAAAGCATAGTTTTTAAAACATTTTCTTGCCTCTGCAAAATATTATGAGCAGATTGAACTGCTCAACGCAAAGTCCAAACTTAAAGGGAAAGCATATTTCAATATATCTGTTTCCTTCAATGGTGTTATAGTTTTTAATCCATCAAGATCAAAAAACGGTTCGGTATTACTCCTAATCTTAAAGAGGTTTAGGAAGCCCTCCGGCCTGCCCGGAAACTGCGCTGGCGCCTTATGCAGTTTGGGGCAGAACCTATCACTCACAAAGGTGGGGCAAAAACAAAAACCGATATCGGAAGTTTTCGGAAGTTTGGGGGGGAAACCGTGAGTTTTCGGAAATGGCTTTCCATCAAATCTCCGCATAGTCTTTTTTTGAGACGCCGGACGGGTAGCCCAATGCCCCGTAAATCCGTTTCTGCCAATAAAGGGATACCCTGCCATTGGGGAGGAAAATGCCTTTTGCCTCAAGTTTGCATTTCAATGTCTTTGCGGTGACACCAAATTCCATTGCGATCTGCTCGCGTGTTTTATAGCCGCTGAATGTTGAGTTGTTCATAACACATGTTTTTTAGAGCGTTTATGTAATTTTGATCCGTACTTTAAAATAGAGGAAAATGAGTGTCAAATATAGGGTGATTTTTTGAGAGTTTGAATCCCGAAATCGCTTCGGGCAAAAGTTTGAAAAATAGGCGGTGCATCAAATGTAATGCTGCCGTTCTAAATTAAACGCCAGAAGAACCATCCGATTGCGAGGTCATGCCACTTGTCCAACTTGGAAAGAGAAAGCGATTTTCTGACAAGTCTGCTGACCCTGGCCCTAATGGTGGCGTTAAAGCCTTCGATGTAAAAAGTAAGGTCTTTTCCAACTTTGTGCTAGGCAGGGGGAACAGTGCTTCGATAGGCCCCATAGTTCTACTTTGTCACTTTAAAAAATAGTAACGGTTTAAATCATTTCATCAAATAGGCCAAACTGTTGTGGACATCAGGCCAAAGGTGTCCTTTGAGACAAGGGCCTATTCCGGGAAAAGGTGATGCCATGATCTTAATTTTTTCCAAAAAAAAGAAAATGCCCCGATAACATCTTGGTTGGCAGGGAACAAAGCTGTGAAGTTGTTCGTGATTTTTGCATAATCCCCCGAAATATATACCTTTGACCGTCAACGCCTTACAGGGGAAGGTGACAGAATGGTGATTAACCATTGAACCGATACACCATGTACCTTGAACCATTAAATAAACAACTATGAGAGTATTTACCATTGGCTTTTTGGTATTTCTTGCCTTTGCTTTATATTCCCGTTGGTATTTTGTTTGCCAGATCCGGCACCGGTGCGGTGATGATGGTGCACGTGTGACTCGGCCTATGACGCTGGCTTTTAATGATGGTGACAAAATAATATTGCAAGGATACGAGCAGTTCGGTTTCGATTCTAATTCCTATAATGCCAACTTGACCGAGAACAATCAGGCATTTTTGGAGAAAATAACCGAATACCTTCAACAATACCCTGATCGGAAAATCATCCTGACAGGTCGCTATCTGGGAAGCGAGAAAGCTGCAAAGACAGGTATTTTTGAAAATGTTGGAATTGCAAGGGCAAGAGCCGTTGAGCGGCTTTTTGAAAAACTGGGGGTTGACGAAGGACGTGTTTCAATAGACCATGAACTGGCCAACGGAGCAGCTATAGAAGAAGTCGTCTCATTTGCAGTATTGTCCGCCATTCCCGATCCGTATGAAAAATTGGCGTACCGATTTGAGGACAATACATTTTCAGATGCTAATTTTGCTTTCAACTCCGCCGCTTTCAAACCCGGAGAACAATGCATTCTCTACGCCGATTCTGTCAGGTCATTTTTAGATGCCAGCCCTGAAATGATCCTCTCTATTATCGGTCATACTGATAGCATCGATACGGAAAAATTCAATTACAATCTTGGCCTTGAACGGGCAAAAAATGCAGCTCAATATTTTAGAGAACTGGGCTTGAAGGCCGAAATAAAAGTTTCGTCCCTCGGAGAATCCCAACCCGTAAACCCCAACTCCAAACCCGATGGCTCTGACAACCCCGATGGGCGTCAGAAAAACCGCCGAGTCAATTTTAAGATCATTGAAAAAGTTTTAGAATAAGGGAGTTGGAAATAAATAGTCTACCCGTTATGGCGAAGCTATTTTTTCTTGTAAAGGTGTTTGAAAAATTAAGCATAGCTGGGTTACGGTTCATTTTTAAAGCATCTTTAGAAGGAAAAAGAGCGAGTCAGAATGGGTAGGTTATTTGTTTCCAACTCCCTAATGATAAATTCTGGATGCTAAATGAAAAATTCAGCATTCAGCATTAATCATTCAGCATTAATAAAAAATGGATAATTTTTTTACAGAATTTTGGAGTCCCGATAGTGTCATGTTCATGATTTCTGTCCTGTTTTGTTTCCTAATAGGTTTGCTCACCGGATGGGCGATGTATGGCCGCCGAGCCAATCGATTTGAGAAGGAAGCTGAAAAATGGAAAAAGAGCCATGATGACCTTTTGGAAAAATACAACGACCTCAAGGAAGAAATTGACCTGAAAGAAGCCGACCTCGTAAAAGCACAACGGGAATCCCGGGAAGCTATTGAAATAGCCAAATCTCTAGAAGAGGAGAAGGATCACTGGCAGGCTGACCTCGACAGTTCGCTCGAAGATTCGGTGAAAGCACAGGCTGTCATTGGTTCATACCAAGCGACCATTGAAGACCTGAACAACCAG
This sequence comes from Saprospiraceae bacterium, assembly GCA_029263015.1. GTDB lineage: Bacteria > Bacteroidota > Bacteroidia > Chitinophagales > Saprospiraceae > UBA6168. The sequence goes on along the minus strand of JAJCYI010000189.1, from coordinate 25,130 downwards.
ATTGTTGGCCTGAAAGCAATGAACGCAGACTTGAGCAGCTCGGAAGGAAGCAGTGCCAGCGACAGTGCCAAAGGAGCGAGCGCCGCTGCACTTTCACGTTTAAATGAATTGGAGGAAAAACTGAATACCCTGCAAACCGCCAAAAGCAACAAGCCCTCGGACAAACGACTGAAAGCACTCGAAGCCAAATTGAGCGACCTGACGGCCGAAAACAACTCGCTGAGGACCCAACTGGACTATGACAACAGCGTCATTGAAATAAACAAAGGCGTTTCCGTGACAGCCAAAGAAGACAATGAAATATTTGCACCCGCCCCTGAAATGGCTGAAGTTGACAAAGGCGAATCAATAAGCCTCTCTGCCATAGCTGCCCGCGATGAAGTCACAGCTGCCATCGGCGATAAATTGCCTTCCGCTTCCGAATCCGACAAGGACGACCTCACCCGCATCAAAGGCATCGGTGCATTTCTGGAAAAAAAACTAAATGGCCTGGGTGTTTACACTTATGGACAGATCAGCCAATTGGACGCTCCGCTCATTGAAAAAGTGACCACCGCCATTGAGTTCTTTCCTGGCCGAATCAAACGGGATGATTGGGTCGGGCAAGCCGCCCGACTGATGGACATCAAAGAAGATACGCCAGAAGCACTTGAGCCTTCCGCTGTTTTTGTTAAAAATATCAAGGACCTGAAAACCGTGGAAGGCATCGGCCCTAAAATCGAAAAGCTGCTAAAGAAGAACGACATCCCAGATTTGAAAGTGCTTTCCAAATCTACTGAAAGCCAACTCCGTGAAATCCTCGCTGAAGCTGGCACCCGTTACCGGATGCACGACCCAACCACCTGGCCCGTACAGGCCGAATTGGCCGTGAAAGGGGAATGGGACACGCTGAAAGATTTGCAGGATAAATTGAAAGGGGGAAGGGACGCGGGGTGAGTGCCACTAGGTTTTGTTCACGAAACCCCAGCCTTTCAGCAGTTTTGTCAGCAGCCAGCCATCGCATGTTAAATAATTTGCATGGGCTGCCAATTTGAGTTATTATTGTAATCCGTTTTCGAAAACGCATTTTCAGTTAAATTTTACACAGTAAATTAAGGACAACACGCTGCACCGCAACTGACCGAAAAATATCTAAAACCCCGGAACGACCGACATTTCCCTACTGGGCACGGCCCACAGACAAAGCTGACGACTAAAACGTACTGCACTTACCGACTGTCTTCTTTTCCTTTTTTGTTCACCTTTGCCCTGGCCCGTGGTAGTGGAACGCACTACACACGCCTGCCGCGGGCCAGGGACTGGATTTTATCTTAAAAACATTTCACCATGAAAAATCTTTTGTTCTCTATATCGCGTGTGAACCGTACTGGAACACACACACACACATTAACAAGGTGTTTGCGAACCATGATCACAATACTGTTAGTACTGCCCTTAGAAAATGTGCATGCCCAATGCCCAACCCTGCCCGACCCGACTACCTATGGTTTTAATATAGTTCCGGGCTCAGATTTGCTTGCAAATTGTGAGCCTTTGCCCATGTCCATCCAACTTGCCACCCAGAACCCCCTCGTTTGCGAGGACGACCCAGTTCCCATTACTGTTGAACTCTACTTTTTTGCATCAAATGGCACTCATTTTACGATCATTGATGATCCCAACGGGTTCAGCTTTATCAGCACAGGGTTTTTGGTGCCTGGCGAAAATTTCCCTTACGATAAATACGAAGCAGACCTGGTCGTGCCGGGCCTGAATGCCGGGGGGCTTCTCGATATTGACCTGACCCTGCTGACGGACACCCCAGTGGGGTTGTTCAAGGATTTATATTTCAGGGTGGTTTTGCCGGATGGGACAGCCTCTGGATTTACTGCGTTCGATGATATTGAATCGGAACGCTTTGAATATACCGTGGGCGGTGCTGGCGACCCTCCGGGCACTCAAATATTGCTCACGGATATTGACGGCGGCCAATCTGCCGGGGAGATGCTTACCCCCCAGGAGTCACAAAATGGAGGCCAGGACGTGTTGATCTACAATACCTTGGTCGTCAACGAAGATTATTGGATCACCCACGACAGCAAGTTCGCCCTTTGGGAAAATGCGTCCATCATCGTGGAGAGCGGCAGTACGCTCACCATAGAAAAAGAGCCGCAATTTTCTGTGCCGCCAATTATCAGGGGATGCCTGGACATGTGGGACAGGATACTCGTACAGGATGGGGCTTCCCTTGTCATATCCGAAGTCACGGTCAAAGATGGGGAAAGCGGGATCCAACTCGACGGAGAAGCCCATCTCAGCCTTACCAGCACAAACCTTCTCAACAACTACCGGAGCATCACCACTCCTTCCTCTGGCGGTTCGCGCAAACCCTTCATAGAGGTACATGGCCAGAACACCATCACCACCGACGGTGCGATGCTCCCCCCCTATGAAGGGCAAAAACCAGGATGGGGCATCTTTTTCCTGAATGCCGATTTCAACCTCTTGGGCGATGCTGCAAACACCATTACCTTCAGTGGGCTGCAACGGGGCATGGACCTGCGGTTCTGCAATGCCACGGTCGAAAAGATGGTTTTCCGCAACATTGAACAGTTCGGGGTGCAGGCCAAGGGCTATGGTACGAACAGGTTCTTGACCTACAAGGGCTTCGGGCCGGGGAGTTTCGGTTTCGACAACATGGCCACGGGGATCACGGCCAACGACATGAACCTGGACATCTCCAATACCAGTATGCGACAACTGAACACAGGCATCGAAGTGTCCCACAGCGACAGGCGCAACATTGACATCTACGACAACCAGGTCACCGCCCGGCGCACGGGCATCGGCCTCTTTGCCAACATGCCCACCCGGCTCCAGGTCAGCGACAACGACATTACCGTGGACGACGACACCAATACCACTGGCTCGGCAACGGGCATTGGCATACGTGCGGAGGAGAACACCACGGGCTCATATCTTCCATACCGGTTGCTCAACAACCTGGTAAAAGTGGACAATGCCCAGACGGGCATCTGGGTGCAGTCGGGCCTGGCGCCGCGCATCACAAAGAACACCGTGAACCTGCTCGACCCCGACAGGGAGACCTACTTTGGCATTGACGTGCAAGGCTCGCACATCCCCATCGCCCTGTGCAACGCAGTGAACGGAAACGGCTCTGCCGCTGACTGGAACAGCGCCGTGGGCTTCAATGCCGACGGGCTGTCCGATGCGCGCATCCGCTGCAACAGCGTGGCCGATTCGGATGTCGGTTTCAACTTTGACAACCTCGGCGATGCCACCGACCTGACAGGGAACAACATCAACGACCACAGGCTGGGGCTGCAGGTAACATCCGGGGCTTATATCGGTGACCAGAAACACGCAGGGAACCAATGGCTGGGCGTTACGGCCTATGGCGGGCAGGGGAACAACTACCAGCCGATAAATGGGAACTTTGGCGGGTTCAATCAGAGCAATCCTACTTTTTCACGATTCTTCGTTGACCAAGGTGAAAACCCCTTGTTCAATACATCGGTCAATGTATCAAATTGGTTTTTAAATAATCCTAGTACCACCTCCTCCTATTCCTGTACTACCAGCAATACCTGCCCCAACGGCATCGGCTCCGACATTGACGAGTTCACGGGGGAAACGCCAAAGGGCATTGACGTGCTGGACTACACGATCGCCAACGGCGGGCTGGCACCGGGCACCTGCGACAGCGAAGTGAACTGGACGGGCAAGCGCCGGCTGTACCAGCGCTTGATGGACGAGCCAAGCCTGTACGCCAGCGATACGGCCATGCAGAGCTTTGTCAACGCGGCATCGCTGACCACGGTCGGGCAGTTCCACAGCATAGAGGCAAGCATTGCGGCATTGTTCGTGGCGGATGCCGCCACCGAGGCACAGTTGGCTGCACAGCAGGCCAACATAGAGGCAGAGCTAAAGGCCATTTATGCCATTGACAGCACTTTGGCCGCTGGCGGCCTGACCCAGTCCCAGATAGATTCGCTGATGCTGCAAAAAAGCGCCCATCAGGCTATTTTGGATGCTGAGATGGCCAGCAACGATGCACTTGTCGGCACGGTGGTCTCTGACCGGGCCGCACAGGCCGTTGTATTGGAAGCCACCAATGCCGCCATTGCAGCAGCCACAGTGCCCGAAGTGAACGAGCAGACCGTCAACGACATCTTCCTGGAGACCGTGGCCGTCGGGGTGGACACCTTCAACGTTTCCCAGGCATCCAGCCTTTTGGCCACCGCACAGCAATGTCCGCCCTGTGGCGGCGATGCCGTGTACCGTGCCAGGGCCATGTACGCCCTGGTTGACCAAAGTGCCGATTTCAGCAGTATGGGCTGCGGGGTGGGGGGACGTTCGGCCAATACTCCTGACGCAGGGGCCAAAGAGGGCCCGGGGTTCATACTGACACCGAACCCGGCCGTGGATGAAGTGCTGATTGAATTGGAAGGGGCCGTAAGCGATACCCCAATGGAACTGGCCGTTTACTCAACGACTGGGAGGCTGATGAAAAAACTTGTGCTACCACCTAATATGCCAAAGCACAGGATTGACACGTCCACTTTCCCAGCGGGCGCTTACTACATCGTTGTCTTTGACAACGGCAACCAGCTTTATACCGGGCAACTGTTCATCACCAGGTAATCTGGTACAGGCCACAGGATACATCCTGTGGCCTGTTTAAATTTCACCATGTCATGAAATATTTTCTCCTTTTACTGTTGACAATGTTTTGTTCTTCGCTTATATGCCAAGAAAAGTGGGATTATAACTGGATGATCGGAACACAAAATGGAAATCCGGCAGGGGACGGATCACTTGTCAGCTTTAAAGATGGCGCCGTTAGTATTCAATATGTTGAAAAAGAAATGAACATGCATGTTGACAGCGGCACGATGAGTGACAAGGACGGCAACCTTTTGTTCTATACCAACGGGTGCTATGTTGCGAACAGGGAGCACGGAAAGATGCCGAACGGCAACAACCTCAACCCGGGCAGCATACATACAGATTTTTGTGAGCACGGGTATCCGATGATACAAGGGGTACTCGCTTTCCCTTCTTTGGAAAACGAAAATATATTTTACATAGTCCATGAGAGTGCAGCCAATGCGTCTATGTCTGATTTTTTATTCTATTCGACAGTGGATATGGAACAGGACAATGGGCTAGGCGATGTAACCGGAAAAAACATTGCCATCATTGAAGACTCATTGTGGCAGGGCTACCTGACGGCCACCCGTCATGCGGACGGGATGTCCTGGTGGATCATAGCGGGGGGGTATCACCCCGACCAGTACTACAAGCTTTTGCTGGATTCAAGCGGGATATGGGTGCACGACTTCCAAGACCTCGGCATAGGGGGCGGGCAGGCAGGCTGGGGCGTTGGGCAGGCCGTTTTTTCCCCAGACGGGGCAAGGTACGTACACTACAACCGGAACGAGCAGGCCCTGCTGTTCGGTTTCGACCGCGGCACAGGGCAGCTCTCCTACGAACAGCAGCTTTTTGTGGACAGCACCATCTATTTCGGCGGTGCGGCCGTCTCCCCCGACAACCGCTTCCTCTATGTGTCCAATGCCGTCAACCTGTACCAGTTCGACCTGGAGGCCCCCGACATCCAGGCCTCCAAGGTGCTCATAGACACCTTCGACGGGTTCAGTTCCCCCTTCCCCGCCAATTTTTTCCTCATGCAGCTGGCCCCGGACTGCCGCATCTACATGAGCACGGGCAACGGCACCGACCGCCTCCATGTCATCAACTTCCCCAACGAAAAGGGGCAGGCCTGCGGCTTCCAGCAGCACGCCATCCAATTGCCAAAGGACAATTTCAGCACCATCCCGAACTTCCCCAACTACCGCCTCGGCACGGGCCATCCCGTGTGCGACAGTACCATACAGCTGGTGGTCAGCAGCGTGAACGTGCCGCACCCACGGCGGGAGGTTGCCGTCTTTCCCAACCCTGCCAGTGGCCAGGTCATCATTGAAATGCCGCAGCCGCTGCCCGCCGATGGCGAGTGGTCGCTGTACAGCGCCGTGGGGCAGCGGCTGCTACCGGAAAAACTTGGGAAAGGTCATCTGCGGTACAATGTCCCGCTGTCGGGTGTGCCGCCGGGGCTGTACTTTTGGGAGGTGAGGTCGGAGGGGCGGCAGTTGGGGAGCGGGAAGTTGGTGGTAACGAAATGAAAATCATCGAAATGGAAACTTTTAATAGGAAACAGCTTTGGCCACCGGACGCAGTCCGGCGCCAGCGGGTGTGCCGCCGGGGCTGTACTTTTGGGTGGTGCGCTCGGAAGGGCGGCAGTTGGGGAGCGGGAAGTTGGTTGTTTCACCATAATGCAAGAAGCGACGCTTTTTAAAAAGCGTCGCTTCTTTTCAAGATAAAAAAATGCAGGATGGAATTAACCCATCCTGCATTTTTTTTATTTGCTGCCAACTGCCTACTGTCCACTGCATACTGTTCACTGCATACTGAAATAACTACTTCTCATACGGGCATTTCAAATCACCAAAATAATAATACAGGCCGACGCCAAAATATACATAGGTGTCGTTGTCGCCAGAATTGCCACGCTGACGGCCTTCTTCGCCAATAGGAAATTCGAGGCCGTTGCGAGTAAAAAAATCTGGATTAGTTTGGTACAATTCACTTGAACGATCAATGAACTGGGTTGCAAATTCGCCTCTCAGATCACCCACGTTGTCGGCATCCGGGTAGGTGCCACTCACATCATCGAGGTAATCAGAAAACAACCGGCGGGCACTCACATCTATGTTGATGCTCAACTCGTAGGTCAGGTCTATCTTAAAACCAGCGCCGTACAACCAGCTCCCAGTCACTGTATAATATTCCTCCCCTTTAAACTGCCCTTCCGTTCCAAACGTGCGCAGTTCGTACCATTCGCCATCCAGTTTAGCTTTTGGATTGAAATAGTTGACACCGAAGCCTAAGAACAGATATGGTGTCCAGTTGTAATCTTGACTACCATGTTGGTAGGGCAGGAAGTTGAAGCCAAGTTGCAATCCTGCATCAACCACCTGTGATTTGAAATGCAGGTTTCTTGCACGCTCAAATATATTTGGCGAATCGGAGTCATAAGCTTCCACCGTACCCATGTTGACAGAAAATTTCACGGCCAAACGTTCATTAAAATTGTAACGGAAGCCGACCCCGCCAGCTGGGCCGACCCGGTTGAGGCGAAGGTTGGTGTTGAGGTCACCAAAATAATTGGTAATGCCCAGCCAACCGCCTACCTCCAACCCTTCCTGGGCCTGGAGTGGAAGGCTGGTCAAAGCGACCAAACAAAGGAGTAAAGCTTTTTTGAAAACGGTCATTGGATTATTTGAATTGAAAATGGAGGATTGAAAATTGGGGGCAAAGGTATCAATTGGCATTCAGGTTTGTGGTAGTTAACGCTAATTTGTGGGGAGACGGTATATTGGTTTTTGGTTTAACTGCGAAACGGTTCTATCCTTATTTAGTTTCCAACATACCGATATACCATTACACCTAAAAACCGTTACTCCTTAAACCTAAAAACCCCCCCCGGCCTAAGCCAGGAGAGGTCATCCCAAAAACCAGATTTTGAGAATACTTAAACCGGTTCTGGGAAACGCACATTGTTCTTTTTGAGAGTTTGAGTTTCTGAGTACGTGAGTTTTTGAGGGTTCAATATCACAAAACTCAAATCCTCACGAACTCAAACTCTCAGAAACTCATCAAAGCCTTACCATTCTGCGGGTAGCCGTGTGGCCTTGCGTTTCCAATTGATAGAAAAGCACGCCGGCATTGCCGAGTTGGTCTTTACCAATGGTTATTTCATTATAACCTGTGGTATATGTGTTCGATATGGTTGTCAGGACTTTTCCCGACAGGTCGTAAATTGTCAATGTAGCTTGACCCGCTTCTGGCAAACGGAACCCGATCGTCGTTGATTCCATGAATGGGTTCGGGTTGTTCTGCATCAACTCAAATCCTGCTGCTACTTCTGCCGTTTGGTTGTTGAACTGGAGACCAATGTCCAGCAGTTCAACTTCGTTGCCATCAGCATTTTGATAAGCTTCGGCAGGGATGGTTGATTTAGAAATGCGAATTGCTTCGCTCAATGTCAAATTGGTGTTTGCCTTAAAGGTCAAAGAAAAAAGAATAGTGTTGTTGTCGTGTAAAGTGTTTTTTGTATTGTCCCAGCTGGTAGTGATGATGCCTTCATCGAGCAATGTCAAACCAAAATTTGTTTCGGTCAAATTCGTCAACTCGCCTGTTTCAATGTCTGTAAGTTCCATGTTCGCAGCTTCAAACTTCATGGCAAATTGATAGCCAAACAGATTGATAAAATTGTTGGCACGGAATGCGACTTCAAAAGTCTCGCCCGCCTGGATTTCTTGGTCATCCAAGATAAACGTGAGTTCTCCGTCGAATCCACGATCCTCTGTATCACCTGACACATTGGTCGTTGCTGTCCCGTTCACGTCACCAATTTTCACCGCCACAAAATCAACGTCATCCACATCATTCGCCAAGTTGTTGATGTTGAAAAATTCAGGGAATGGTGGTTGGAAAGGGTTTTGTGGATTTTGGAACACATGGTCTTTGTCCACAAAGCGCCATGAATTATTGTTCGGGAATTCCGTGACGATCTGTAAAATCAGCTTTCGCAATTCCACAACATCGGCAGTCGTGACCGCATCATTGTCATTTACATCACCCGCAATGTATTTGTATGGAGAATCGAATGGGAGCACATTTAGAATATGCTGGGTCATTAGCACAAGGTCGTAAGTCGTCACCCCATTCAAAAAGCCAGTATTCTGGATAGGCGTAAAAGTGTAGTCATTGCCGAGGCTCAAGTCAAAGAACTGGAATTGTCCGTTCGCTCCACTTGTTACTGATGGCGTAAATGGGCCATTGCCACTTACATCAACTGACACATTGTTGAGTCCACTTCCAGCAGGCGTCGCTACGTTTCCACCCACATCGGCTGACAATGGATCGGGGCAAATAATCATATTGTCTTGGATCTGTACGTATGTTTCACAAAAATCCGTGTTGCCTGCCTCGTCAGTCACATAGAGATAAACAACATTTGTGCCTACATCATCACAATCGAAAAAAGACGGTGTCAATTCAAGCACTAGGTCAGCTGCATCTGTGCAGTTGTCATAGCTGCCCAAGTCAAACATTTCAGGCAGGAGATCAATCATCCCACCTCCGTTCACAAAATCTTCCATGAGTTCGACTGCCAAGCCATTGGCACAGATAGGTGTTGGCTTTTTAGCATCATGCACATCTACGGTGATGTTGCAAGTTGCAATATTGCCGCACAGATCCTCTACCCGATAAGTAACCGTGTGGATGCCAAATGGGTAAGTGCCAGAAGCATTCTGCCCACTGAGAACCTGGTCCGTCGAACCGTTTGTGAACAGGTCAACTAGAATTTGATAGTTAAATACCTCACTACAATCGGTTGCCATGACGGAATCAATAAGTACAAATTCCGATTGGCAATTAGGATCGCCGCTATCGACAACAACGCTATCGGGACAGGTCACTATTGGGTCTTCATCGTCCGTTACTTTTATGATCTGCGTATATTCCCAATAGCCGGGGCTGTTCGGGATATTTGGATTGTACTGGCACCAATCAATGATGATCCATTTTCTCAATATCTTGAAACAAGCTGGCGGATTGGTCGGCAAATATTGGTCGGTGTGGGTCACCGCTACCATGTCGCAAGCATCTTCATCAACGCTGGGCACATCAAACCCAGCAGGCAAATCGCCAGGCTCTACAGCTGGCCCGCACTCAGAAGTAAAGTAGTCATTTGGCCAAACTATGTTAGTAGAATTAAATGGCGTTGAATTAACAACTGTAATGATCTGCATACAAGAAGCTTGTAAGCCACCAACATCCGTTACCAGATAAATACGCGTAATAGAACCAGTCCCACAGTTGGTTGTATTGTCTATTTCACTATGTACCCAGGTGCCGCCAGGGCAGTTGTCAAAGATCACAGGGTCTTCAACTGGAGGCACCGGCTCGTAACACTCAATGGTTTTTCCCGCAGGACAAGTAATGGCTGGGCCAATTTTATCCTGGACTTCCACGTCGACCATGCATTCGTTGTAATTGCCAGCCACGTCCCACACCCGCATCACAATAAATATGGTGCTGTCAACATCACTGCAGTAAAAAGTCACATAATCATCAAAAAGGACATCCGGCATGCGGCGTACTTCAAAATAATCAATATCGCAATTGTCCTCGCTACCATCGTCAAAGACCATGGCCGAAACGATCGCACTGCCATCCGCCGTCAAAGAAACAGTTGTGTGCTCATCGCAAATAGCGACAGGAGGTGAGTTGTCCTCAATGGTCATGGTTGTTTGACAGGTACTGATGTTGCCACAGTCATCCGTTGCCACATAGATAATATCATGTGTACCGACTGGAACGTTTAACAACAGACCACCATTCCCACTCACAATCCCAAATGGCGTGAGCACTTTTACATTCCAGTCCGAACAAACATCATAAACATTTGCAGGAGGAAGAATCAGCGAAGCTGCACAATTAGTTGGAGCTGCGTCCTGAACTATTGGATCAGGACAAGTAATAACAGGTGGTGTTTTGTCTTCCACTTTTATCACTTGGATGCAGGTAAATGGATTTGGAATAGTCGGATCGGTGTCGAGGCACCAATCGTAGATATTCCAGGTACGGAGAATTTTCATGCCGCCACCGCAGATATCGAATACCTCGTCGGTATATGATGCTGCCAATTCACAGAACACTTCTGCTCCGGGAACGACGATGTAGTCCACGCTGTCAATTTCAATGACAGGGTAGCCCGTAGCGGATGGGTCGGTGCTGGGAATGCTGTCCGTGCATTCCAGCGCCACATTTGGAGGACATTCAGGAGTATAGTCTTCCAGTGATACCCGTTCAACGGTAATCATTTGGGTGCAATTAGAGACATTGCCCAAAAAGTCAACCGCTGTCCAAGTGCGCTGTACAATGGCCACAAAGCCTTGTCCACCACAATTGTTGGTATTTATGGCATCAGTATAATCCATGCTCATCACGCCCGAGCAATCTGAAAATACAGGCGTAGGCGCATCACCCCCATCAATGGTAGGTTTGTAGTCAGTGATACAAGGGAAGTTCAGATTATCGCAACTGTCAATGTTTGGCCCAAGTTTGTCTTCCACAGAAATGGTTCCCCAGCAGGAATTCCCGCTGGTCAGTTCTGTGACGGAATAAATGAACGTTTCGCCAATATGCGATTCATTCAAAAATGGGCTTGTAGGCAATGGAAAACCTTGAATGTTCATCAAAGTCACTGCAAGCGGTTCGTTGCAACTCGTAGGGTCTTCCAAAACCATATCAACTGTCACTTCAACAGAACAGTCGACATTGGTGCCGGGTAAGGATACGTTCACGTCGTCGTTGCAGACCAGGGCACACTGTGCTTGCGCATGGTGCCAGTTGGTAACCAATAGCAGACCAGTAAGGACAAGTGCCCTTAAAAAGCGGCCAGTCGCCCGCTCCTTCCAACTGCTATTGTTTTGGGTTTGAATAGTAAACTCGACTCTTCTCATGGGATCGAAAAATTGGTTAATGAAAAAATGAAATTAATCGTGTTGACCTAGCTGTTTTTTGTAAAATACTGGTGTATCGGTTCTCCAGTGTACCGTTGAACCGATATACCTGTTTGTCATGGGATTCGCTTTCTTCGCATCAATCAAGGGTAAAACTCCCTTTTCCCTAATGCAATGCCAGTGGTAGCCCCGGACGTCTTCGACGCTACCTGCACTGCTTGTTTTGGTAAATTAAATGTGTAAATCAGATAGAATTCGGAATAATGTAAGTCGTGTGTGTAAACGTGGTCAAAGTGTGTTGATCTATGATTTATAAATGATGATTTATAAATACATCATTCATAAATCATCATCCTGATCGTTTGTTTCCGGTAGCCTTCTGCATCCAATTCACAGATGAGTACGCCAGTGGCCGCTGTACCGCCCAAGTCGATGGGCAAAGTGTGTTGGCCTTGTGAATAATTGTGTGTGTAAGTTATGATCAATTTGCCGTACACATCAAAAATGCGCATGGATACAGTGGTAGCTTCCGGAAGGAAGAAGTGTAAATCGGTTGTTCTTAAAAATGGATTCGGTGTATTTTGAAATAATTGCAATTCTGAAATTGGGTCATTTTCGTATTCGAGCGACACACTGGCTATGTCCAGTTCCGTCATTCCATCAAAATGGCCAAGATATGCCTCCGCTGGGGTAAGCCTCGAATTCAGTGCCAGCACATTCGATAAACGAGCATTGTTTTTCACAAAAAATTCCAGCGTAAAAAGTACCTCCCCTTCGCTGGTCTGATAACCCGCAACGTTTTCCCAGTTCATGGCGAGAAGCCCCTCGTTGGCAAATACTGCCCCGAAGTTATTATCCTTCAAGTAAGGTAAAACGCCTGCTTTATGCCCTTGGAAATCAAGCGTGTTTTCATCAAAATCCAAAGTAAACTGGAAGCCGGCCAACAGCTGGGAGGAAGCCGCCACGAAGGGTATGGCATATACTTGCCCGGCAACCAGTTTAATATCTTTCGTATTGAATATCAGTGTTTTATCAAAATTCCTATCCTCGTTGCCCTGCCCATCATAGTCGGATGGATCGGCACTGTCGTTCACATCGCCCACTTTGATACCCACAAAATCCTGCTCCCACACATTGCTGGCCAAAGGATCAATCGTGATCGCTTCTGGGAAGTTTTCAAAGAATGGGTTGGCCGGATTAGGGAATACATATTTTGCATCCACAAAACGCCATGACTTGTTGCCATTTGGAAGTTCATCTGTGACATTGAGTATCAATTTTTGTAAAACAACGAGATCGAAAGTAGTCACAGCGCCTGAATCATTGGCATCCGCAGCGATGATTTTATAGGGCGAATTCAAAGCGAGGACACCCAAAATATGACGACGGATGATGACCATGTCAAAGGTGGTCACCCCGTTCAATGGATTTGTATCATAAACAGGAGTCAATGTATAATCTTGGTTGAGCGGGAGACTTGGAAAATCGAATGTGCCGTCCACGTCGGTAGTGACAGCCATGTTGATGCCTCCTGTCAGCCCAACCAGTTTTTGACCTAAGGCTTCCCCATTTTCAGTTTCCAATTTGCCAGCAATGATGCCAATATTTCCATCGCCGCACACATCCAAATTGTCCTGCACCACCACGTTCGTTTGACAAAAAGCACTGTTGCCCGATTGGTCGGTCACCGTGAGGGTAACGACTTTGGTCCCGAGGTCTTGACAGGTGAATGTATTCGGGCTTACTTGCAAAATCAGCGAGCTTACTGGCGAACAATTGTCGAAGCTGCCATTGTTTATCATGGTTGGGGTCAAGGTTATGTAACCAGTTTGTTGGATTGTTACAGAAACACCATTATTGCACACTGGGTTCGGCGCCTCAGAGTCAACAATCATCACTTGCACACTGCAAGTGGAAGTATTTCCACAGCCATCAGATACGGTGTAGGTAACAAAGTAATTTCCTTTTGGAAATACACCGCTGGCTGCACCTTGGTTTGTCTGGGCGTGTTCGGAGTCGTTCAAAAAAGTCAATTGTGTACTGCAATCATCCACATCAGGCAACGGTACATCAACAAAAGTTTCGCACCCATTGTCATCGATGCCAACGATCATCATGCCTGGACAGGTTAGTACCGGTGCCACGCTGTCTCGCACTTCAATGACTTGCGTGTGTTCCCAAAAACCACCTGCCTGTGGGTCATTTGGAGCATACGAACACCAGTCCACCACTGCCCAGTTGCGGATCAACTGAAAGCAAGCAGGTTCGGCGGTGTAGAAGTAATAATCGGTATGCGTAATCTGCAATTGTTCGCAATCCTGCCCCGTGACAACAGGCTCGCCCATAAGGGCTGGAGACAGTTCAGGCTGGCATTCATACAAATCGTGGTTGTCAGGAAAAGTTACCGTAATATCTGTGTTATCAGTAATGGTAATCAGTTGAAGGCAGGTAGAAATATTTCCGCTTTGGTCGGTAGCTTTCCAGGTACGTTCGACCGTGCCGTTTCCACAATTATTCAAATCGACAAGATCAATATGGGTGGTACTGGCCACGCTGCAATTGTCCGTTGCATAAGGCAAGCCAGTCACGCCAGTATTGTTATAATTGCTTCCGCAATTGATATTTATTGGTGCAGGACAGAGTATTTCCGGTGGAATTTGATCCATGACTGTGACCGTGCCTGAACAACTGCTTTCCAAGCCATTTACATCCACTACTTTTAAGGTCACTTGTGGTACCGTGCTCAAATCGTCACAGTCAAAAGAAACAAAAGTATCGTAGTTGTCAGAACCGTTCAGTTGTACCTGGAATTCAGCAATGCCGCAGTTGTCGTGACTCCCATTGTCAAATGTTTCTGCAAAAACGAGCGCTGTGCCGTCTTCTTCCAATGAAACTTGCACTTGCAATTCACAAAGCGCAGTTGGTTTTTTGGCATCGTTTACGGTTACTGTTATTTGACAGGAAGAAGTATTGCTACATCCATCCTGACCTGTATATGTCACCGTATGCGTCCCTGCGACTACATTGTCGAATGGCCCATAACCGACCCCATAATTCCATGACGGGGTCAATATTGCTCCTGAACAACCGTCTTCTACTGAGCCTTGCGGCAAATAGACTTGTGCCGTACAGGAACTGCTGAAAGTATTGAAACTTACATTGTCGGGACACGCGACCGTTGGGGGCGTTGTATCTTCTAAGCGAATGATTTGGGCATAAACCAGAAACCCTTCCGTGCAGAGATCGAAGACTGTCCAGGTTCTGATGACCTTCCTCGCCCCGCCGCAAATCGGTACTTCCTGATCGCTATGCGAAACGATCAGTTCACAACTTCCGGCAATGTCCAAAGGCAAGCCTTCTACGGTTGGTTCGCCAGCAATACTCAGGTCAGAAGGATCCTCGTCCCCACATTCCAAAGCTGGCATTTCAACACCGTCCCGATGGTCTGGGAAAACTATTTGGGAAAGCGTCGCCCGTTTTAGGAAAATATATTGCAGACAAGAATCAACATTTCCGCTTTCATCTTCTGCATACCACATCCGCTCGATATAAGCAGTGACTATTTCGTTTGCGACAGTATCAAAACAACTTAATTCTATTAAGTTGTCCACATTGGTCAAATCAATGCTGTCAACCAACGTGGCGTTGTCGCTCACTGTTGGTGTGTCAAGATTTTCGAGCAGTTCGTTGCACCAAATAAACAAGGTATCCTGGCAATCAAGCACTGGCGCCATCGCATCGATCAAATCAATATCTACCTCACAGGAATTGCCGCTTGCCGGATGCAACAAAGTAGCCGTCATGGGCATGCCCAACAAGGACGCATCCAGCAAAGTGCCAACTGAATTACCTGAAGTGTCGATTATTGTTACCTCGAAATTATTGGAACAGCCAACAGAACTTTGCAGCAACATTGGTGGAAAGACATTCGCCTCTCCAACGTTATCCAACGCTACCGTAATATCGTTGTGGCAAATAAGGGCACACTGCGCATGGAGAAATGAAAACTGGGAAGAGAAAATCGAGAGTGCAGCCAGGAAAAAAAACGAAAACTTATTTTTTACTTTCACCTTATTACCTTTTTCTTGAAAAAAAGTAAAAGAGGTTTGCCCACACAGGAAAAGCTTGACCGTTAGTTGGACAGTCCTTAACATGAACATTGACCAATCATTCTGTCGCCGGGGGGCTTGAGGGATAAGCCACGCCACCCTGCGTGGAGCAAAACCATTACCTTTTACCATGAGATTATAATTGTTAATAGTAGGTCCTAATTCAGTCGGCAGTTTTCAGTATGCAGCCATAGCATCCATTACGGAATGTACGCTCAATCATTCTGAAAAATCACCGACCACTTTCAAACCGCTCTTCAGTTCCTGCAATTCACGATTGGCAAAACTGCCTACTGTGGACTACCTACTGAAGACCGAACATGGTGCAAGGTTTTGAGTACCAGACTTGTAAGATTCGTTTTTTTTCCAGCTTCTTTTAGCTGGTTTAGTAAGTATAAAAAAGTATTGTGTTTTGGTCTTAATTTGTCGAAATCGCAAGGCACACCACTATCATCCACCACCAATCAATCACACTGAAAGGGCGCTGTGTAAGCCGCTATAGACAGATTGCTTTTAACAAAGTCGAGGTTTTCAAAATCACTCAACAAAAAGCAATCGAACAATCAATTTATTTTTTCGAGAAAGACCCAGGATGCCTGGAAATGGAAGTCGGAATTAGATAGGTCGAGTAAAGTAGGCTCGGTTTCCGGACTTTCTCATAGTATGTAAAATGCAATTCAAAGTGTTGTTGGAAATAAGAGGATTCCGGCACAAAACCGGAGCATATTATATTTTGATTTATTTAATTTAAAAAATTGTGCCAATTGTTGTTTTTGGTAATGTGTTTTAAAAATAAAGCACTAATTCACCACTAAAATCTTCGCCACTACCACATCTGGGTTAGAAGAATTACTGCTTGTCGCAAAAACCAGATAGACCCCCGTATTCACTTTGCGGTCGTTGTAATCGCGAGCATTCCAGATCGCCTGCCCCCCCAAGGCTTCTGTTTCGTAAACCAATTGACCACTGACATCGGTAATTTTGACCGTAGCATCCTGTGCCAATCCTTTGATGGCGATTGGCCCATCGTATTCTGGGCGGACCGGATTGGGGAACACCAGCACATTACTATCATGGAAATTACCACCGAGGGTCGTTTCACTGCGATAGGAAATCAATCCCCTGGATGTACCGATCCACGCTTCGCCATTATTATAATCAAAAGCGATATCAGAAATGCTATTGCTGAACAAGGGGCTGTTCTCTTCGGTGAAATTGGCGAATTGCGAATTGCCTTCTGGCGACATCACAAAAATACCGTTCTGGGTGCCAAACCACTTGCGGTTGGCGCCATCAATACCAATGGCAGTTACATCTTGGTCTTCCAGTAAGTTGGCTCCAAAACCATCTACCTCCACAAATGGTCGGGTGCCGTTGCATTCGCCAAAAGGGTCGCACTGAAAAACGACCGCACCCATTTTAGTGCCTACCCAAACAGCACCGTCGAGGTCAACCTGAATGGAGCTGATATCGTTGGTGGGCAGCACAGTATTGCTCGTATTCAGCACAATGCACTGATCGTCACCAGCCACATCCATGTCACCCTCGTTGAATACAATGACGCCCTGGCCACCACTATTGGACACAATCCATTTATTGCCAAAATCATCAATCGTGATTTCGAGAGTCCCATTTTCAAGCGTACAAGTCAGATCGAAACGCTCCCAAGTGCCGTCGGCCTTTAGCACACTAATAGGCTCAGGTGCTTCATTATTACAAATCCAAAGATTATTAGCTTCATCGAATGCCATGCCGGCCACCCTGCTCCGTGTCACATCGATTTCCCCTAGCTGCAAAGTAGAATTCGTTTCATTGAATACTACAAATTCTTCTGTCACTGGATCGTACTCAACGAGTGCATCGAGAAAAGCGCCCGCATATATTTTACCGTTGCTGGGATGTATTTTAATATCAAGAAAGTCAGAAATGCCACTAAGGGCAGGTTCGTTGGTTAGGGCAAATTGCGTCCATTTACCATCTATCACCGAGGAAAAGCCTTCGATCCTGAACAATGCGGAAAGCGTCAGGTCAAGTCCTCCAGAAGCCACCCAAACCTGGCCATCGCCCACAGCGATGTCGTAAGCAAGGATGGAGCGGTAACTGTTCACATTGATGGGCACACAAGCACCAGCTTCTCCCTCTTCCACTTTGAACCCACTTGACAAATCAGCGAACCAGATACTCCCGTCCTGAGCCTCTACGCCATAAAGTGGAACATTGACACAACTGGCCGCTATTTCACGAATATTATTATCTTCATCAAACACCAATACTTTTCCCTTACAGCTTGCATCGCAGGTCATCCCAGCCAACAAGTGCTGCCCATCGGCGGAAAGGTATTTTATCGAAAACCCTTCTTCATAGTGGACAAATTCAGCCATGTTCCCATTGTACACATAAAGACTATCGTTGACATCAAGGTGCATTTCACCATTGTAAACCGTCATCGCTCCAGCTTCGTAAGCTACGGGGAATCCAGCTGACTGACCTAACCAATCCCAATTGGAAAAATCATCAATGTTAAGTCCAGCTCCCAAATCAATGGTATAAACCCCTTCCTCGGTAGTTACATAAATGGCGTTCTGGTAAATAACGACCGAACGCACTTCTACTGGAATCCCGATGGTGTTCGGAAACAATCCTTTTTTTACATTCAATGTCGTCAATCCGAAATTGGCAGCGATGAAGGCAATGGAATCATTGGCCATGAACACGTCATTGATCCTCTTCTCACCTAAAATCACCGAACTTTGGGGCACGCCCAGCAAGGTCATGTTCCCCTCGTCACTAATCAGGTCAATCGCTCCGTCATCGAATACCACCATCAAGACTTCACTGCCTTTGTTGTATTTCACCAAGCTCACCCCTACCCTGCTCAAGCCTTCCACCTTTGTCACTTGTTCAAGTGCCCGGTCGGCCTTGTCAATGACCAATAGCGCATATTTAGTGGCATAAAAAACCTGCTCATCACTTTGGGTCACATAAATACCGCCAGTGAACGGCAAGTGTTGCTTCCATTGGCCAATGGCGAGGTCGGTGCCCGGTTGGGCGGTGACAATCTTTATAGTAAAAAACAAAAGGAAAGTAAATACTATTGATTTCTGCATGTGCAGGGAAGTTGTTTTATTTTGTTTAGCTGTTCAAACTTCCTGAAAGTTTAGAACTTTCAGGAAGTTGCCAGCCAATTAAAATCTCGGTTTTCAAACAAGCAGGCAAAAGTATTATTGTTTTGGGGTTAATTTTAAAATTGATTTGTCAGCCCACTAACTTTGAACGAATATCTATCGATGGTAAACAAGTTGTCACAATGAAAAGATAGAATACCTTGTAAACCGTCTTACCTAACATATTGATTTAAGATTACAACGATAAGAATGAAAAACGCCTTATACTTCCTCCTCACGATCCTAATTGGCAATATAAATATAGCTCCTGCCCAAACTGCCAAAGTCATCCAATATGCCGAACCTGCAAATGGTCGCCTGACTATGCTAACCGACGATATTTCGTTACCAGAAGAGGATGCTGGCTATACACTCATATTGCCGAATGAAGGCAAGCCAGACGCAGTCATCGTGCTCTTCCATTCTGGGAGGGACACCTCAAGTACTGGTTTTGAAATGAGGCTTTATACGGAAGCTGTGAAACGGCAAACCGCCTGCCTATATGTTGCTACCGGCAACCGTTTCGAATTCCTCTTTGATGAAACAGCTTATCGGAAAATCGATGAGTTCCTGCACAAGGCCATCACTGAAAACAACTTGCCCAAAGATCGAATGTTGTTCACAGGCATGTCATTGGCCGGTACCAGAGCGATGAAATATGGAATCTGGTGTAAGGAAGGAAAATCGGCCCACGGCATTTCACCAAAAGCCATCGCGGTGTGCGATTCCCCCCTTGACATGGTGCGTTTCTGGAAAGGGCTCGACCGCTCAAAGCGACTTCAATTGAATAAAATATCCGCCAACGAAGCCAGTTGGGTCACAGCCGTTTTAGAAAGGAATTTAGGCGGCACGCCTGTCGAAAACATCAGCGCTTATTACGACTACTCGCCCTATTGTCACGAAGTAGAAAATGGTGGAAAGACAGCCATTCTAAAAGATATGCCATTCCGCGCGTACACTGAACCTGATGTAAAATGGTGGATGGAAAACCGGGGCAATGATTTTTATTCCATGAATGCGATGGACGCCGCTGCGGTGGTCAACCAACTTACTATTTTGGGAAATGAAAACGCTGAATTAATCCTAACTGAAAACAAAGGTTATCGCCCAGACGGAAGTCGTCATCCGCACTCATGGAGCATTGTGGACAACGGAGAATTGGTAGAGTGGCTGCTGGGGCTGAAATGACATACAAGGTAAATTTTTTTTGAGGCACAAAAGGCACAAAAGAAACACTCCTTTTGTGCCTCAAAAAAAACTCTTCTTGGTTTATTCAAATATCTCCACCCCAGGATAAAATGCGCCCCAAGAAAACCAGTAGCCGATGAAACTTTCCACAGGGTTCAGCATAGTGCCCAACCGCGGGCCAGCAACCGCTTCACCAAAAAGGTTCCATTCGTTTCCTTCATTGTCCTTCATTAACACAGGGTTACCGCTTTCTACGACTGCTTCAAATTCCAGTAAAGTCCCATCTGATAGCCTCCGATCGTAAGCTGCCATGAAATTTTGCTGCCCACTCCCAACGATGACAATATCTATATTTTCAAAAACATCCTGCTGAACTGCAACCGGGGCATCGAACTTTTCAAATGGGTAAAACTTCGCGTTGCTTTCGGCGATAATGCCAAGACCTCTTTGTTTGCGAGGCAGGCGGGTGTCGTCGGGGGAAACAGGGAAGAGCAATTGGTTATGGTTGGTCCGGTAACCGCCATAGGGAAAGGAGTTGTAGTTGCGACTGAACCCCGTATTGGTGTTCATCACCTTTGAATTGGGAAACATAACTTGCCAGGTTTCCCAAGTGGTTTCCACAACCGGATAGGTAACGATTTTTTCACCGCTGAGATTACCGTTTACACTTTTGAGTAACATCTGCGCCCAGTTACTATTTGATGAACGGTCATAAGGGATCAGGTTGGTGTTGTAGAGCAGCCCAGAAACACCAAAGGTGGTTGTGGAGCCATCCACCCTCCTGTCCCAGGCGATGGCAGTGCCAGTGAGGGGACAATAGGTAATGGCCAACGCAAGACCATTGATCTCGTCGTTCACGATTTCATGCCAGTCAAGAATGGGGTGCGGATATGCCTTGATTTCATCGCCCACTTTGACGCCAATCACCAGGTCGTTGGGATTAAGGAAATCAATGCTGCCCACATCGCCAAAATTCGGGCTGTCAACGGATGGGATGCCATCCTTGCCAGGGCCTCCATCAAAGACATCATTTTTGGGGATAAGCCAGTCACTGTTGCCATTTCCTGGCAAAGCATCGTCAGATCCCCCACAAGACCAAAGGAACAAGCAAAGTGTGACCAAATAATATAATGTAGGTTTTAAAATGAGTTGTTTCATGTTAATTTATTTGAAATTGGAAATTGAGAAATTAGAAATTGGGGAAATCTTTTGAAATGTTGGGTGTATATTTTGAATCCTGAAATTTCTCAATTTCTAATTTCCAGTTTTTCAATTTCCCATATTTATTTTAGCAAATAAGCCAATGTTGATACGATAGGTTGGGGTAACTTGTGTGCCTTCGATGTCGGCAAAAAGTGGTAGTTCGACTTGGGCGTTGAGGGCATATTTTGGGCTAAACCAATAACTTAGACCGGGGTTGATAAATATCCATTTCCCTCCAGTGCTGGGCACGTCCTCCTCATCTAGGCGGTCGGGGCGTACATGGCGGAAACGGAGTGCGAGTGATGGGTCGATAATAAACTGGCCAAGAAAAAGGCGGTCAGCCAGCCCGGCCGTTATTTGCAGTTCGTTGCCAAACTGATAAACCTGGCTACCAAGGTAGTCGTCATTTTTCCCTTTCGTCCCATATACCGCTGTGCCGCTTAAGCTCATAGAAGGTCGGGCTCCCAAAGTATGCACCACTTGCGTCCAAGCAATGCCATCCCAAGCACCGCTGCCAGGTTGCAGGTCGGCATTAATGGTCAAGCCGTCGTCCCGCCTCAAATCAGAAGATCCCAGTGGCGCTTTCACCCCTATTGCACTTGTGACGATGGTCTGATCTTGAGCAGAAGAAAACAGCTTGTACTTGAACAATAACACAGCATCGCCAATGCCATCTGTTGCGAGGAAATCCTCATTGCCAAATTGCTTGATGGACCGCTCCTGCCTCACCCAAGAAAAAAGTGCATCGACCGAGATACGATCTGTGAAACTGTAACCAAGCTGCAAAAGTGCTGAATGGGTACGACGTGTGCGGGAATCATCATTGAGTTCTTCCCGGCCAGTCTTGAGGGTTTGTAGGACGTTGAGGTCGTAGTTGAGGTTGAGCTGGAAGACATTCCCCGACTCTGGCGGCAAACCCAAACTGGACGAAAGCGGCACACCGCCAGAGCAGCAGGTTTGTCCGAAAGAGTTATTACTAAGACCTATAAACCCCAGAATAATATTGAATAAAATGAAATGATTCATGTCCGATTTTTCTTAACAACGCTTTAAATTCATTAATCGTTATCTATGAAAAAATGAAATTTAAGTGAAGTGTCCGAGGCTAGACAGCGGGCAGGTCAGTGAGCGGACACTCGGCGTAATTGAGGGGTTTCTTGGGAAAAATTTTAGACAGCCCCACACAAATCCATTTTCGTTTTTGTCTTCCATTTTTAAGGGTAAAAATATATTTAAGCTTTGCTTCTCTTTGTTTTGGTGTGGATTAGATAAATTTGATCCTTTGATAAATGATTTATTCACAAATAAGGATTTGGGAGTATGGAAAAATCAATCAAAATCAACAATTTGATATCATACCTATGCTACACCACTGCCCTCCTGTTTTGTTGCTCCTGCCAAACCGAAAAAAACCAGTGGAAGACATGATCGTCACCAATGCCAAAGTCTATACAGGAAATCCCAACCAACCCGCCGCACAGGCTTTTGCCGTCGCAGCCGATACCATTTTGGCAGTTGGAGATATAACAACGATCAACCAATATAAAGGAAAAACCACTAAAATCATTGATGCCAAAGAGCAACTGGTGATACCAGGGTTTATCGACTGTCATGTTCATTTTATGAACGGTGGGTTTGGATTGTCGAGCGTAAAATTGCGGGACGCCAAAACGCCCGAAGAATTTGCCCAGCGCATCAAATCTTATGCTGAAACGGTTGCCCCCGGCACCTGGATCACCGAAGGAAATTGAGACCACCAGCAGTGGGGCGAGGAATTGCCCCGAAAGGATTGGATTGATTCCTTCACTCCAGACCATCCTGTTTTTGTGCAGCGGCTCGATGGGCATTCGATAGAGGAAGCATTGCGGGCCTACACCACCAGTACTGCATACGCCTCTTTTGAAGAAGGCATCAAAGGATCCCTCGATATTGGAAAATTGGCGGATTTCGTCATTTTGGAACAGGACATCTTGAGCACCCCCCCCAGAAAAAATAAACGAAACAAAAGTGGTGATGACTGTGGTTGGCGGGGAATGAGTGCGGGGGAAAAGTCTTGATACCAGTTCGCCTGCATCGTTGGAAAAACCTTACATTTGAACCATGAAAGAGAAATTACCGCTCGGCATTCAGGGCTTTGAAAAACTCAGGGAGGAGAATCTGCTCTATGTTCATAAAACCAAAGTCATTTATCAGATAATAAATGATGAAAATTACTTTTTTCTTTCCCGCCCCCGCCGTTTTGGCAAGTCCCACACCCACAAAATATACTGGAACTATGTGAAGATATTTCGCTGAAAGAAATGGCCAGAGATGTAAGGCCATTTTTATTTAACCCAAGAGAAATCCAAAAAACAGAATTATTCGACCAGTACATCAAGCAAGTTTTAGAATATTCAGTATGCCTGAAAACAAGAAACGCCAGCTCGCCGCCATCCTCTTTGCCGACATCGCCGGCTACACCGCCCTCATGCAAAAGGATGAGGCCAAAGCCCTTGCGTGCCTCAATAAATTCAAGCAAGAATTAGAAACAAAAGTACCTTTTCATCAGGGGGAGGTCATCCAGTTCTACGGTGACGGCTGTTTGTCAATTTTCAACAGCTCGATTGATGCCGTGCAAAGTGCAATGTCGCTACAAAAAAATTTTCAAACAGAACCAATCGTTCCTGCCCGCATCGGCATCCATTCCGGCGACGTGGTTTTCAAAGAAGGAAATGTTTTTGGAGATGCGGTGAACATTGCTTCCCGGGTGGAGTCCTTGGGCATGCCGGGGGCTGTATTATTATCCAGCAGTGTCCGAAACCAAATCAAAAATAAACCAGCATTTCAGTTGACGTCCTTGGGACGGTTTGAGTTTAAGAATGTGAAAGATTCTATGACGGTTTACGCCTTGGCGAACGAGGGCTTCCCAGTACCGAAGCAGGAAGAAATGCAAGGCAAATTAAAAACGCCCCAGCTACCTGTTAATAATAAATCCAAAAAATGGGTCATCCCTGCAATCATTGGAATTTTATTATTAGTGCTTGCAGGCTTTTGGATGTTCAATTGGTCTAGCCAATCAGGCTTGTCCGGGGCCTTAGGGGATACTTCTTCCCAGACACCACTCTCCAAAGAAATCCGCCAAAAAAAAGTAGCGGTCATGATCTTTGAAAATAAAACCGGCAGCAGCGATTTGGATGACTTTGGGATCATGATTTCCGATTGGATCACACAGGGGTTAATGGAAACAGGCGAAGCCAAAGTAATCAATGCTGATTTTGTTCAAAAGAATATTCAGTTCGCCAGCCTCGGAAAGACTACTAACAGGGAGTTTTCAGAGGTGACCGGGGCAGGGGTTGTGATCCAGGGGAACTATTATTTTCAGGAAAACCAGATCATCATCCATGCCCAAGTGGTAGATGCCCAAAACGGTGAAATTATTTATGCCCAACCCACCCTTCAGGGAGAGAAAGAAAATAAAATAGAACTGCTGGATGAACTCACCCAAAGGCTGCTTGGGTTTTGGGTGTTGGGGAAATACGAGCGCTTCGCAAAAAAGCCTCCTAAATATGATGCTTATCGAGCATTTATTGAGATAGAAGAAAAATGGTGGGGGGAAGATGATGAAAAATGTGAGGAATTGATCCAAAAAGCTTTCACCCTGGATTCCACTTTTTATATGCCTTTATTGAAGTTGATAGTTCTTTATAATAATCAAAATAAACGTGAAAAGGCAGATTCGATTATCGCTTATATTAGGGAGCAGGTAAAAAATAACCTACCCATTGAAATTAAAAAAAGATTAATACCTTGTGGAGAAAAATTATGAGAATATATTTAGCTCCAGCAGTTATCGTTAGTTTCAATTCAGCATTGAGCAAACTTACAGGCCATAA
>JAJCYI010000188.1 GCA_029263015.1 Saprospiraceae bacterium | reverse complement strand
CAACCGGAAACGGGCGGAGGACATTGCACAAAACCTTATCATCAACCTGGAAACTGGTGGATTGGGCATTGATGTTGATCAAATTATTAAAGTCTTGGAATTACATTCTTCGCAGTTGGAACTGCGCCGCCTTGACGAACAACAGTCGCAAATGGAAATCGCATTTGTGGTCAGCTTTGATAACCACCAAGCCTTGTTATCTGCAAAAGAAGGACTGAAAAAAATACACCCAGGTGCTTCGTTCAGCTTTTTGGAATTACTTTAGGTCAACATGAAAATAAAGCCAGCGACGCAACTATCATTTCTAAATAACATCCTATTTCTGTTAGGGATATTGGGGGTTTTGGTTTTGTCATTTTTTTTAATAAATAAATATGATAAAATAATTGATGAATCTTCTGTCCCAGCCACAATTCCAGTTTCCTTTTTGAAAAAAGAATCTTCTTTACTAGAAGTACTCAACCATTTTAATGACCACACCATTTTCTTAAGTGTAAATGATGAAGCATCTGCCAAAATGTCTGCTACACTCAGGTCAGAATTGATTAAGATCGGTGGTGATACTCTCGCCAATATCGGCATGAGGCAATCATATACTGGCCTTTTACGCAATGGGGTTTTCACAAAAGAAACCATTCAGGACTCTTTACCCACTTCAATAAAAAGAGAACGAGCAGAAATTCACAGTGCTGGAAATTACGCGGGGAATTACAGTTACCTTCTATTGGATGCCATCAAGCACCCAGCCGAATCAAGAGGACTTAACTTATTCGTTGTCAACAAATTAAACCAGCTTGTTGGTTTGTGGAATTTTGATTTTTATGCCCAAGAATTCCCTCTCTCTTCGGCCAAAAATGGACAAGGTACATCTTCAATACAAACAATAGAGATTGTAATCAAGTCAAAACATTACGACAAGTTAAAAGCAAAAAGAAAGGAAGCGCTAACAAATAAAATATTGATTTCAAGCGATGGGGATCTGGTGCCAGCTAATCTCTTTTTTAAAGATGAAAGCTACAAGGTGCGAATGCGCCTCAAAGGCGACTGGACCGACCATTTGAAAGGAGATCAATGGTCGTTCCGAGTGAAATTAAATAAGGATGATGCCATCCTGGGTATGCACAAATTTTCCTTGCACCGACCTCAAACTAGAAATTATGCTGGAGAATGGCTATACCATCAAATGCTTGCCGATGCGGGTATCATGAACCTTCAATATCATTTTGTGATGGTCGTCCTCAAAATTGAAGATGGCTTAAATTTTAAGGTGAAGAATCTGGGCCTTTACGCACTCGAAGAATCATTTGACAAACAGGTTATTGAACGTAACCAAAGAAGAGAAGGCATTATCATGAAACTCGATGAAAATTTGCTTTGGAAGGAAAGAGCTGCTTTTATAAATGGCAAACTAAATATTTCCGATCTTCAGTTTTTCAATTTCTCGCCTTATGAACAAATGAATGTCATTCCATTTTCGGTAAAAAGAGTTGTATCGGACAGCACTTTATTCAAGCATTTCTTAACAGGATCCTCATTATTTAGAGATTTTATCAATCGAAAAAAACTGCCAAGTGAAGTTTATAATGTTCCATTATTGGCTAAGTACCAGGCGATCACCAATTTACTTGGAGCCAACCATGCTATGGCCGCACACAATTATCGAGTATATTATAATCCTGTAACTTCAAAACTGGAGCCCATTGGTTTCGATGGAAACGCTGGCAGGAAATCATATTATTTCCAAGATTATTTTGGTAGTGAAAATGATGTCATATACAAGAAAGCTTATGTAAAGGCTGTGGAAGAAATCACTTCTGATGAATTCATGGAAAAACTTATTAATTGGCCCGGCTTCAAAGAAATTGTTATTTTAATAAAAAACCATTTTCCCGAATATGAATGGTTGGAGAACACTTTGATCCACAATCAAAAGACTTTGATGAAAAAGATCAATCCCATTCAAAGCCTGCGGGTCAATTTCGTCGATATTAAAAATGGTAATTTTAATGTGAGTATCGATAATTTTAGCCGATTTCCTGTCGAAATTCACAGCCTTATTTATAAAGGAAAAAGATCGTTCACCACATTGACAGAACCTTTAATCCTTCCTCATAGCTCACGTACCACAGTGGCTTTCCCACTAGACCATAATTACAATAACCTGTTTACCAATAAAAAGAAAAAGAAAGCTGGCTTCTCTTTTAAAGAAGATATATTAAAAATACAAATTCAGTATAACATACTGGGTAGCAGTCAATTGAGGACGGAAAAAGTACTCCCTTGGAATAATGAACTTAATAAACATGCCTATGACGATCCATTCCAGAAAGTGCCCAATGCTCACGAATTTGATTTTCTTATTTTTGATGAAAAAGCAAAAACTATTACTTGTATGGCTGGCTTTTGGCAACTTCAAAAGCCTCTGACCATACCTCCTGGTTATATTTTTGTGGTAGGGCCTGGTTGTCGTTTGGAACTAACCAGTAGATTCATCTCCATTTTTTCTTTTTCACCAATTCACTTCATAGGCACTCCCACCAATCCGGTTGAAATATTTTCGGATACAAACAATGGGGGAGGACTGTTCGTCCTCAATACGCAAGACACTTCTATTATACAAAACTGCAATTTTTATGGTTTGTCCAACCCTGGAACAAAGGGCTGGTCGGTGACTGGAGCTGTCAATTTTTACGAGGCCAATGTTCGGATGGCACATTGTTCTTTCAGCAACAACAGATGCGAAGATGCCCTCAACATCCTCCGTTCTCATTTTGAAATAAGAAATACAGTTTTTACTGACATAAAGTCTGACGCTTTCGATGGTGATTTTGCGGAAGGCACTCTCCGTGAATGTATCTTCCTCGATATCGGAAACGACGCGATCGATGTATCTGGGTCTAAATTGGAAATTGATAAATGCATCGTTAAAAATGCTGGAGACAAAGGTATCAGCGCTGGCGAGAACAGTGAAATAACTGCGGCTAATGTTACCGTCATCAATAGTGAAGTAGCCATCGCAAGTAAGGATAAATCGGTTTTTTTTATTACAAACAGTAAATTTGAAAACAACCGTTTATGTTTCACAGCTTTTCAAAAAAAACCAGAATTCGGGCCGGCTGATATCGCTGCTAATGGCATTGAGTTTCTGAATTGCCAATTAGAACATTTGATCGAAAACGGATCATCCTTAAAACTGAATGGCAAAAGTGTGGAAACAGTCAAGGAGGTAAAAGGTAAAATGTATGGAGTTGAGTTTGGGAAGAGTAGTAAGGAACGAGTCAAGAATAATTAATGGCACTAAAAAGAAATCCCTCCCAAGCCCCCCTACCCCATATTTTTCAGACATTTGCAAACTATTAAAACCTACTGTTCATAAATACCCGGACAGAATTAATACCATACTTTACGCCACCCGATGAATCCAGAACTCGACTTTATACAAAATCTTTTTGGGGCAACGGACCAGCCTATCAACTTGCTGTCTTTCCTATTGCAATTGGTGCTGACTGCCATCCTTTCATTTGTGATCGGATATGTTTATGTGCGTTTTGGCAATGCCCTGTCGAACCGGAAAGCGCTGGCAAAAACG
>JAJCYI010000187.1 GCA_029263015.1 Saprospiraceae bacterium | reverse complement strand
CCTTGGTGCTGAGAAATGTATTTTAACATAATGCAAAGTTATTCAACAAATATACGAATAACCTTGTACATAAATAATAGAAATGTCAATTTATTCCATTCATTTCCAAGCAGTTATCTGCCGCTGAGGAAACCCTATTTACATGCACGAATTGGGATTCAAACAAGTCTATGTTTGTGATTGGGCGGAAAGTTCTTTTGAATCTTTAAGAGAGAAAACTGATGGGTTTCCTGAGGATCACCTGATTTGTGGTGATTTTTTTGAAATAAGTGATCGGTTTGAAATGATTATCGAACAAACTTTTTTTTGTTCAATTCAACCGAATCGGCGCAATGAATATGTCAAACATGCAAGCCAATTGTTGGAAGGCAATGGGTTGTTGACCGGATTGTTTTTTGCATCCCAGTTTCAACGGCAAGGCCCACCATTTGGCGGTACCGAAGAGGAGTACAGGATATTGTTTGAACCGTTTTTTCGCGTAGAAATGATGAAATTGAGTCAGAATTCTATTCTGCCAAGGCTTGGAAATGAGCTGCATTTCAAAATGAAAAAGAAGTAATGTTGGATTATTCGATATATTATTTCAAAAGCTAAGGTTCGGGGCTAAAATTAACATTAAAATTTGAACAATATTAAAACCGTACTCTATATTTGTGCCTCTTGGGCGGATACATTTTAGTCGGTTTAATGCAGAATCAAACAGCCCACCATATCCAATTGAATCCCTGATTAGACCTTGTGTTTTGCCCTTTGAATTTCCGACAACTTACTGAATTTACTCTTTATTGCAATTTTAAAAAGTGAGGTGACAAGCAAGCAACAAGCTTTATTTGTAATTGAATACCAAGAAAATACAAATGGGTTGTCTGCCTGCTTAGATTTTATTGGAAGACACTGATGAACAAAACTGACCTGAAAAAAGGCGTTACTAAAATGAATAAGCAAACCCTTACCTATGTAGGAGCTTTCGTTGCTTTTGCAATGTTGGTATTTTTCCCAAATCAAAATAACAGCAAAGTTGTCCAAGCTTCAATCTTCTCTTTTAATTTTGAGAAAGAGGTGGAATTGGGCGATTTCCCAGTGGTCATACCAACTTATAGATTTGGTTTTGTGATGGAAAACTATCATGTAGAAGAAGGCAAAGTAGCCCAGGACATGACTTTGGGCAAGTTGCTTTCGGATGCAGATGTTGACTATCCAACGATTCAAAAATTGGTGGACAATTGCACGGATGTATTCAATGTTAATAGTGGTTTTAGGGTTGATAAGACCTATATGATTCTTTCTGATATAGAAAGCAATAAACCAGAGCATTTAGTTTTTGAACCAAATGTTTTTGAATACATAGTCTTCGACCTTAACGGTGAATATGAAGTGACCAAGGTTGAAAAACCAATTAAGATTCAAACTAAAACAGTAGAAGGTGAAATTGAATCATCTTTATGGGAGACTTTGACAACTCAAGGGATAAGTTTTGAGGTAGCTTCTAAAATGGAAGACGCTTTACAATGGAGCGTTGATTTTAGCCATACCCAAAAAGGTGATCGGTTCAAAATGTATTATGACCAGCAGTATATAGATGGAAAAGAAGTCGGCGCTGGACAAGTGTATGTTGCGTATTACAACCGCGAAGGCAAAGAGTCTTACGCAGTTTGGTTTGACAACGGTGAATACAAAGGATTTTACGATTTGGAGGGAAGAGCAATTAAAAGCAATTTCCTGAAATCGCCCGTAAAGTTTTCAAGAATTTCTTCCCGTTTTAACCGGAGACGGTTTCATCCAATATTAAAAAGGGTTCGCCCCCATTTGGGCACTGATTATGCAGCGCCCTATGGCACGCCAATTTATGCGGTTGGTACAGGAGTGATCATAGAAGCAGCATACACGAAAGGGAATGGGAGGTATATAAAAATTAAGCATGATGATGTTTACAAAACGCAGTACTTGCACATGTCAAAATTTGCTAAAGGCATGAAACGAGGTGTGCAAGTTGCTCAAGGGGAGATAATTGGATACGTTGGGAGTTCTGGATTGGCGACTGGCCCACATGTCTGTTTTAGGTTTTGGAAAAATGGCCGACAAGTAAACCATTTAAGAGAAAACCTGCCTGCACCTAAACCACTTCCAATTGAAGTCTTGGATGAGTTTTTTGTGGTAAAAGACGAGTTGATAGCAAAATTTAATGAGGAACATGAAAATGATGAAGCAGTTTCAGAAGATGAAAATCAAACATTGTAAGAATAGTTTACCAATTTAGTTTAAAGCCCTGATTATCAGGCAAAACGAAAAACAGCTAAGTACAAACACTTTTTTATTAACCTGACAATCAATTCATTTTGGTTGTCAGGTTTTTTTATGCAAGAAGGGTGGCTGTGATATTCACAGCCACCCCCTTCTTGCAATTATTGTATTGGGTAATTTAGGGCATAATTTTAAGTTACACCCTAAATTCGTTGGATGTTACTCCACATAAATCTCAAACTCTACCCGACGGTTCTTTTCGCGCCCTGGAGCAAACATGTTGTTTTCGATAGGTTGTGTTTCACCAAACCCTTTATAAGTAACAATGGAAGATGACACGCCTATTTTTAGAAGATAATCATAGCAAGCCTGCGCACGGCGTTCTGAGAGTTTAAGATTTTCTTCAGGCGTACCAATGCTGTCTGTATGACCGCTGATCCGAAGCTTTTGTCCAGGGTATTTACTCAGTATCTCAGCGATTTGGTTTAGAATGTCATTTGACACATCTTTCAATCGGGCGCTTCCTGTCTCAAATTCTACAGCTTTCATCGCGAACAAAAGTACTTCCTTCTCTTCGGGCTCCAATTCTGGACAGCCTTTATTTGCTACTGTTCCAATGATATTTGGACATTTGTCAAATGGATCAGCAACACCATCTCCATCTGAATCTGGGCAACCATTGTTTTCCGGAAGACCAGCTTGGCTTGGGCATTGGTCATCAATGTCAACAACACCATCACCATCAAGGTCTGGGCATCCTTTATTAGCGGGAGAGCCTTGGGTTTCGGGGCATCGGTCATCAGCATCTAAAACCCCATCTCCATCTTTGTCTTCATCAGGGCAGCCATTCAGCCTGGGAAGCCCTTTTCTAAAAGGGCAATCATCGTTTTTGTCAGCTACACCATCGCCATCAGCGTCGGGACATCCAAATAACGATGCCACTCCAACTTGGTTGGGGCATTCGTCATCTTTATCGGGAACCCCATCTTTATCAGTGTCTGTAATTTCTTCCTGTCCATTTCCCATTTCGAACTTTATCCCGATGGCATGTTGGAGTTGGTTTCTATTGTCATTAACATCTAGCCTGTATTGACTTTCTGCGCTTATATAAAATCCATTGGTAACTCTTATGTTCAGCCCTATTCCAAATGGAAATTCAGCGTTAAAAACAGGGTCGTTTTTGGCTTCGACCATAAATCCTGCTCCAGCCATCAAATAGGGTTGGACAAGGGTTCCTGTTTCCAGGATGTTGAAATGCAACAGTGCATCCAGGCTACCAATCAATTCATTTTCTTCCGCATTACCTATTTCGTCAATTGGAAGGTCTGCCTTGCCAAACTTGAGTGGTACCGACAGGTTCAACCATCTGTTTAAATACCTGCCATAGGCAATTTCAGCACCTGTCGTGTAATCCTCGGAGTTCAGTTCATCAGAAATTGGGTATTGGAAATTGTTCCACATCCATCGCCAAGAGAGGGAATTAGGGCTTTTTGCAGTTTGGGCAGATGAAAAGGTTGAAAAAGAAAGGGAAAGGACAAATGACAAAAAGAAAAATTTCTTCATGGCAGATCGTTTTTGTTTGTGAAGCATCAATATTTGGTTCGCATTATCGCTGTATTTTGCTGAGAATTCCTGCGTGTTTAGGACTTGTGTAAAACAAAAGAATCTAATTTTTTATACACTAATACTCGGAACCCACAATCCTTATTGGATAAGCCCTCTGCCTTGTTTTACTATTTTACCTTCGCTTTCCAATTTTTTTAGAAGCCTGTCCAGGATACCGTTAATAAAATCTTTGCTTTTATCGGTGCTGTACATTTTGGAAATTTCGACAAATTCATTCAAGGTAACTTTAGTTGGGATCGTTGGGAAATTTACAAGTTCACAGACAGCCATTTTCAATAAAATCATGTCGATAACGGCGACTCGTTCTGCGTCCCAATTCTTTAAGGTAGGTTCTATCAGATTGATTAACGTGTCATCTTCATTGCTGACCTTGTCGAGCAGGGTTTCACCAAATTCCTTGACCGTTTCGTCATCTGGTTTATAGGCTTCAAAAAAATCATCGTGAATTGGAAGGGCCTTTATTGATTTTTTCATTGCCCCAACCACCAAGGATTTGTCGTCGTCCCAAAACAGGTATTTCTCGTCTAAAACATCTTCAAACACCTCATTGGCAATCATCAATTTGTAAAGGCTGATCAAAATCTGGCGGTGATCTTCATCGGTGGGTGATTCCATTTTCAGGTAATCAATATATTGCTCTGATTTACTTAGCTCTTTATACAAAAGACGGGAATTGTCAATTGAAATTTTTTCACCAATCTTGTACTTCTGGAAAGTTTTACGAAGATTTTGGTTCTCTTGTAAAGATTTAATGAGCGGGTTTT
Organism: Saprospiraceae bacterium; assembly: GCA_029263015.1. Lineage (GTDB taxonomy): Bacteria > Bacteroidota > Bacteroidia > Chitinophagales > Saprospiraceae > UBA6168. The sequence goes on along the minus strand of JAJCYI010000187.1, from coordinate 63,919 downwards.
CAGCCAACCTTGGATGAAAGGTTTTGTCCTCCTCAGTAGGCCTAAGTTTTTCCAATTTCTTTTTCCGTATAATATGCGAGTATTCAGCTACACGCATGAACTGCATAAGGTTGTGGAGGTACAGTTCATATGACTGGCTAATGTTTTTGTTGTATAGCGATTGAGCTTTATGGAATGTCAACCCCTTGTCTCGGTTTATCGCGTATAGCACCTGCATTACTTTTATGCGGATGTTTCTTCTACTGAGCATATTTTCAAAAGTAAGTCTTAAGCCATCCAAAATAATAAACTATGCAGTGAGGCGATGATTATTCTTTATGAGAAAATGTGTTCGCCAAAATGGACATTATACTATTTTAGATTGCCTTGATCGCTAGGTCTTCAGGAGTATATAATCCTACAAAATCGGATTAATCAACCAAAAGCGAATAAGACATTAAATATCTTAAAAAATTAAGAACGCAAATAAATGCATTTGAAAGTAAAAAACAAATAACAAATGCTGATTCGATGCAGAAATTGAGCCGAACCATTAAACGGCACTTCTATTTGATATACTTAGACTTTATGTCTTCAAAATTTGTCACTTTGTTGAGGTGCCATTTTTGCACAACCTTGCCATCCTTCCATAATACAAGACCTGGGTTCGACCTTTGAATGGTTTTTATCAACAGATCATCGGCTGTATAAAATGGATATGCACTTTGTGTGGCATGTCGGAAATCTTCAATGACATCATTGGAATTGGGAGCGGTGACACCAAATATTTTGTACCCAGCCTTTTCAGCATCTTCGACCACAGGATTAATGATGTCTATGAAACTACTTTTGAAACTAGGATCAAATTGTGTAACCTCTGTCACGACTTCTCGCTGTTCGATGGAATTGATGCTTTTGACTATTTGTGGAGCATCCAGGCCATCTACCAGCACGGTATCGATATTGAAAGTAGTATCCTGGACAGTTACAGAGGTTATTGATTTTTCGTCAAGTGTTTTCAGTTTGTACGACAATATCATAAATGAGTAGCCTGGATTGCCCAATATCTCCTCTGTCATGCTGTTCCCTTCGCTATCGCCGATTTCAAAATCAGTAATCTTGGTTGATTCTATTACTGGCTTTGTTTTGATTTGTTCAAACTCCCATTCTTCTTTTGGATACTGCTTGTATTCTTTCATGTATTGGTCATAAGGAATAGTCACAACTTTGCCGTCACTTTTACTGGTCATCTTGTAATGAGTGATCCTAACATTGCCAGCAGATTCTTCTTCCAATTGTTTGGTTGTTCTTACATCCTTGCCTGCATGGAATGGGCGAAAGTCAAAAATTGGTTCGTTCCAAGCGAAATTTCGGATGCAAAAAATTAAAAACGCCAAGGTGGTAATCCAAACAAGAACTGTTCGAGTGGTGCCGGTAAATAGTTGGTGCATGTCCTTGTGGCGGAACACAAAGAATAAGGATGGCACAAGCAGGAAAATATCTTTGAAGAAGGATGTTTTAGGTTTTAGTTTCAGAAAATCCCCAAAACAGCCACAATCAGTAACCCGCATATTTGTTTCGACCCAAGGCCCCCACATGCCGAATTCAAAAAAGTTGGAGCCGTTCGGTACGTGGCCGGTCAAGTATGTGAATCCGGTTAATATGGTAAAGAAAACTACCAATAAAAGGAATGCCCAACTGGTCAACTTTGGCTTTGAGCCGAGCAATAACATCACCCCCAATAATATTTCAAAAACAATCATTGCGACCGAAACGGCGACAGAGTGTTCTGATAACCAAGGAAACATGGGGGCCATAAAGGAGGCCCAGGTTTCATCCAATGTATAAAAGAACTCAGCAAAATACTGCTCCATTTTAAATGCCGTTCCCATCGGGTCAACAGCCTTCACATATCCAGAAAAAATGAACAGAGAACCGCAGAAATTTTGCAGATATGTCATTATCCAGTTCTTGTGGCCTTTGTAGAAATAGCCAACTAAAACAGTAAGTATGACAGCAACAATAGCAATATAGAGTAATAAGGAATAAATGGTCATTGTTAATTATATTTCGTTTTTAGCCTTAAGCCAAGTATGCTAAACAAGTGCGAATGTAGTTCAAATAGTTTTTTTCTTTAGGTGGGAACGGGAAATTAGTTTTTCGGTTGCTGAATGTCTCGCAAATTTCTCAAACTTGCACCCAATTTTGTTGTTAACAAAGACCGAAGAAATAAAAAGTCATTACTAACCGAACCCGATCTCTATGAATCAATTGTTCAAGACCCTTTTAATATTGCCTGTAAGGTTTTACCAAAAATGTATTTCTCCATTTACGCCTCCAAGCTGCCGGTTTGAGCCAACTTGTTCGCATTACATGGTTGAGTCCATTGAGGAGTGGGGTGCGCTTAAAGGATTATGGCTGGGATTGAAAAGATTTCTCAAATGCCATCCTTGGTCAGATGGGGGAGAGGATCCGGTGCCGAAAAAATGAATGGGATTGGTTTCCTATAATTGGAAATTTTGTGCTTTACATCAATGACCAATATGCTCTTTCCAAAAGGGCGGGAATTTAATTCCCACCCTTTTGGAAAGAGCATATTGGTTCGCACGCTAATATTCAAAAGCAGTTTGAACAAGGTTTGCTCCCATTTGCAGTGCTGCTTTTCTTTTTTCTTCTGGATCTTTGTGAACGCCAGGATCTTCCCAGCCGTCGCCCAAATCGCTTTCATAACTATAAAAACAGACCAATCTGCCTTCCCAAAATAAACCAAACCCTTGGGGCGGCTTGTCATCGTGAAGATGTATTTTAGGTAAGCCATTTTTGAAATCGAATTCTTGATGATATACTTCGTGCTCAAATGGTAGTTCAACAAATTGCAGATCAGGAAAAACTTTTTTCATTGCTGGACGCACAAATGGATCCATGCCGTAATTGTCGTCAATGTGAAGGAATCCACCCCCAATTAAATAGTTTCGTAAATTGTCAGCTTCCGCGTCGGAAAACACAACATTTCCGTGTCCGGTCATATGGACGAAAGGGTAGTTGAACAACTCAGCACTGCCCACTTCAACAGTTGCATAGTCGGAATCAAAATTGGTTCCAAGGGCTTGGTTGCAGAATTTGGCAAGATTGGGAAGTGCGGTTGGATTGGAATACCAATCACCCCCCCCGTTGTACTTGAGCAGCGCCAATTTAAGTGGCGGTGAGTCATTTCTTAGTGGGGTTAAAAACAGCAGGATTAATAAAAATCTCATTTTTATGTTTTGAATGGTTGTTTTGTAAACAATTGATATTCAGTACCTAATACCTAATACCTAAACGGCAAAGTCTAATGTCTAAATGTCTAATGTCTAATAGTTTGATTTCAGATTAATGATATGGACAGCAGCAATTCCAGCTGTTTCTGTCCGGAGCCTTGACTTGCCCAAACTAATTGGTGTAAAACCATTTTGCTGTGCGGCTTCTATCTCTTCAATCGAGAAATCGCCTTCTGGCCCGATCATCAGGGTAACGTCATTGTCTGCGTTATAGTTGTTCCACAAATGAGGCAAATCTTCCGCTCTGCAATGAGCTATGAAACGGTCGGTCGTTGCATCTGTTTCGCCATCATTCAGAAAATCTAATATTGAGGTTGGTTCATTTAACTTTGGCAGGTGTACTTTGAGTGATTGTTTCATGGCCGAGAGCAAAACCTTTTCCAACCTATCCAGCCTCAGTTTTCTTCTCTCGGAATTTTTACAAATGATTGGGGTTATTGCTGAAATTCCAAACTCTGTCGCTTTTTCCAAAAACCATTCAAAACGATCGATGTTCTTGGTCGGAGCTATGGCAATATGTAAATGCGTGGAAGGGTCTTGCTTTCTAAATGTATCGCTGAGAATATTGGCGGTGAATTCCTTTTTTCTGATAATCTCTATTGAGCCTTTGTACCAATTGCCTTTACCATCTGTGAATTCGATGCTGTCACCTGGCTGGTTGCGCAATACGTGAATGCAGTGGCGGGTTTCAACTTCATCAAAATAGGCTGTAGGCCCCTCAATACGATATGAATAAAATAGGAACATTCAGCAAATGTAGAAAGCTTGTTCAAATTCAAGCATGGAAGGGGCAATGAAGAAATAAGTTATTGTTAGATTACCAGATATTCAAATCTACCTAATCGCCTATCTTGTAGATCAAATTTGCCACCGAACGGTAAAACTAATGTACTTTTGCGCCCGTTTTTAAAGACGTTGGTCAGGATCATGTACAGGCCGACCAATTTTTCAAACAAGCTATTAATTCTATTAAATGGAAATATTGATAAAAGTAGGGCAGTTGATTTTGAGTCTGTCCATTCTTATTGTTCTCCACGAACTGGGGCATTTTCTCCCTGCAAAGTGGTTTAAGACGCGCGTGGAAAAATTTTACCTTTTCTTCGATCCTTGGTTTGAACTTTTCAAAAAGAAAATTGGTGAAACAGAATACGGAATTGGCTGGCTGCCGCTCGGTGGTTATGTGAAAATATCAGGAATGATTGACGAGAGTTTTGACACGGAGCAGATGAAGGAAGAGCCAAAGCCATGGGAGTTCCGATCAAAACCAGCATGGCAGCGATTGATTATCATGCTTGGAGGGGTGACCGTTAATTTCATTTTGGGATTCTTGATCTACGCGATGATCTTCTGGAATTATGGGCGCGATTATTTGCCTAATGACCAACTTGCAAATGGCATAGCACCAGATAGTTTGGGGCTTGTGATGGGTTTTGAAAAAGGCGATAAATTAATTGCTGTCGGGGATTTTGAAATGGAGGAATTCAATTCGGGCACCATCAAGATGGAAATCATTATCAATGAAGTCCGGACAATAGAAGTAGAAAGAAACGGCCAGAAAGTAACCTTGGAGGTGTCAGAAGAAGTGGCTGAAGCACTTTCCAAATATGAAAACAAAGGGTTTAGTTTGATAACCCCAAGGGTCCCTTTTGATATTGGTGGTTTTGGAAAAACATGTACCGGAAAACTGTTTTGGAAAGAGTGTCAAGATGCCCCTGCAGAAGTTGCAGGAATGAAAGAGGGAGACAAAGTAATCGCATTAAATGGACAATCAACTCAATATTTCGACGAGTTTTATGACTTGATGAAAGAAGGAGATTTTAAAAACAAAGAAGTCCAGGTAACCGTGTTGCGAAAAGATGATGGTTCAAATACTTTGGATACGCTGCAAATGGATGTCTTAGTCAATGATGAAGGTATGATAGGAGCGGGGCCTTACGGGTTGGCTCATTATTTTGAGTTTGGCCATCAAGAATACTCATTGGAGGAAGCCATCCCTGCAGGCCTTCATGAAGGTGTTGATTTCCTGGGCAGTCAAATAAGTGCTTTTGGCCAAATGTTCCGCGGAAAAATAAAAGCATCCGATAGCCTTGGAAGCTTCATTACCATTGGTGCGATGTTTTCAAGCACCTGGGATTGGCATCGCTTCTGGCAAATGACCGCTTTTCTTTCACTGATACTTGGTTTCATAAATTTGTTGCCCATCCCGGCCCTTGATGGTGGGCATGTGATGTTCCTGCTCTGGGAAGTCCTGACAGGTAGAAAACCCAGTGATAAAGTACTTGAATATTCAACAATGGCTGGTTTTATCCTTTTGATTGCGCTGATGGTATTTGCACTTGGGCTTGATATATCGAGGCAATTTTAATGAATTTGTGATTGATGAACTATTTTGAATTTTTCGAAATACCTGTTTCTTTTTATTTGGACGAAACAGATTTGAAGAAACGCTTTTTATCAAACAGTAAAAAGTACCACCCCGACTTTTTTACACTTGAAACTGAGGAAAAGCAAACCGAAGTTTTGGAATTGGCGACGTTGAACAATAGGGCATACCGAACCCTCTCGAATTTTGATACTCGGATGGAATACATCTTAATTCAAAAAGGGGTTTTGAAAGGAGAAGGCAAAAATGAAATACCCCAGGATTTTTTAATGGAAATGATGGACATCAATGAAGTTTTGATGGATTTGGAATTTGATTTTAACCAAACTATTTTCCATCAAACAGAAAAAAATGTAGAACGACTTGAAAAGGGGCTGTTTGAGGAAATAAACCCCATCTTGATTTCCTATCCCGATGATCCTGAAAGAGAAGAAGGGTTAAAAAAAATCAAAGAATTTTACCTGAAGAAAAAATACCTTTGGAGAATTCAGGAAAATTTGAATAAATTTGCAGCCGCTTCACAGGAAGCCTGAGCATTCAAGGATACCCACTATTATTTTTTTCGTATAACATCCTTGATTTCAATGAGTTAAGTATTGTTTGTAAATAACAGCAATCATTACTCACGATTTTTTAGCCGAAGTGGCGGAACTGGTAGACGCGCTGGATTCAAAATCCAGTTCCCGCAAGGGAGTAGGGGTTCGATTCCCCTCTTCGGTACTGATTAAAGAATAAAGTATAAAGGCAAAAGTAAAAAGTATTCATGTGATCACTTTATACTTTTGCCTTTATACTTTAGAATAGTTTTAGCCGAAATGGCGGAATTGGTAGACGCGCACGTTTCAGGGGCGTGTGTCCGCGAGGGCGTGGGGGTTCGACTCCCCCTTTCGGCACTGACAATCAAAGGGTTACGAAAAATAATCGTAGCTCTTTTTTATTTGGGGAAAATTTGCAAGCCATTTGCAAGCAGGTCCTGGGTCTATCTGGTGTCATTTGGCCTTTTCCAAGGGGATTAAATGGAGTTATTGATTGTGATGGACCATCAATTTTCGGGTAAAAAGGCAAGTGACTGAATATTTTAATCCAAAATGATGCAGACCGTAACTTTATATTCCTTCCGTTCTATGCCATGCTCACCAGATGGGCAAAGATTTTCAAACATGGCACGGCATCAAAATTGAACTGGACAGTTCTACCAGGTTGCCAACATTCAGGGAACGGGAAATTTGGTGGTGCAGCATCGGCCTGAACATAGGGTATGAAGTTTTCGGTAAAGGCGAAAAGTTCTGGCGGCCTGTCCTGGTATTGGACAAGCACAACCGCCATACATTCTTTGGCCTCCCGTTGGGATCGGCCACCAAAAACAACAACCCCTACTATTTTGCCATGGATTTCAAGGGAAAAAGCGGTAGTGTCCTGTTGAGCCAAGGGCGTACCTTTTCCAGCCGCAGGCTTTCAAACCAAATGGGCAAAGTGACCCCGAAGCAGTTCGGGGCGATAAAAACAGCATTCAAAAACACGATCTGAAAGTAGGAAAGCCCCCCCGGGGGGGCTTTGTGTTCTCCCCCTCCGAAAAGGGGGAATGTGCCTAATGGCAATCTATGTCCCTATAGTAACCCGCTCTGCCAAAAAAAGCAAGTTTTAAATTTTAAAGGGGATGCGGCAAGCATCCATGTCCCAGAGCGGATGCCTCCCGTGGCTGTCCAATGTCCCGCACTCCGGTGGTCTAGCGGTGATATTTTGGCCCTGCATGTCTTTGGCCAGGGCAAGTTGCCTTCCCCTTTCATTTTACAAAAAATTGCAATTGGGAACCCTGTGACAAGACCTGGATTTACTCCCCGTCATTACTGCAAAAAGACCTGACCTGAAACCTGGAACAGTTCACGGTGTACCATTGGTTTCAGGAATTGGCGGGCCGGTTTTTTAACCAGCGGCAATGGCGGAATGCTATGTGCGCTGGCTTGCGGCTGGTGCGGGTTGGCTGCACTGGCCTGGCGGACGGACAGGCGGGGTGCGGCCTGTACGGCCAAAGGGCATATATCCTTGCAGTGCCGGTTATTGATGAAGGGGGGCAATTCCTTTTATATTTTCCAATATCTTTTTGCCGCCCAGCCTTATTCCGGCAAACCTTCAACATTGGTATAATATCCGGGCCCTTTGCAACCGCACAGGTTATCGAAAAAGTAAAGTGGGGAAATGTCCAGTATGCGTGAAAATGTATAGAGACGGCTGGCAGCGATCCGGTTCATGCCCTTTTCGTATTTCTGGACCTGTTGGTAGGAAATGCCGATCTGGTCGGCAAGGTCTTCCTGGCTAAGTTTGCGCATTCGCCGGAGCACCAGCAAACGCTGTCCGATTTCCAGGTCAATACGCTTTTCATCACCTGTTTTCATCCGCTTTCCCCTTTCTATATGACAGCCGCCCATGACCCGTCCTACCCTGATGCCCATAATTTTTCGGCCAGTTCCCGCTCTTCCGTACCGCTCACCCGGACATATATTGAAGTTGTCTGCAGATAGGCATGCCCCAGCCATACCTGTACCTGGGTGATGGGCACTTTCATAACGGCCTGGACAGCGAAACCATGCCGTAGCCCACGGGCAGAGGCCCTGTGGCCTTCTATACCGGCCTTTTGCATGACGGCCTTGATATGACGGGAAGCTGTGCGGGTCGAAAAGAACCACAACCGCTCCTTGCCATATACGGGGTGCACTGCCCTTTTGCCTATGTATGCTTTCAGTTCATCCAGTAGGAAATCCGGGAGCGGCACCTGCCTGTAAACACCTTTTTTCCGCCTTTTCAACGTTTGGATGATGACCGTCCTGTTGGAAAAATCTATGCCCGGCACCTTTAGGTCAGCAATCTCGCTTATCCGGGCCCCGGTGAAATAGACCATCAGGCAGAACAGTTTGATCTCCAAGGGAAACTGTCCTGTACTGGTATAGAAACTGTTCCTTTCCCGACTGTTCAAGTATTTGCGCTGCCCGTGCCTGTCAAAAAGTGAATAATCTGTTGTGTATGTCATAATAAACCTGGTGGCCGGGAGGCACGGAATTAACTGTCCCAGTATTATATATTCTCTGCCAAATAGGCAAGGGAAATGACTCAATTAAACCAATTTTAAGACTTTTTTGCACCAATATTTCAAATTCTCATTGAATTCATCCGGTCATATAGGCAATTGACCCCATCATTGCCCCCGGTCCCGTTCCCATAAAACAGGCCCGTGGCATACTATATATAATTTTCGGACACATAAACAATTGCCTATGTGTCCAAGTATCCCATCCCGTCCCGAACAACAACAAAAGCATCCGGCAATACCTGCCCGTTGGCTTAAACCTGTTCTTCTGTTTACCATACTGTTGGCCCTGCCGCACAACAGTTTTGCCCAAAGCCTGGATGAAATCACTATCCGTACCGTTGACATGAGGGGAGATAACCCGGTATTGGCCAGTGTCGCTGCCATTAAAAATTCACGGAACCATGTTGTGGTCGTCCTTATTAGAGGTGGAAATGAGGAACTTATAGATAAAACCAAAGGGCAGTTGAAAGCCATAGTCCACAGGGGGTTTGACCGTTTAGGGGTAATACTATGTGACTTGAAACCGGGAGAAATAGGGCCTGTCATTGGTATTGTGTCGGACGGAACCGCTTATGCTGTTATCAAAAGGGCCAGACCCGACACGGTAACAATGTGGGAAGTTTATAATCTCGTGCGGGATGCTTATCAGGACAATATTTTGCCAAAACTGAACGCCGGTCAAAACAAGAAAAACTGAACGTTTACAATGCCGTTCCCCCATTGTCTAACTTTTTGGATTCACTGCCGGTATTGGACTTTTGAAGGTATCCGTTTTTGTCACGCCCTTATCGGGTGGTGTCCCATGCTCCGAAACGGCTTGGGCAAAGTTTTCTTTGATCGGTGGAAACCCAAATGACAGACCATCTGCAAGATTTTCAGAAAGTTTATCAAAAGCCTCCTCCGCTAAATGGTCATTTTCAAGGGCAACTCCAATTTTATTGGGGACAGAATTATCGGAGCCATTTTCAAAATCACTATAAAAACCATCAAACCGCACAAGGGCTTTTTGATTTTGAACACGGTCGCCACTTCGCAGGTCATCACGGATTTGTAAAGCCTCATCCAACTGCTGTTTACGGCGTTCATATTCGGCGGCATCGTTTTTCATGCCATGCCTGAGCGCAATCCGGCGCTGTTCAATACCGACCAGAATGTTCAGTATGGTTTCGTAAGAGGCCGGGTCGCTGCGGTCAATTTTCAGTCCGGTTGTTTGTTCCCAATCAGTCAAGATTGTTTCGGCCCTGGAACTTCTCAAGCACCCGTTTTTATCACAATCAAACAGCCCCTGTTCCTGAAAATATTCCAGTTCCGCTTCAAGGATTTCGTACTGCTCATCCAGCTTTGACAAGCGTTCCTCCGTCTCCGCCATACGCTCCAGCAGTTCTTCGATCCGTTTTTGAAGTTCGCCAATGATCCTATTGATCTGTTCGAGGGACCGCCGGACGGCTTCCCGAAAAAGCCAGTCCCTGAAACCTTTTTTGCGCTTTTCCTCCATTGAATAAGCCAGCTTGGATTCGGTCAGCCCAAGTCTGCTGATCAATCCACCGGGCAAGGTACCGGGGCTTTCCTCATCAACCTCCCCCATCAAAGCCGCTACTTCTTTGTTCTGAATATCCGCTTCGGCGGCAAGTTTAAATGTGTCCACCAAACCCTTGTCAGTCGGCCCGTCTTCCGCCACAATACAATCCTCCACACCTTTAATATATGGCTGTATTATAACGGGAAATGTATTAAGAAAGGGTAAACACGATTAATTTCCAAGAATGAAAATTGAATCATCTATAGTTGAAAGGTAATTGTCTATGCTGCAATACTGTAATATAGGATAAAAAACAGTCATTTCCCCTTTGATAATGATACATTCGTAGCTGTATTCCTGATTGAACCAGGGACTTAACCATCAGTGACCATTTATCATTTCTGAGGTCATAAATCAGGGGCAAAACCGGGAATTGACTTTTAGCTTTATTTTTGCTAAACAATCCGCTGATAGGATTGAAAGCAATAAATGTTCATAAAACAACATTATTTTAAATGTCAAATAATAGTATTAAAAACGAATTTGAAGAGGCACGAGATGAAAATTTTTCCAGGTTGTTGAAGTTTTTGTTTTTGACGCGTAAACATCACAAAATAGAAATTAAGGCCTTGATCCAAAATTACAATATTTTAGTGGAGAATGAGTGGGACCCTGACCTGGCCGCCATTGATTGTTCAAAAATTGACAATATCCCTCTAAATTTTGGCGAAGCCGACGAATTTCTTGATAAACTGAGTTTTGAACAAGAAGGGTTTATTGCCTACGAAAACCAGGATGACAGTTTCCAGATGTAGAAATTAATAAATGCGGAAGTGAATTGTTGGGATAGGTTCAATTTGTCCTGTTTTTTAGTTTGGACTGGCAAGTAATAATAAGTTGTTTTAGGTCTTGAGATTCTATTTGAAGATTATTGGACTTGGAAAAGCCCAATGCCCCATACGCAACATCCAAAGCCGCTTCAACTTCATTGAGCCCAAGTTTTGCCTTTGCATGGATGAGCCGGAGATGGGTATAGGTTCTTGGATATTCTTCCTTAGCTATTATAGGGTCGACCTGAACCAATAAATTCAAGGCTTCTGAGTTTTTACCTTGCAGGTGCAGAATCTTAGCAACCCTTATCTTAGTCCTTGCAGCCCGTTCTTTTTTATCCAGCTTTTGAAACAATTTCAAACTTTTATTGAAATATGATTCAGCTTTTTTCAAATCCAATGTTTTTTTATCTTCATCTTCGACAGCACCCAAATTATATAATGCGATGGCTTCCCCATAAGGGTCTGATACAATACGCATCAAATCAAGGCTTTCATTACAATACCTGCGCGATTCATCGTAATTATGCAATCTCCGGGCCATGGCTCCCTGCAAATATAGAAGGTGGGCCTGTGTTGATTTATCATTTCCAGAAACAGCTAATTTAATCCCTTTCTCCAAAAGTTTATTGGCCATATTGTATTCCCCTTGGCGAAAAAGGAGCCTGCTCTGTTTCTCAAACAATTTTGGCAATAATTTTTCATTTTGTTTTTGGTCCTTATCTTTTTGGAACAGCCCAGCAAAGTAACCGAGGTCATCCCAATGGTTCCCCCCTCTTGAAATCCAATAATCGCTTAGTGCAATTACAAATTCCAAGAGATATAGGTTTTTTGTGGAAACATCAAGGTTGTTCGTTTGTTTTGAACCTGTAATATTTAAGATTGCAGTTTCAATATTTTGATATTCTTCTTCGAGGAGCTTATAGTCGTTGGCATGTTTCTTTGCCTCATCCAGTGAAAACCTGATAAAGAAATCACCTGTATCTGCAAAAATTTGTTGGTATTCTTTAGTTGTGAGCATGTCAATATAACTAATTGGCCAAATTTACAATATCGGATTTTATAAAATTTTGGGTAAGTGGGTGCAAGTAATATTTTACTTTCTCAATCGACTGTAATTTTTTCTCCAAAAAGGCCATTTCCCACAATTCATCTATGCTCTGTTCAAAATCAATTTTATTGCCACTGTTTTGTTTGGAATAGCTGTGGAATATATTTTGTATGTTTTGGGGAGAGCTTCCAAGGTTGGGGACAAAATGGGCCATTAAGAGAAGCAGGGGGACCACATCTTTTGAAAGTAACTCAAAAGACGAGAAGAAAATTGATTGGTAAAACTGAATATATTCGTTCCCGTACATTTTTTTTTGGGGGATTGAAACATTTTTCAGCTTGCCCAATACGAATCCCAGTTCCCTATGCCCCAATTGGCCAATGACCAATTGCATGGCCTTCGGGGACCCCCCGGTTTGTTGTGCAATCTTGTTCAAAGCCCCAATATCCGAATCTAATATGTGCATCCTGTTTTTGTCCCTTCCTTCTTGATGGATGAACTCTATGCAACTATCATAATTTTGGTGCTTGTTCCTTTGATCCAGTCCAACAAGCGATACATGGTACACCCCAAATTTAAATCTTTTCCGGCTGGTAAAAACAGCCTTGCTGGGACTGTCCCTAAGAAGTGTCAGAAAAGTTTCAATAATTTTGTTCTGGTTCTCTATTGCTGTGTCCAGGTTATCGAGGACCAATAAAATATTATAGTTGTGCAATAAGGTTTTTACATGTTCCAATTTATCTTTCAGGTGAGGGTCAGCCATTTTAATGGGAGCGATTTCCAACATAATTGTATTAAGTACATTTTCAATGGTTATTTTGGTGTGTGCCGATTGGGCCTCCTGAAAAATAAAAGGCTTTGCCGCTGAAACCCAAATTACCTTTTCAAATAAATTTTCAGTGAGGCATAGTTGTGCCACTTCTTGGGCCAATGCTGTTTTGCCAATTCCACCCATACCGTCGATCCCAATGATCCACTTACCATCATTGCTTTGTAGCGCAGCCATGAGTTCTAAAACTTCAGATTTTCTTCCAATTAAGCGGTTGTAGGATTTTCCGATATATTTCAATTGCCGGTCGAAACTTTTTATTTCACTTGTGGGGATACGCTTCTGCTTTTTATAGTCTATGGCAGATTTATACCCAAAAAAAATGGCAAAACAATTTCTATTGGTAGAACGTCCGGCACTTTTTCGGGAATAATTTGGTTTAAAATAACTGCGCCAAGTTGTTGTATGGATATTAAAAACCCATTCCCTTGTCATTAGCCTTCCTTTGTGGAAGCGGACCCCGCACTTTGCGGCTTTCCCCCTGTCACCAAGAATTATTTTTTTCAATTTCCCATCCATCAATAAAACAAAATCCGTAACTTCCTCTTCTGGCCATCCACTAGGATGGTCTGTATGGAATTTGTCCATGATGTCAGTTGCAATACTTTGCCAGAAAGGGTCTAATCTATCCATAGCGATAAGATTTTTTGAAAAAACCACTCACTCCCAATTGGATAAGGGTAAAAAATGAAAATTGTTTTTCCTTGCGAACCGCTTGCAAATCACTTGCAAATGCAATTGCAAGTCCGTTGCAACAATTTTAACTGCCAATCCCCTTAGTTTTGTTAAAGTTGGTTTTTGAATATCCTGAAAAACAATCCCCCCCACGGTAATGGGGAGGATATTTCAGGAAACCGCTAAAGAACGGAATCCCAGACACCTGCAAAGGTGCGGAATAATTAAAACCAAAACAACTTAAAGGAAACCGGATTAGTTAATGGAATCGTAGGGCGGAATCCCAGACACTTCTTACCTCTTTTCACTTGCCTTTTTCAGCTTCCCATTCACTTTTACTTGGCATTAACCCTTGCTTTTCAAGCTACTGCAACGAGTCCATAGCTAACGCGGCTTTGCTGCAAATGAGCACGTCAGGGCAGGGGGAACTATATGCCTGTCTAAATCCAAACCTATGAAATTCTTCTATCCCGGCAGTATCTGGGCGAAGCGTTTGGCGCGGGTTCTTATCCTGTTCACCATAGGGGCGAACCTGTTCATGGCCAAACTTCAGGACACCTTGTTCGAGGTCGGCAAGGACATGATAAGCATTGCGGATGATCTCTCACGCCCTGCGGCGGATGCGGCGGTGGCGGTCGAAAAACATATCCTCCCGTTTTTGGAACATGTCCAATCGACAACTTTGGGCCGCCAGGCCATGGACCGCTTTGGCCTGCCGGACACGCAGGACCTATATGAGGGGATGGGACGGGTACACGGTTTCCGCCATGCCCTGAAAGAATACGCACCATATTTTTCGGTGACAGCCAAGATTATCCGCTTTACAAGTTTCCTGTTCTGGATACCCATCGGGCTTGCCTGTATGTGGCTTGGGTTTGACCTTTTCAAAAGCGGGGGCAAAAGCGCCCGGATGATTGTCCTGGCCGGACTGCTGCTTGCCATCCCCATTAACATATTGATGTACCAGTACCTCAACACCTTGTTCCTGTCGCCCGGCCAGACGGATTTTGCTTTGATGATCCAGGCACTGCACTGAACCAGGACGGTTTTACCGATCCATTTTCTAACATAAAAAATAATAAAAAATGAAACTTCTAACTTATCCGGCAATACTGTTTTTTCTCATGGCCGCCACGGCCTGCGGGACACCGGACCTGCCTGTCCGGAAAACCATTGCCGTACCACAGCTTATCGTCTTCGGTGAGGATGTCAGTGGCACATTCAAGCAACATGAACGGCTCCACCCGGATGAACTGCGCCGATTATGCCTTCAACTTTTAGAGGCCGGGATGGAAGCGGCAATTTATATCGGGCCCATCGGCAACCCTGATGTCAAACCTTTTCTGAAATGCGAGTTAAAGCCCCCTCAAACGGTGAACCCGGAAGACCCTTTGTCCAAGCGGAAACAACAGGCCATCAGACGGCAAAGGGACACCGGGCAGAACCAGAAGGCCGTTGAGCAGTTCATACAGGATTATGTGGCCAAAATCTACAAAAGAAAGCCTGAAATGAACACTGACATAGGCGGGTTTCTTGACCGGGCAGAACAGATATTGGACGAGCCCCGATATGCCCGTTTTCAAAAGACCCTGTTCCTGCACAGTGACGGTTTCCATGATGTGGGCGGCCATAAAAACCTCCCGCCCCTTGAAAAAAGCCGTTTTGAAGGGGTTGCCTTCCGTGCAAGCGGGATAAAGGACAAGGGCCTGGTCAAAAACCTGGACGTTGTTCTTTACGGGTCCCCACGGTCTTTTGTCGATAATTTTCTTTACGCGTTAAAACCTAATAATAATGAAACAGAACAATAAAAAAACCTATGGGCAGGATGCCCAATACTGTGCTGAACAGGCAAGTCTGGCCGCCAGGACAGGAAAGGCGGCCAAAGAAGAATGGGACCTGCTCAAGGAGGCTTTTGCCTTCTTCCACTTTGATATTATGTTCAAGGTCTTTGTGGCAATCCTTTTGGGGTGCTGTTTATGTGTCATGGGCGGCGAGGTCATGTTTTCATATGACATTTATGAAGACATTGTCCATAAAAATTCCGACAGCAAAATACTGGTATTCGTAATTGCTGCGATAGTCATTTTTTGGGGCCTGGCGGCAAGCCATCTCATGGCGTCCAAGATCAGCGGGAAAATCCGTCAATTTATGGTCGGGCGCTTGGTGTACCACGGTGAGATACCATCCATTGCGGAGGCAAAGGTTGCACGGGAAGCCAACAGGCATTTCAAGACCGGCCTTATGGCAGCCTTCTCTGTTGTCCTTTTTGTACTGGCCCTTTCTTATATAAGGATCGGGGCCCTGCAAGAAATAAACCCCGATGGGCAGTACACTTGGGTTGACCTGTGGTTGCCGTCCATCCTTGTCGGGCTGGAAATCCTGACCGGGTTTTACCTGGCGTTTTTCATCCAGTGGGTTTCTACATCCTCCCGCATACGGAAATACAAATCCACCTATGGGAAAAACAAGCCCATATGCCATGCGCAAACACAGTGGGCGGTGGCAAGCTATGAACGGGCATTCGCCGAAGGTGAAAAAATCATGGTGTCCAAAGAGTTAAAAGATGCCCTGTACCGCTTTGAACACAGGTCTTTGGCCTGTGATGGCTATCTGGATCCGGTTGAACTGGAAAACGGCCTTGGGTTTTCAGAAAATGGAGAAAGTCCCAAGCAGGATATAGACAAGGGCAGTTCCGAAAACATTCCACAAAATGCCTGAGCGATCGGCTGGGGGCGCACCTGCTTTTATGGTGGACCCCCATCTTGTTGACCAGACAACAGATCTAAACCAGATAAGATGAAATACAGACCAAACCCTTGCCTGGCCATCCGGGAAGCCTGCACCCGTGATGCAGAAGATATGAGCACCATCATCAGGACGTGTATCGAAACCACGCATGGGCAGAATTACAGCGCCGAAGAAATAGGGGTATGGAAAGGGGCATATACAACGGACGCCATTGAACGGTTTTTCAATAAAAACAGGTTGATATACCTGTTGCAGGCGGGCGGTGAAACATGTGGCACGGTACAGTTTGACGGTGCCTGTAAAGAGATCAAGGCGTTCTATTTTCATCCCCATTATCAACACCGGGGGTACGGGACTATTCTGCTCTTGTACCTGCTCGGGCAATTAAAATCCTCCGGGGTACGGACCGTGCAATTGAGCAGTAACCGTTTTTTCAAGGGGTTCTACGAACTGTTTTCCTTCCATGCCGTCCGCAAGGAAACTGTCGTGTGGGGCGGCCTGGAGTTCGAGGAATACCGGATGCAAAAGACATTGACCAACTGACCACTGCCGTTACAAAGACGGCAGAAAAACAACAATGGTTTATGGAACTTATTTTCATTGTCAAGCTGGCGGCGGTTGCCGTCCTGGCCCTGCTGCTGTGCTACTTTGTGCTGAATGCAGTGCTGGCCTTCATCTCAAAGTTTTCCGAGCAGTTGAGGAAAATGAGCAAGAACATACTGGTTGCCATTGGTGCTGCCTATGTTATGGGGTTGCTGGTTGCCCCGGAATACATCCTGGGCATATCACAGCCGTTGATCCGGTTGGTCGGTAAAATAGTGCCGGATTTTTTGGGCATATAACAATCAAAATACGGCCCCTAAAACCCCTGACCCCTACTTGCTCAAAGCGGCGGATCAAGATTTTGAACCGCCGGGATTGCGCCTGTAACGGTATGGATTACTATTTTCTCACTTTTAAATTCTTGAAAAATGGTCGTAACAAAATTTTTTAAAAAGAAGAAGGACATCCTCTCAAAGCCTGTTGTCCGCCTGCCCTGCAAGCCCAGAGAACACCTTACATTGGCGGAACTGTTCCATGGGGTTTTTATCGCCGGGAACGCAGGGTCAGGAAAGACCTCCGGGCCCGGTGCATGGGTTTTGAACGATATTTTACAAGCTGATGAGAAACCCGGCGGCCTGTTCCTCTGTGTCAAACAGGACGAAAAAATCCGCATTGAAAAGGCAATCCGTGCCGCCGGACGGGCAGGTGACCTGGTCATTATCAATGCCGAAAACCCTTATATGGTGAATGCGCTCGAACATGAACTGTTCCGTAAAGGGCAGGGCAATGAGGTGGAATACAACCAGGCACTCGACCTGCTCATGGAGATTTTTGTGCTGGGGGAAAATTACCAGTCGGGCGGCGGGTCCGGCGGGGAAAATGACAGGTTCTGGGACAAAGAGCTACGCAGAAATCTTACGCGCCTCATGATGTTGCTGGTGCTTGCCGGGATCCCCGTAACGGTATTGAACATGCGCAGGATCCTGGTTGATGCGTTCGGCGAGGCCGAAGTGGAGCGGTACGCTACGTTGTGGGCGGGGATCGGGCAAGGGGACGAAAACGCTGTCCAGGAATACAAAGCTTGGTGCAACGAAAACTTTTTCCTGCACTGCTTTGAAAAAGCGAATTCGAGGGAAGGCCTAAGCCCATCCGAAATGGATGTGATGCAGCTTGTGGGGGATTATTTTTTCAAGACCTTTTACAAGGTTTCGGAACGCACAAAGGCCATTATCACAGCCTCGGCAATGGGGCTGTTCGAGCCGTTTTTGACCGGGATTTTAAAAAGCCATTTTTCATCGGAAATGAGTGAAGAAGTGCGTCCCGAAAAATGTTTCCAAGAGGGGAAATTGATCATATTGGACGTCCCCCTAAAAGAGTACGGCATATCGGCTGTCTATGCTGCCGGGACCATGAAGAAGCTGTTCCAGTTGTGCGTTGAGCGGCGTGTGATCGGAAATGAGGAAAGCCCCAGGCCCTGCCTGTTGTGGATGGACGAGTACCATTTGACCGTATCGCCGCAGAGCGATGAAAAATTCCAGTCCTCGTGCCGCTCCACGATGACGGTGGCGGTGTACATAACCCAATCCATCAATTCCATAAAAGTATCAATGGGAAAGACCAATGCCGATGCCAAGACCAAAGTCCTTTTGACCAACCTGGGCACCCAGGTATTTTGCGGGAACATCTGCCACGATACGAACAAGTATGCCTCTGAACTGATCGGAAAGACGTTCATCAAAACCAAATCCGCATCCATCAACACGGATGACCGGGCCTCCCATTCCACAAGTGAACATTTACATTTTATCGTCCCGCCGGAGCATTTCACGATCCTGAAATCAGGTGGTGGACTGAACGGCTTCAAGGTCGAGACCATCATGGTCGTCCGTGGGAAAAAATGGAAAACAGGTGAACCTTTCCGTGAGGTGGAATTCGATCAGCGTGGGCGGGGCAGATCAATTTTTCAAAAAAATAAATCCATTTTCAAATGATAAACCGAAATAATGAACGCATTACAAAACCCAGTTTTGTCCCCAAGTTTTCCGACCCCGATATCATCAAGGCCATCGTCAGCCCGGACTTCTGGCGGCATGTTTTCCTCGGTGAAAAAAAGGCGGTCTGGCTTTTCTTTATGGCACTCGTGAACCTCAAAATGGAGATGTTCATTTCGCCCTTGAGGATGTGCTTGAGGTACAACCACGGGCGGCGGACAATCGGCGTTACGATCACGCTAATGTCCATGTTGATGATGATGGCCTTTAACACCGATTATTTGATCGGTGCATTGGCGACGTTCTTTCCCTTGGTTGCGCCCATCGTGCCATTTTTCATGGATGGGGAAGAATTGGGCCAAGCCGTTTTTGTTGAAATACGGTCCGGATATTTGATGGTTTTTTGGATGGGCCATGGGCTGCTGTCCTCTGTCCATTTGGTGCGGGTGTACCGGGGATGGGGCGAACCAGCTTCCCCCACAGGACGGGGAAGTTCCCTTCTCTACCACTTGGTTTTCAAATATTTAAAGATGCCCGAACATGTCGTTCAGCGGTTGGTCGAACCATTATTGGTTGGGATTACGGGCTATGTTCTGGTCAGCACGGGGGTTGATTTTACCCTTGGGTTATTTCTGATAATAGCGGCTGCCTGCCTGTTTGTTCAGGAAGGCCTTGATGCGGTCATGAAATTTTCCATCGCCCAATGAAGGGGTATGGGCGTATCAAAAAACAGGGTTCAAGGGCATGTTGAACGTGATGTCTGTAACGATTTTTTTACTCTCTGCTGCGACCTTTTTTACCATGGGTCTTGGTGGTCCGGCTGCACCGTTCTTGCGCCTGTTGTTGGTCTTTCTCGCATTTTGTTTGGGCCTTGTATTCTGCCTTCCGGTTTTCGGCGGTTGCCCCTAAGTTTTGGGCTTGTTCCCCCTGTTTTGGTTTCCACGCATTTGAGGGTCATTTGTGGTTTTGTTTCCAGTTGTTTCTTCTGGCCCTTTGTGGCGGCCCCCAATTTTTAATTAAATCAACCGGGCCGACATGGGCATTTGAACCCCCCGACCTGAACAGAAAAGGACTATTTGAATATATGACGGTTTACCGATTTTTTCATGAACGATGTCCGATTGATTTGTCCACATCACACGTGCGCTTGGTTGCTCCCCATGCAGCAGGACCGGGCGCACGGCTGATGGTGATGTGGGCAAATCTTACAGGGAAAAAATATGTGATGGCCCCGACAAATTTTGTGCTGCCATGAAGCATGCCTGATTTATCCATGGATCAGTCCAAAGGATTGCCGCGCAGCAAAATCCTGTGCGCTGATCTGTGGGTAAATCTCAAGGGGCGGGGTTTATTTTGAACGTTAAAAAAGGTTGAACAGCCATGATGCGGATCCACATAAACAAGAATGCTTCGGGGTTGGTGGCATACTACTCGAATTCTCTTTCGAAGGATGAATATTTCTTTGGGGAAGGCAAGACCGTGTCCGGCTATTGGCACGGGAAACTGGTAGGTGAATTTGGGTTGGACAACCGTGTCACCAAAAAAGACTTCAGTGCCTTTGCCCACAACACACACCCCAGGACCGGGGAACGGTTGAGCATCAAGGAAACGGAAAACCGCCGCACCTCCATCGAATATATGTTCTCCGCCCCGAAAAGTGTCTCGGTCGTGATGGCCCTGACGGGCGATAAAGAAATCCTGAACGCCCACAGGCTGGCCGTGAAAAAAGCGATGGCGGCGGTCGAGGCCGACATGCACACGCAGGTCAAAATTGACGGGAAGAACACCTATCAGAAAACGGGCAATATTTTATACGCACGGTTCGACCATTTTACCGCCCGTCCTGTGAGGGAAGAAAACAGCCCCAAAGCGCGGTACAGCGCCGACCCGCTGCTCCACAGCCATTGCATCGTCCCGAATGTTACCAATTATAACAGTCAACTTAGGGCCTTGGAGGGGTCTGTAGTCCACAGCGTGGCCGGGTATTACGAAGCGGTGTACCACAGCCACCTGTCAAAATCCTTGCAGGAGATGGGCTACGGTATTGTGCGGACGAAAGACCGTTATGAGATAAACGGGATTTCGCGGCAGGTGATAGAGAAATTTTCCAAGCGCACGGTAGAGATAGAAAAACTCGCCCAAAAACTCGGCATCACAGATGCCAAAAAGAAAAGCGGTTTCGGTGCTAAAACAAGGTTGAACAAATCCAAACTCAAAGGGGATGTCGGCCTGAAGAAAATCTGGCTGGACCGCCTGACCCCGAAAGAATTAAGGGCCATCCAGACCGCCAAAGGGAAACTGTGCCCTTCACCAAATCCCATAACACCAAAACAGGCCATTGACCGCGCCCTGGAACATTGCCTGGAGCGCAATTCGGCCGTCCCGGTCAAAAAGCTGCTGGCCCATGCGATGACCCTCGGCTATGGGTCACTGACCCCCAAACAGGTTCGGAAAGAACTGAAGACCAGGGAAAATATCCTTTATGCCAAGGACGGTTACCTGGCCTACCTGACCACAAAGGAAATGGTGCGGGCTGAGGAAAGGATGATCGAATTTGCCGCACGGGGCAAGAACACCGTGAAGCCCATCAACCCGAATCACCAAATCCAGAGAGGTTTTTTGAACGGTCAACAGCGAGTGGCAATCCATGAAATTTTGAACTCTACAGACCGGGTTTCCATTTTGTCCGGTGCGGCGGGCGTGGGAAAATCCACCCTGCTCGTTGAGGTAAAAGAGGCGGCAGGACAAAACGGCAAACGGGTCATAGCGATAGCCCCATCGAGCGGCGCAAGCCGCGTGGTCCTGCGCCAGAAAGGATTTAAAGATGCCGATACGGTTGCAATGTTTTTGAAAAACCGTGAATTCCAAAACCGGGCACAAGGCCAGATCATACTGGTCGATGAAGCCTCGCTGGTCGGCGTAAAGACCATGAACAATATATTCGGTACGGCGCGCAGGATAAATGCGAGGGTCATCCTGTCCGGTGATGTCCGCCAGCATTCCAGCCCAGAACACGGCGACGCACTGCGGCTGTTGCAGCAAAAAGCGCAGCTCAAGATCGCCCGTGTCGATGAAAACCTGAGACAACGGAACCGCCCAGAATATAAGAAAGCAATTGACCTGTTGGCAGAAGGCAAGACCAGGATAGGGTTTGCCAAACTGGACAGGATGGGGGCCATAATTGAAATCGGGGATACGGAAACGAGGCATGAAAAAATCGCCGATGATTATGTACGCTCGATCGATGAAGGGCGCAGCGCCCTTGTGATCTCGCCGACCCATGCGGAAGGGCGGCTTATCACAGGGGCCATCCGGGGGAAAATGAAAAAGCATGGGCGTACCGCCCCCGTGGAGCGATCCTTTATCATCCAAAAGAGTTTATCCCTGACCGGAGCCCAAAAGAAAGACCCCGCCATGTACGAGACAGGAATGGTTGTCCAGTTCCACCAAAATTACAAAGGGGGCTACAGGGCCGGGCAAAAATACGGGGTGGTGTCAAAAACCAAGGACGGCAAAGTCCACATTGCCAAAACGGGCGGGGAAAAAATGGTTTTGCCTTTTTCCGCCCACCGGCACTATCAGGTTTTCCGGAAAAATGAACTGGAACTCTCCAAGGGCGATATGATCCGCATCACCCATAACGGCAGGACCTTGGAGGACACCCGCGTCCACAACGGGCAGACTTTGATCGTCAAGGGGTTTACAGGGGACGGGCACATCCAACTGTCCAACGGAAAAACGCTGGACAGGGATTTCGGCAATTTCAATTACGGTTACGTCCAGACCAGCCATGCGGCGCAAGGCAAGGATTGCAAAGATGTCCTCATTGCCCAATCAGCAATGAGCTTTGGGGCGAGCAACGACAAACAGTTCTATACGAGCGCAAGCCGTGCCAAAGAGACCATAAAAATATATACCGATGATAAGGATGCCCTCAAAGATGCGGTGGGCAAAAGCGGGGAGCGCATCAGTGCGGGCGATATTGCCAAAGGCCATTACGAACGTAAACGCAGACGGCAGCGGTATTATGATTATATGACCAAAAACGACCTTAATTATGAGCGACCAACAAGACAACCTCCGATCAAAGTTCAAGGGCCAGGCTTGGACAAAACCTGAACGCAGCGCCAATTGGAGAAAACCCAAAGGTGCGGAACAAAAACCTGAACACTTCGGGCTTGAACGGGGCAACCGTTTTGTGCGGCGGTTCAGGCTGTTCTTCCGCAACGGCTGCTCCACCAGCATCCCGTATGCCCACCTGCCCGTCATCATCTATGACCCCGACAAAGACCTGAAGATCAGGACGGGCGACATGGAGGTCACAATCAAGGGACGGGGGCTGGACAGGCTGTCCGACCACCTCAATGAGGAAAAGGTACTGTGGATCAAAGAGTCCGCCTCACAAACGGACACGGGCGAGGGCGGGGTCTTTGTTTCCGGAATCACCGTGGACGGTGACCTGCTGTTGTAAAACCTTAACCCGTTTGGCCGCCCTTAATAACGGCAAACCCCAACCCCAGACAGGCACGCACAGCGGATTCAAGGTATTGCTCCGAGACAGGTTGGCCTTTGTCCCGGCATTCCAGGAGTGAAGAAACATACCTGTGGGTGGTGGCCAGTCCGCCCAGGTCAAAATTTCGGTCACATGCCTCGCCGTTAAAGACGAGCCATTGTTGCTTGTCAGCCCGGCGCAGGATTTTGTTCATCAGGGCACGGGCCTCATCTGCATGGCGGGGATAATCCGCACGGACTTTAGAGTCCATTTCGGCGGCGTATTCTTTATCTTCCAAGTAGTCGTAATAAGTCATTGGCGCTGCCTCAAAAAAGAAAAAGGACACAGATATTGTATTTCATAACCGTTTAAAATTCAATAAAAATGAAAGGAAAGGGAAGCAAGCTGGACGGTAAAACCAGCAAACCCGGTTTCAACAAAGAAAGCGGTGCAGACAGGCCCAAACCACAGCGCAATTATTCCCACAAGCAATTGATTGAAAAAATCGACCGCTACGCCTCCGTTGCCAAAACGGGGAAGCAGTTAAAGGACGTGCTGGACATCAAAAGTGAATATGTGGGCCGTAACCTGAAAAAAGCGGAAAACCGTTCGGTACGGAACAACCATTACCGGCTCGGGGCCAGGGCCAATATCCATCCCCGCGAGACCATCGAAAACCTCCGGCAACAGGACAGGCAGCACGACCAAAGTGACCGGAACAGGGTGGCCGGGGAGGTCAAGGCCTATGCCCACAGGAACTATGCCCCGTCCCAGGTTTTCAATGCACATGCCAGGGAAAGACCGAAGGACAGGCCATTGGACAAGGGTTGAGTTCCCTTATACGCAAGGTTCAGGGTTTCAGGGTCCTTTAAATCTTATGCCGCCAATGAGTTTATTTTTCAACCCTGTCAAGGGCGGCCCGGGCTGGCCAGAGCGCGCAGGCAGGCCGTTTATATACCCTTGACAGTTTTGAAAAATAAGCCTCAACTTTGCAGTCGATTTGAAGGTTGCCCGTCCCGGCAAAAACTATGGACAGCGGTAGACAAATGCCTGTCCACCGACACACAGTTCGGTATATTCGGAACGCAGGTCGCTCGCTATTTTTTCATGGTCGATATATGAAGAAATGTTTTCGGGTATTTCGCCGTACAGGCCTTCTTCAATAAACTGTTCCGCCAGTTGCCTGATGTCCCGGCAATAATAAATGTCCACATTGGCAGTGTCCGTATTTCCGTCAATGATGTACCCGCATTCGCCCAAAGCGATCAGCGCCAGTTTTTCATGGTTGCTGAGCAAACCCAGGGCTGTCAGGTAATCATGGACATTGCCCTGGTAGATGCCCCACGCCTCAAAAAGTCTTTGGTCAATTTCAGGCCCGTCAATGAACAGTATCCCGAATTCTTCAACCGGGAGACCATAGGTATCAAAACACCCGTTTGCCAGTTCACCGTATTCTTCTCCCGTCCCGAAATAAAAGCCCGTGGCATTGATGTTATAGGGCTGTGCAAACAATCGGACCATCAGTCAATCTCCATCTGTGGTTTGAATTAAAAAAGCCAGCCCGAAATATTTTTTCGGATCGGCTTTAAAGGATTATGGTTTTGGCGGATAGCCTACCAGTTCGATCTGGCCGTCCTTGGGGATGGGGACGGCATCGAGGTACAGGGTGAAGCCCCCTCCCGTTTTGTGGTTGAACACCACGCCCAGCCTTGCCCCGATGCGGTTCCCACGACCGTTGGGCACGATTGCATAGACGTACTGGTCAGGTTTATTGGGCTTTGGCGGTTGGGTTTCAGGTTGCGGTTGGTTCTCCTGTGGTGGTTTTGGTTTTTGGGCTGTCATTTTGGTCTCCTTTGGTTGTGGACGTCAAAGGTTCACCGAGAACATTTCCCGATAAACTGCCTTGATTTGTTCACAGCCATAGGTGTTACGGCCACGTACACGGATATTCATTGGAAGGTGGTCACCATTAGGGTTTGTTCCCGCCGCTCCCACTTTATCCCGTTTCACCATTCCCGTTGTTTGGCTTCGGACAGGCCAAAGCGGATGTTGTGTTTTGAGATGGACATGAAAAAGCGACTCATCCGTGCGGGAAAAAGTTAGTGGCTGGAATTGAAGTTAACTTAGATCAGTTTAGAAATAGATATTAGAAAATGGGTAGGTATTATGCTTCCTTCAAGCTTAATAAAAAAACAATTCCAGATCATTTGGCATTTCAAATCCATGTCATTTTGTTCCAACTATAGAATTAACCTTTCAATTATATGACATTTTGACGGTTTTTCTTTGGCGGTTTGATTGTTGATTGGAATAAAGTCACAAAACAATTTATATATGCCAAATAACCTTCTTCAAGCCTACCTCAATAAACAATTCATCAAAACATCCGATGAGGGAAACGTTGCTAACCTAAAGAAAGCTGCAATTGAAGTTTCCAAAAGATTAACTAAAAAGAAGAAAAAGATCCTCCCTTTTACATTGGTGGCAATTGACCCTTTCATTGCTGAGAACGACCCGGCAGTAGTGGAGGTTGAAAAAATCATCATAGCGAAGTGGCCTGCTTTCAAAAACAGCGTTACACAAACCAAGGACAAAGCAACAACCTACATCCGTATAGTAATACTTGAAGCCCTAAGCCAACTGGCGAAAGACGAACTGTTTGCCGCTATTATTTGGCATACGAGCCGCAATGTGATTTCATATCTTAAAATTTCTAATGAAGGAGTTCTGCTTAGGGAATTTTTACTCGGAATTGGAAACGACATTGAAGCAAGCAGCAAGGTATCTTGGGGCATAAATAATAGCCCAAATATTCCTCCTTTTACGAATGCTAATTTTAATATTGATGCTGTAAAACCTGCTAAAGTAAATGAAGAAGGACTTACAAGTCATCTAAAAGCGGCGGCTGTTCATTCTGGATGGAAAACTCAAGCTGGGGGTGGCGAAAATCCACACCATCAAGGTCAGAATACTTTTAATTGGCCTAAGTTTTTTGCCGAACGTGCAGCAAAAGGCATAACAGAAGAAGTAAACACCGCTTTTGTGAACCAAATTAAGGCTGTGAATTCTATTCCTACTTCACTCCAAAAAGAACTCGATAAGTACTTCTCACAACTGCAACCTTTTTTTGAACAAATTTCCCAAACATTAACTCAAGGAGTCATTGTCAACAATAAAAGAAGTGAGCTACTTTGGTGGAAGCAAACATTATTTTCTCCGAGCCTTGACAAGTCATATCGTAGCTTTGAACCAGTTTCATTAGCAATATCTATGGCCGCTGATTTAGCCAATTTGGTTGCCCCAATTTATCCTTGTAGTATTGACTTCTTACTCAAAGAAGCACTCAAAGATGTTCAAGGCGACCAAATTGATACACCGAAAGAACTTGCCGATTTGATCGAACAAGCTTCAAAAATGAATAAAAATGAAAAGGAGCTACTTCGGTTGTTGGTCAGCGAAACAGAGGGGCGTAAACCGTTTGGAACAGCCCTTGCAAATATCCTTGCGGGTATAACCTCACCGGATATTTTCACCGAAACTGGGATTGACAAAAAGGCAAAAATTTCTTTAGCAGACTTTGCTGTATGGTTGTTTCACGATATTCAGGCAGCGAAAATCGCATCAACCAAATAGCAGAATATGCAGAAGAAGTGCTCCAATCCGAAATGCACTGCGCCCAAAGGGCTTTGTGATGAACTGCTGAGCCAGGAATACCAGCAATGCCCTCACATGAATCGAGGTTCTGGTAAAGGATCGGCTACAAAAGATAAAAATAGTAGCAAGATAAAAACTATTCCATGGTCTGGTCTTGCATTGCAACCAAGCGAGATCGAGCTTTTATCGCATCGGTCTTCCCCTATCATTATTGGAACAATTGGGGCAGCCAATGCTGGTAAAACTTCCTATCTTGGCATGCTCTATACACTTCTATTCAATGGAAAGAAATTCAAGCAATGGGATTTTGTTGGCAGTTATAGTTTGATTGCTTGGGAAACCTTGGCAAAGTACCTAAAAATCAAACCTAATGGGAAAGTTGATTTCCCAGAACCAACCCCTTCCAATCCCGATTATTATAGTCTTTATCATCTCGCACTCAGAAATGAAGAACACCTCCACGACATTCTGTTTGCCGATTCTTCTGGGGAGGTATTTACTCAATGGGCCAGTAATATTAATGATCCAAACGCAGAAAATGCAAGATGGATTTATGAAAACGCTTCTGCTTTTATTTTGTTCATAGACTGTGAAGCTGTTATCACAGGCAGGGGCAGGACAAAACAAAAAATTGTACAACTTGCCGGCCAGCTTGCAGCCAACTTGGGAGAAAGACCAGTTATAATAGTCTGGTCAAAATCTGATAAGATAACTGAGGTCCGCCCAAACATTAAAGAGGCAATCGAAGAGGCTCTTGACCAGTATTTTCCAAATTCGAAATCCATTCAAATCAGTAACTTTTCAAAACAAGACCCCGATAAACTTTGCCATGAAAACAACCTAGCGGTGACGGAATATTTACTGGAAGAACTGAGCAAACCAAAAACGCTCAAATTAATTCCCGAAGTGGGCGACACATCCGATTTCTTCTTTTTATACCAAGGCAGTTATGGAAGCAAATAATTCTACATTGATAATAGGTCCACCTAAATCTGGGAAAACCACTTTTCAGGCACAGCTTTATGCTCGAATTCTGGCGAACAAAGGATGCATAAGATTGGCAAAAACCCCTGAAAATATTACAGGTCTTGAAAATGCCTGTAATAGACTGGCAAATGGGAAAGAAACGGAAACAACAGCAGCCGATGAAAATCTCGAAACCATTATTCCTGTCAGCTTAGGGGGAGAAGAGTTTGACCTTGTATGCAAGGACTATGGAGGGGAGCAGGTTCGCAATATTACCGAACTAATGGAATATGATCAAAATTGGCGGAATAGGACAAAAGACAATGATCGCTGGATTCTGTTTATTAGGCCAGGGGAACTATACCACAGTTATGATTTGAGTATTACCGGTTATGCTGAAATCGATAGTAAAAAAGATGACACTTCGGAGGGAAATAAATTATCTGACCAGTATCACTTTATAGAATTATTGCAGGCGCTGTTGTACGCAAGGGGGACGGGTATAAAATCAAAAATTGAAATCCCTAAGTTGCTTATAGCGCTTACTTGTTGGGATGAACTACAAACTGAGAAATTGCCAAGTGAAGTGCTTTTGTCAAAAATGCCCCTATTTCATCATTTTGTGGGCGCAGTTTGGGGGCATGACAGTTACAAAATTATTGGCCTCTCAGCACAGGAATTTCCGCTCGATAACAAGAGAGCACGGGATAAATACCTTGACGAACTTCCGGAATCATTCGGTTATTTGGTGTTGGACGATAATCCAGAAGAAAGGGATTTAACCCGGTTAATTGAACTCGCTATTACATTATGATACGTGTTCACCAGGCAATATATGGCGATTTTGATGGGGCCTATTCATTGTTGAGGTCCTCTTTCCCCAATCAAGAAACCCCAAAAAGGCTGGGTAATCCTACTGATCTAATTGACCGCCCTCCCAGTGGAGTACTATCAAAACCAATAATAAGGGGATTTTCAAAAGATAAATATTTTCTTCTGATTAAATCATTTCCTGATGTTTCGCCAGATGTAAGGAGAGGGCGTGTATTTTCTCACGTTCTGATAATTGAAGATAAAGATTTTTTAAAAGTTCAAGATATTACTGTTCTTCTTCAGCATCATTTAGCTACGCCCGATAAGGAAGTTGAATTACAGCTAATTACAATAAATAACCATAGCACAATCCCTGTAAAAAAATTAATTGATAAAGGACGGGTTGCTTATGCGATAAATGGATTACTGGATCATACAGATACTGAAAATACAATTGTATGGGTGGGAGAAGATGGATACTATGATTGGATTAGCCACGTATGGCCAAACCTTCCAAACCCTGTTAAAACAAATATTAAAATAGGGGTAGCCTTTGATCCTCAAAAGGTTAATTCAAATTTATTAAACCTTCTTTATGTGCCGCTTGAAGTCAAAGCAAATTGGCTAAAAAGCAACATTAAGTTAGTAGAGCTTCAAGATGAAGAATACCTTATCTCCCAAGCGGCCAACCTTTTGGCAGGGAACAATGAAAAAGCACAGGAATTACAAACCTTAATTACCGAATTTGAGCTTAAAATAAAAGAGATTGACGACTTGGTTCAGTTCGAAAAACTGATCCCGGCTTTCAATTCGACTAAAAGCGCATATTTAAAGCAGCTACTGATCTTTGCAGATTTGGTTTCTAAATATAACCCAAGTCCCAAGTCTGCTTTTTTGAAAAAAGAGAACCTCTTGAAAGAAATAGTCTCGAAAGCATCCAATGCGACCGCTAATGAAATAAACGTACTGGACAACCCTGATTGGGCAGGGTTTGAAAATGCCCAAAACAAACTCTCTGTAGTTTTAAATTCTTGGCTGGACAAGAATTTATACCTCAAAGGAAGTGGGAATGCCAATGCTGTCTTTATTGAGAAAGCATTTACAAAAAGCAAGAAAAATTGGTGGACAACAACCTTGGTAAATAAATTAAAAAACAGCATAACCAATTGGAAACCAGACTTTGCCAAATGTGTTTGGGATTGGTTTGTTACTAAGCCCCAATTGGTCGGGAAATTGGAGTCTATTTTACCAGATGCAGCCGGAATTGACTTGGCATCGAAACTTCCAAAATTAGAGCAGGATATTGCAAAAAAAATATTGCAACTGGCATTCCGCAAGAAATGGCTTCAATTGCATGGTTTACTTGCGGTCGAAATTCATACTCCACATGAAGCGATTTCGAAACAGCTAACGATTGATCTTGATGCAAAGCATACAGACGTACTTGAAGGTATGGCCAAGAAAATGGCTGAAAAAACTTTTATCAGTACTGCGATAAAAATAGGAAACCAACGACTGTATTTTATTTCAGGAAAACTTATCAAAGCCAAGCCTGTGTTATTGGATGATTTACAAATTGAACAAAATGGCTGGCAGGAAATATGGTTGGAGACTGTGAAACAAGGAACTGCTTTATGGGGTGGAATTCCTGATCCAAAATACACTTTGTTTAGCATATTGGATCATATTCACAGTGGACAAGATTTTAATGGTGAACTTCTCACAAAGATCAGCAGTAATTCCTACAACGATTTACAGGGGTATCCGAAAAGGCAAGCAATATGGGATGTGTTACCACAAAAAAGTAGAGATAATTTTCTGACAGCAACGTCCCTTTCTTGTATCAAAACGGTTGCAAATAGCAAACTATTACTAAAAGACCTGGAAGAACCCTTACTTAAACATCTTCAAACTACGAGTATTATTCAAGCCGTGCTGAAAAATGCAAGCATTGGAACACTGTTCAAGATTAACTTATTTGATGAATTACCAAAGATTGGACAAATCGAGGCCATTTACTTGATTGACAATATTAGATTTAATGCAAATGAATCAATGGTGTTTGGCCAAAAAATTCAAAACAGCGATTGGGGTAAGGTAGCTAA
This sequence comes from Saprospiraceae bacterium, assembly GCA_029263015.1. Lineage (GTDB taxonomy): Bacteria > Bacteroidota > Bacteroidia > Chitinophagales > Saprospiraceae > UBA6168. Next base: position 32,939 of record JAJCYI010000187.1, on the reverse strand, counting down.
CCATCTGGACACAATCATCAGCAGACGGCCTGACGTAAAATTGATGATTCAGCAATGCTTTAAACTACTTGGCTTTTGGGAACGTTTAAATCTGAAAATTAGAGGTTATACAACAAATGCGATTACTGATGAAGAATGGTGGAATGCTCTGACAAACAGAGCTATTGTTCTGTTCCCCAAAGGGCCGCACCAAAACGGAATTTGGGAAGCCGCTGGTGGGGATAATGCTGATTTAAATTATAATTTGACAGGCAAAGAAATGTGGAAACAAGCGATTCACAAAGTACGCTATGGTGGAAAACCAAATGCGAAAAAAATACTCGAAGAGATGCTTCATGAGTACCCATTTAATGACTTACTTAAGAAATTGAAAAATACAATATGAATCAAAAAATAGTAATTCTAACCGCACTTGAAGTTGAGCGGGAAGCAGTTGAAAAGCACTTATCTAATATCAGTTTGGTTAAGCACCCAATCACCAAAACTGATTATACCAAAGGTTTCCTTTTAAATGGAAAAGAACCATTAGAGGTAATTGTAGGGCGGACAGACCAAACCAATGTCAATGCAGCCTTAGAAACGGAGCGGGCTTTAGAGTACTTTAATCCAAGCTATACATTTTTTGTGGGTGTGGCCGGAGGTTTAAAAGATGTTTGTGTGGGTGATATTGTAATTGGTTCCGATGTTATAGGCTATGAACGTGGAAAAGCAGAAGCCGAAAACTTCAAGTCCAGGCCTCAATTCGGTACATCTTCCTATGACCTTGAAAGGTTTGCCACTTCTTATTCAAAAAGTAATGAGTGGAAGGAGATTGCGGCCAAATTAACTGACAAACAATTTGCATCTGAAATAAAAACGTTCACGGGTACGATAGCATCTGGAGAGAAAGTAGATGCTTCTTATTCATCGGATTTACATAGGTTCATAAAACAAAACGCAAGTCACGCCTTAGCAATAGAAATGGAGGGCTTGGGGTTTCTAACAGTTTGCCGCTCTAGACCAGCTGTAAAAAGTCTGCTACTTCGTGGGGTTTCTGATCTTGTCAATGATAAGGGCGAAATGGATGGCCAAGGTTCCCAACCTTACGCTTCCCAAAATGTGTCAGCGTTTCTTTTTGGGGTGATAAACCAATTGGATAATCTGCTACAAGGTGGTTCGACCAAGCCTGAAAACCAGTTGATTGAGATAATGTGCAAACTCTATCCTCGTGGTATAGAAGACCAAGGAATTTGGATTCGAGCAGGCGGGGACTTATCATTAGTACCGTTGACCACAACTGGGAAAGGTCAATGGGCAGAAGCCATCCGGCTACTAAAATTTGGGGGTGGCGGGAAGATTACATTTATTGCCTTATTGAGTACAGTGAAAGATGATTACCCAGGGAATATTGATGTAAAAGCTCAATTTGAAATGCTATAATAGGCAGAGAAAGTAAATGATTTTATTGATTTCAAAAACCGCGTTAGAATTATTGTTGACTAAATCAATATAGGGGGATGGGGAAAGCATAGTGGGAAATGAAAGATTTATTTTAGTGGGGGACAAAAACAATACAAACCTTAACATAGGATCAAACCAAGTTCATCCTGTTGAAAACGGAAAGTCTTTTGTGCCTGAATGCATTTTAGATTTCAAACCTGCTAAAGAAATTTCTCGATTCATAGCTGTATCTTTTCCTGAATCCCAATTGTTCATGGACGACTACCAAGACGAGATTTTTCTTATCAATGATGAACATGGATTGAAAAAGTATGGGCATGCAGCTTATTTTATAAAGGAAAGCCTTTACAAGAAAGTCATGGTCAGTTTTGGGAGAGAACAATTTTCTCATCCTGAGATATGTGATAACGGGGGGGGTATGGAAAAGGAAACTGATTTTTTGACAATTCAAGACATTTTTCATCTATCTTAAACCTCATTGGTTGACTAAATGATCGGCAATTGCTTGTAGCGAAAAGATTTTCGTAATTTATTCGAAGTCAGGGGTTGAATTAAAATGGATCGTCAACAGGTGGGGTTGGTGAAATTTCGTTCTCAAACTCAGCCATAATTTTTTTGTACAGCCCTTCTTCTACAAAACAGGCAGTACAGCCATATTTTAAAATACCCTGTTCGTCATTGATGAGATGGATTTCATCCTGGTGGCCGGCCAGGAACAACTGGCTAGCCACTTTACAACAACAAATTTTTGTTTTTTCACGGTAACCTTTCCGCACAATAGCTTGTGTTACTGTTCTGACCCCATTTTCATTACCGTAGGACATGCCCCCTGGACAAGCGATTGCCGGGTAACAATACATATTTTTATACTCCCCTCTCGTCCTACAGGCTTGAAACGATGTGGTTGCAGTCCATTTGGCCATGGCTTATTCAGACTAAAATGCAAAGAGTACTTTGAGAAGCTCATCCCGGAATTTCCTCTATTAACTCCAGCAAGGCAACATCAATCCTTGCCCTTTCAAGGTTAGCTTCCGAAGTACTCAATACGCCCTTTTTCTTTTGTCGCCTAAGCTCTGCCCACCTGCCGGAAAGTTGGATGATAGTGTTCTGGAAATCTTTAGTTTGACCACTCAGTCCAACAAGCTTGTCAATGGCTTCGCCGATGTTTCCTTTGGAGACGTGATTGTGAAGTTCCTTTTTAAGGCCAATAAGCGCAGCAATAGGGACAGGAGCATCCATTGGCAAATGTTGGAAATAGTTGTTGACAATGCTGAAATTGTCACCTTTCTGATGGTAGGTATCACCTATGTTGACATCCTGTCCTGCTTTGATTTTCCCTTTCACTATGTTCTTTTGGATATAGTTGTCATCTTCCACAATGCCCTTGTCACCAACAGTGACACTTCCTTCAGCTTCGATCTCGGAAGTCCCATCAACCAGATTTTTTACACGGGTTTTCTGGCGTTCAAGTTCGCCCAATTGGATTTTCAGTTCTTCGAGAAACTTAGGGTTTTCCAGCAACTTAGGAAGTTTGGTTTCTACGATTTTGGCCTTGGCTTCCTCATTGCCAGGAAGGCCGACAATAGCTTCTGCCACTGGGTCGTCCACGAGAAACCAGGAATTAACCCACCGAATGGCAGCAGAGACAAAATCTTTCGGAAATATATTGACTTCCTCACTTTGGAGGAGAAGGGATAGAGCATACTTTTTAGCAGCTTCGAGCATAAGACTTGTTATTTTGATGATGAAATGATTTGTTTTTGTGTTGTCAAGGCAGCGTCACCAACTACGATATTCCCTCCTGCATCGATTTGGCTGTTAATCACAGCATTTTTCACATGAACATTTACCGTAAGATTCAGCAGCTTCCTAATCCTTTCCATTTCGGCTTCGTCCGGATTGGCAAAAAAGTGTTCAAGCAACGGGAGCGATTGCGCCACAAATAACCGTTGCCAGACTTGGCTCATTTGCAGTAAGTGGTCAGCCATCAGTGCGCCGGGCTGTTGGGGTGGGCTTGCCATAAATTCCAGCATCTCCTGTTGGGCATCTTGTAATAAATTCTCAAATTCTGGGATGCTCATGGATTCATCGGTATGAAAAACAACCCTTATTATTTCTGTTTTCAGATCACGCATCACATCCACTTTCAGGGAGCGTAAATGCTTTGTCTCAAAATAGCGGGCAAATACACGGGCAAGGTCTTCCACTAAGAATTGCCCCAACTGCGAATATTCGAACACCCGCTCGATGGAAGTCCGGTACAACAGGCACCCCTCTCGGATTTCGACCTGATGATTCAGCTCCAGTGTACGCAATTTTTCCTTAAAAGGCGGGTTGGAATTGAAGAGGTTGGCATTTTGGAAAATGATTTGCCCGGCAGGGCCAAAACTCTCTTCGGTCAATTCTATATCAACAGCATTTTCAAAGAGCTTGACACCGGGTCGGGTGCCCATGAAATAGATTTTTTCCCCGACAACTGGCTTTACCAATTGCAAGCGTTGCCTGAAGGCCGTATTTTCAAAATGCGTCTCTGCCCCAAAGCGGCAATATTCGAACTGCACAGAAGAATTGAACACGCTGTTGGAAAAAGAAGTATAATCATCAAACCGAACATTGAAAAACTGACAAATCAGGTCGTCGGCTATCTGGTTCATCTGCTCGAAATAGGCCACATGCCAACAATGTACATCCGACATGCAGAATTGTTTCATAAAAACTGCCTCATTGAAACTTACAAATTGCTCAAACTGGCAACCTTCGAGGATGGCGTTGTGCTCAAATCGGCATTCAGCACCAAAAGACACAAATTCTTTGAAATGGCAATGCTTCAGGGTCATGCCATCTTTGAAAACGGCTTCGTCAAAATTCACCGATTCTGTACAATCTAATTCAGAAATGACCAATTGTTCCAAAAACCTTGCACCTTGGAAGCGTATCGGCTTCGATATGTTCAGATTGCTGATGGATATGTGCTTTTCCCGTATGGCATGGGTTCTTTCTGCCTGTTCACCTCCCACTTCGATACCCATCAGCACGGCTTCCCGGAAATCTAAGTCACTCAATTGCTCGTCCCCTGCCATGACTGCGAACAGTTCGGCGAAGCGCTCCCCGCATTGGTTGGCGGTTTTCCAATTCCTATCCTGACTATGAAAGATACAACGCCCTTTGCTGTCGTGCGGAAGGTTTGGATACTCCATATTGGCTGTGTCGGCATGAGCGTACCAGTTTTGGATGGTGCAGGTGGTGGCGAGGTTTGGGACATAAGGTTTTTTATTTTGGTGATTGCACATAGTGGGTGGATTTATTCCTTTTCAGAACCTGCTGCTATCAAAGGAGGTGAATATTCTTTATTTGCGGTGCATCAAGTGTAAGGCTGAGATAAATTGACGGATGATTCATCGTTACCCACTAAAACCTTAACAATCCTTATGCTCTTGTACATTTTTCAAAAGGAGCATTGGCAATAAAGCCAGCTTTACATTTGATGCCCCGCCGAATTTAGTTGGCATTTTATGGAAAACCATATCGGTGCTTACGACAGTTTTTCCCAGACTTTTACTGCTTCTACAATGGTGGTTTGTTGTTTTTGGTGATGGTTAAATTCGAGGTCTTTCAATAGGTATCGGAGTTGTTTTATGCCTTCCGGGCGGTCAATTTCGAGCCATTCATTTTGCCTTTCGGTAACTTGGTTCAAGCTGGTCTGCCAATTCAAATGTTCGACAATGGCATTTCGGACCAATTCAAAATATCGCCTGCCCTGACAAGCAGCGAGATGCAGGAGCATGTATCTTCCAATACTTGCAAGGCTATCAAAAATATCTTGTGGTATGGACGCATCATATCCATAATCGAAAAACCGGAGCAAAACCAGAATGCCCATCGGGTTTTCAAATTGATAATCTCGATTGCCCATATGTGCAGAAAACGGTGACTTTTTCTCCCGCTCGATGTAGCCTGCGAGGAATTGCAAGCCAACTAAATTGTCCTCCCGAAGCAGGTAACGGGCATAGGTCATTTGCTGCTCCGAGTCAGCGGAAGCAGCGAGTTTTTGCAGCAGGTTTTTTTCAAATGCTTCGTTGCCTTGCGCGGAGAAATGGTCGAGGAGGGTTTGTTCCAGGTAGACGTTAGGGTCTGGTTGAACAATCTTGAACAATCCAAGCAAGAAATCATCGTGACCAACAAGTGAAATATATACCCGCAATGCATTATAGGAATAATCTTCTTGTTTTTCAATGTAGGGGCGCAAGTCGTATATCGCTTCTGTTAATTGGTGGTCTCTGACAAAGTCGAAATGAAGGTGCAGTTCATATCCCTGGGCTTTTTCCAAACGTATGTTTTCCAAAACCCTTTCCTTAAGTTTTGACGACAGCTCTGGTTTGTAGTGCTTTAAAAACTCTATGATATTTACAGAGACACCATGATTTTGCAGTCCGGAGCCAACCATTTGTAAATAAGTTTCTTCTGAATATTGGGTAAAATGAAAATGGGTGACAAACCAGACAAAGGCAACATCAGCGTAGGTGTATGTACCATTCCAATCAATCCTCTCTATCTGTATATTACACCAATTCTTAACCACACCTATTTCTTCCTTATTTAATCCAAGCTCAGGAATTTTTTCAATTTCCCTCTGATTATTGATCAGGAATTTTTTGACTTGGTTGATAGAAATCCAATCCCAATTTTCTCGAATGATTTGAACCAATTCTTCTTTTGTTTTCAAAGGGTGGTCATCAATGAACCAAATGATAGCGTTTGGATACCGATCATAAAAATCTTCTTCGGATTTGATTATCGCTCGCTTGACTTCAAATACCTCCTTCCTCTTAAAGCTATTTTTTTCAGACTTAATAAAAATGTCTTTAACGACGCTTATGAATTTCTCTATGTTAAAATAAAATGACTTTTCTTCTATTGATTTTTCTTTTCGACGTTGTTCATGGTTTATTGCGGGTTGAATGAATGGTAGAGGGAATGGTTCTTCAGCGACTTCATTCAAGCGCCAGTTCAGCAATGGCAGAAGGTCTTTTTTGTATACACCTGTCCAGTACTGGTAATTTTCCCACCATTTTCTGTCATAGGTTTCTTCCTTGTATTTTTTGACTAAATAATCTATTCCCTTTTTACTGAAAAAAGGATGCGCTGCCCACATTGCGTCCGTATCAATACAATGGCAGAAAAAGCTAAATTCAAGATTGTACTTCCTTATAAACTTAATGACCAAATCCTGGTCACCTCCTGTTGGCAGTCCAATCCAATCGGCAAACAGTTCTTTCATCGCTTGAAATATCCGCTTTATACCGCTTGGAGAAACATCTTTCCTATCCAATTTTTCGAGCATCGAATTAAGTGGCTTCTTTTGGCCATCCCATTTGTTTTCAATTGTGCCTGGATATTTTTCAAAAAAACAAATTAATGCATCTTCGCTATCCATTTTCTCAAAGCAGTTCTCCATTTGCAAATCCTCACTGACATAATGCATCTCTCCTTTTCTCCAAGTATAATCATCCAACTCATGGAAACGCCTAATAAGGTGTTCCATAAATTGAATCTGGAGGTTTTGTTTTTCTATGAGACCATAAGCAGAGGTTCTTTCCAATGGATGTTCGGAATCAAAAAACATCTCCACCATTTTTATCGCCTCTTCTTTTTTGATGTCAGTAAACAAATGCGAAAATGCTTCCACCGCATAGTGCCGATTGGCAGGTGTGTTACCTTCATAATCATAAATACTTTCGAGCAATAATTCCCGCAACAAGACCCTCGTCTCTCCAATAAGTAAACGACCTTTCATTCCTTTCAACAAGATCAGCGCATTCCCTTTGACGGTGGGTGTCTTAGCAACTCGGAGTTCGTCCGTTAAATACCGGATAGTCTCAGGGCTTTCACCAAACTTCGCCATCTCCCAATAGTTGTAATGGTGCGAACCGACGATAAGGTCTTCGCTTTTGCAAGCTTCGAAGGCAAGTTTAAAAATATGCTCTCGGTCCGTTGACGGAATTTTATCTGGTTCAAAGCTCCCGATTTTTATCAGCGGTTCAAGGGCGTTTTCGGCAAGCCAATCGAGTAGATTTTTTTTCTTCGGTTCGGCGTTGTCCCACAAGTCCATCAGGAAAGAAAGGGTATTTATCCAGGTCCATTTCAAGTGTCTGAAATCAGGCCCTGCGCTGAGGGCTTTTTTGATTGCGTCGAAATTGTTGGCGTTAGATAACACTTTGGCAGCGAGGTATTCCTGGAAATTGTTGTGGGCGAAGCGCCAATTATTTTCCTGCAATTCGAGCAGAGAGGATCTGCCTATCAACTCGTCTCTTTGATTCTTATCAGAAATAAGTTGTGCCAGCTCTTCATTGGAAATCACATTATCACCCCGACACTCCATCACGAAAGCCAGTTTTCCCAACAGTTGGCGATAGATTTTGCGGGTGTCAGAGACATCGCCATCTCCGAAATGGCTGAGGACAGGTAGCCGTGAATCAAAGGTCTTTTCAATCAGGTGCTCAAATACTTCGCCCAGTGAATCAGGCATTTTGTCACCCTTGTCTTTGACATACTCGCAGATATGAACCAAGAAAAAAGGATTGTCAATAAGCTGGCTTTGGTTCCAATGATGCTTGTCTCTCCAATATTGCAGGAATGTTTTGCTGAAATGCCCAAGCTTCTCTTGTGTGTATTGTTGGATTTGAAGGTACGCTAACTTACCAAGATAATAGACCTCGAAGTTTTGCAAAGTGTTGGAATAGGCATTGCTCCGGCAAGAGATGAGGATTTTGGCGTTGGTATGGTCAGTCCGGAAATTTTCAATGGAAGTTTTGGCTTCCTGCAAGTTCGATTCGTCCAAGCCATCAAGGACGAGAACGATTTTGTCTTCTACCTCTTTTGGAATGCAAGGCAGGTCTGCCAAATATTTTTTGCCGCCCAACGACTTGAAAATGGGTATCCAATCTCCGCTATCTTTCAGCTCATGGCATAGCCATTCCAGTTCGGTTGATTTGCCCATGCCAGCGTCACCGAGAAGGACGATGGTGCCATGTTGGGATAGTTCTTCCAACAAGTCGTATCCATTTTGTCCTCCAAGCAAAGGAACAAGGCCATCTGCGTCTTGTTTTTTGAGGATTTGGCGGGTGAGATGGGGTAAGGGTCTTTCGAATGGGAGGACGGGTGGGACAAATCGCTCCGCATGTCCATAGTAATTATTGCCGATGTGAAAGTTACCATCTACTTTCACATCAGAATCGACAATAGCATTTTCTACGCCTTTTAGTGAAATTGCCGTTCTACTGGAATCTTGTTTGACACCTTTTCGCTTCAAGTTACTTTTACTTTTATGTCTTTCGAGTTACTTACAATCTTGGAAACCTTGAATCAAAATTAACCAGATTCTTATGTTGAAGTATCCCAACCACTACCAAGTAGTTTTTCAGTCATTTCATTTTTTGCTTGTTTAAGCTGTTTAGTAGGTTTTTCAGTTAAAGTTCCAAATGAATCAGCTTTGTAAACTATTTCTTCTATCCGTTTTTTTTCTTTTTTGAGTTTTTTTAACCGTTCATGATCATCTGAGCTTGTTGCCAATTCAATTTGTCCGTTGATTTCGTCCAACTGCTTAGCTTGGCTTTTGTATTGTAACAACCGTACCTTCATTTGTTCATTAAGTAGGTCTTCGTTTGCTTTTCCAACTACTTTTTTTCTTTTTTGCTTATATTTTTCGTCCTCATTTGGAAGCCGCCAAAGTCCCTTACTAATTTGAATTTCCAATCCAAATTCATCTCGCACTATTACTGCGGAATCTTCTAATAGTTCAAAGACCTTGTTTAGCAATCTTGGGTCGTCCAAGTCAGCAATATGAATAGAATACAGATTTAATTCTGGATTTAGATGAGCTTTCAGAATATTGGAAATGGCTCCTATTTCAGATTCTATGCTTGAATAATTCAATGACTTAAATCGCTGCATTGTCTCTGGATATATCCTTAAGACAGAAAACTTTGACTCAAATATAAGGCGATTATCATTGCTCTCGACAATGCATGTATGAAATCCTGTTTGGAGTTTTCGCAACCTCTCTATGAGATCGGTTTCCAATCGCTTTAGAATGATATCAGTTTCCCTTTCCAAGTTGAATTCTTCAACAAGTTTGCTTAATATTCTATTGGTTAATTCATCGGCAATACTTCCTTCAAACTTGGTGTAAAAATCATTTGGGTCAGTTGAGTGAAGAAAATGCCGGGTTTTTCGGTAAACTTCTTTGCGAATTACACTTGTCAGGTCAACATCAGGACGCAAGTGTTTCCGGAGTTTCTCATATTGGAAATCTCTTATCCTGCCGTTGACTATTACATTTAACTTAACGTTGACCCCATCAATAGAAGTTGGAAACTCCCATTGGTCTTCATCTAACTCAAATTCGATACGGTCAACCGTACCTGTGTCAACCTCCCTGGAAGTCAAAAAATACTGTACGTCGTAGCCGATTTGTTGCGCTTCCACTTCAAATTCCCGTTTGATGCTGGCTTCATAAGTATGCAATTCGGCAACCATATCGGCAAATGATGCCCCAACTAACTCACGAATGGCAATTCGGGTCAACATCCTCGATGTCCACTCCCGTAAATCGGTAATGCGTTTCGTCTTGTAAACCTCGGGGTTTTCCAGATTTAACGTTACGGTATTGACCAAAGTGATTTCGACGCCGTCACGTAAAGGGCAAACGATATGGAATTTCTCCAACATAAATGGCTCAAATACCTCATCGGTTTCAAATCGAATTTCTGCAATTTCCCTTCCTGTATTTTTTAGACGCAACCACTCGTTTAGCATCTCTATTAAACGGTCACGTACACTGCCATTCAGATCGTTGAAAAGTTGGTTATAGGTGAAATCAAGCCTTGTGATGTTTTTGATCCCGTCAATCAACAATTCACGCAACTTTTCTTGTTGGTCATGAAAAAGAGATGCGGAACCACCTTGCCTATCATCAACTTGAAGTCGGGCAGAAAAACTCAGTCTGACAAAATCGGAATAACTGCGGGGTTGAACATTGAAAAAACCTCTCGAATCTATGTCCATGGATTCCCGCTTGTCTTCATTTTTCAAGAAAAATCGTACCTCCATTTCCAAACCTATAGTAGCAGCCCGCTGAGACATTTCTTGTCGGAACACACCTTTGAAACCTGTTAAATTTTTTATCATGTCGAGTTGCGATGCTTCGACAACTTCGGATACCCATTTTGTGATAAGTTGATCGAGTACGAAGGCAGGATTGAGGTCTCTTGCAAGAGTTTCTACCAATTTTTCTTCCAATCCTGGCAAACAGCGTATGGTGAACTCTGCGTGTAGCCATACATAACCGTATGTCCGGTAATTAACCTGAAATCCCATGCGAGGTGTTTCCATACTTCTTCCACTGGTTACCAAGTAATAGTCTTCTTGTCTATCCCTGAGCCAACTAATATCAAAACCAGTGACTACCTTTCCTTTTCTTCGGTCGAATTTAATAACCTTTTGAACCGCACCGCTGGCAAGTGTAGGATGTGCATTATCTACTTTTCTTAGGACAGGTTCGAGCAGAAATAAAGCGGCACTGTGTTCACTCACTTCTTTGTCCTGATGAATCACGAAACGTCCAGAAGAGGTAGGGTTTGGATTGTGGATTTGGAATTTTTTCGTTGACATAGTGCTGTTATTATGATTTATGGATAGTTGAATGGATTTTTATTGCTCGCTTTTGCATATGCCGAAGGTGCTCCCTTCTCAGTACAAAGCCAGTTTTTTCTTGCTCTTTCTCTTTGGGCTTTAAGTTGGAATTGTTGATGCTTCTGATGATTTCACTATATACACCAATCGTTTTCTGACTCCACCAAGCAAGTATTTCTTTTGATTGTGTCTTTGATGCACGGCTGAAAACCTGTTTCAGCAAATTATCGAGACAAGCATTAGTAGCTGTAGATTTGATTCTTCCCTCTTGAAACCCATAAATGACCCAAGTCCAGCCTTCAATTAAATTCGCTAGTAATTTAGCCCATGCTTTTTTGGCATCTTCAGGTTTCGCTGTGTTTTCCAAGGGAATAGGTACTTGAATGATAGGGGATAGGTATTCCGGTTGCTTAACCAAAAATTTGGTCATCACTTGGTCCATCCTATTGTCAAATAGTCGGTCAAAAAGCAATACCATTTGGCTTGTACCACTAGGTTCGATATTGCCAATTAATTCTGAAAAAAGTGTTGGCGGATCTTGTCCGTACTGGCTCTCCTCTACATTAAATAGTTGTGCCATGCTATAATCGTAATAAAATCGACAGACATATTCTTCCACTGGGGCCAGATCAGTTTGTTTGTCAATGTTTCGCCAAGCTTCCATTATGTCGAACAATTCATCTATATTCAACACTTGAAAAAGTGCCTTATAGGTATCCCACTTTTGTTCATAGTTACCCTCATTTATCAACCGTTTGATATTGTTCAAAACCAAATCTTCATTAAAATTAGGTGTCCCTTTAAGATGCTGATATAATTGAAGGACAATGTCGAGAGCATCAATTTTCGCATCAGAACTATCTACCAACATTTTAACGAATTTTTCGACAATGTTCTGTAAGATAGGTGTATCCTTTTCAGTCAATAACTCCTTAATCAAATCAGTCAAGCGAGAAAAGGATAATTGCTTGTAGTGGAGCTTTACAGCAAATTGCTGATATAGCTCGATAACTTGAGAAAAGTGGCTATCTCTTGATAAACCACTAGTGTCTAGCCCTTCAAAGTTTGCTTTGATATTTACAACGATATTCTTTAACCAAAATTCATCATAAGTATTTGGGTCATTTCGGGTAGCCACTAAAATAAGTTGGATGTTACTCCTCAACATTCGCTCGCTGAAATTGCCAAACAAAAAACCCGAATTACTTGCTTGCTGAAGAAAGGGTTCAATGAATGGATAATAGTCTTCCAATAGGAACTCTTTCAGATGTTGCCCGTACGTCTGCTGGGTAAATTCTATAACTCGTCCCTCATCTTTATTCATGGTCTTTAATAAGCAGTTACTCATCAACTCTACATTTTTGGCTTTCCACTTTTCAGTCCAGGATAATTCTGGAAGAGTTGTTTCCCCCTCTTTTTCCCGTGCTTTTGGAACTGAAGGTGCGCTTTGTAGAAAAAAACCAATGAGTAAATCAAACTCCTTCCAAGCAACGCTAGGAAAAAACGCTCCTGTAAAAAGCACAACCCTTTGTAAGTAATCCCCTATTTCGAAGCACTCTTGTAGTTTTTCCAAGTCTTTTTTCTTATGTGAAACCCGCTCTTGTATTTTTTCTTTAAGTGAATCAAAATAGCTAAGAGAATCCGTTATTGGAATGCTTTGAACATCTGAATATATATCCTCTTCAACTACCCTCATTTCTAGAACTTTTGAAGCCAAGTCGGTAGCAGTATCTTTGTCGAAATGTTTCTCAAGGAAAGGGCGGAGGTATGGTATTTCCCAAAACTCAAATAACCCCTTAGTTTCTGTTTTTATAGAACAGTACAGTTTGTCAAACTCTTCCCGTTCATATTTACTGGAAGGTAATAGGCAAATCAGGGCAAGATTATTGGACTTCAAGTGATTGCAAATCTGATCCGCTCTATGGTAGGTCTTTTCAAAAGCATTTAAAAAACGAATGGGAGGGCGCTCTATAAATACAACAGTAGGAACATTGCGCTTCCGGATTTTTTTTTCGTAGTAGCCAATGTCAAAACGTTGTCTTTCTTCCAATTGACTTATGTCAAGTGTAGGTTGAAAGAATTTAACATTTTTAACATCACTACTTAGATGCCATTTAACAATGGACTGCTTGGCGGAAAACAAAATGGAGCTGTCTTGGCAACGCACAAATAGTACTCTTTTTTGAAGAACCTTCTTAAACATAGCTTCTTCAAGGTTCATTGTAAGTAATTGGTGCGAATTGGCTTGATATAAAACAGGCTCATGTATGTCATCGAAGTTATCTTTGTCTGAATTGAAATATTGCTCATCATGTTTTTTTTGTCCTTCACTAATTACTTCTTGAATCCTGTCGTGGATTTTATTTTTATTGCGGGAATACTCTTCGAAACTGATAGTATAATTCAGCGCTTTTTTCGTATCCTTATAATTACTAATTAAAGAAGCTACTTCATAACCTTTGGAATCCAACCACTTCAAAGCTTCTTCTGTTTTGCCTTCTATGATAAGATTATTAACATAATCTTGGTCACCAGAGGTTGAAGGGACAGAATCAACCTCTGGCTCTTCAACCTCTGGCTCTGTGGCATCAACTATAGAATCATTTGTTAATAATTCAGGTGAATTTTCACCTTCTTTTTTATTTTCAATTATTTCGTCTGTCATATTTCTGAATTTTAAGATTGAAGAATGTGATCTTTCAGATATTCTTCACGGTTGCTTTCCAACTTCTCCAATTCGCTGTTCTGCCACTCTTCCACAATCTTTTGCCCAATTACACTTTGGGCAACCATGACCTTTTCCAATAACTGCTGATTGGCCGTGGAGTCAGCGTTGAGGTATGCTTGTCCATTTGCAATGGTTGACTCCAACTGAATTTGGTTCTCGCTTGCCTGTTGGCGAATTTCATTTCTTATGAGGTTTTCGTCTGCTTCCAAAAGTTCATCATAGATGCCCCGGTCAGAAATCCACTTGACGAAAATCGGCGCTATTTCGAGAATGAAGAATAAGCTTGCGAGCAGCCAGCTTGCCCACCTGATATTAGAATTATTTGCTTTTAATTTGCCTAAGTCATCCAGTAAGCCAAAGAAATCTTTATCCGCAGATTTTAAAATTTTATCATTCTTCTCTATAGTTGAATCTCTTCCTTTCTCCTTATTTCTGATCCATACAGAGCCTATCAGTATTGTTTTTTTTTCACGAGACAAAGAAGTATCTATTTCTGCGGCACGGTTATCATAATATGTATTCCTTTGACTTTCTAATAAAGAACAATTTAATTTATTCAACTTTGTAGTCTTAGACTTTCGAAGTTTTACAAGATAACCCCTTCTGCTATTGCCCTTATTAGTTAACTTTCTTACACTGCTGACAACAACTCCATTACTATCCTTTTTCTCCTCAAGATATGAGTATCTATCATCAGAAGTTAGCCCGTTTATTGATGCCTGAACTATCTCCTTCTCTTTACTAAGAGCTTTTTCCTTGTCTATGCAAGCGTTGTATCGGGAATGTAACTCCAAGTATCCTTCCTCTTTTTTAATACCTCTTTTATCTTCGTTTAAAGACTCGACTTTCTGTTTCGCACTATCAACATTTGTTGTTCTGGTAGAAATTTCTTCGTTGATAATTGCAACGGTGTAGGCCACTTCTTTTTCTCTATTTTTTACTTGGTCTGCCACTATTTGATCCTTCAGCAATTCGATTTCAATTGGTTTGCTGATTACCAAGGCAATGACAGCTGCTAACAAAATACGTGGTAGAACAGGCAGTAACTCTTTGCTTCTTCGATTGCTTATATCCTTTTTCATGCTGCCCACCATGATTCTGTCAAGGTTGAGAATGATGATGCCCCAAAGGAAGGCAACAAGCATGGCTGGAATTCTCAAGGGGAGCCCGGCATCGTCCCTGATGATAAGCGAAAAAGCAAAAAAGCCCGATACGGTGGCAGCCATTGCAGTCAGGAGGATGGCCATGCCATAACCGAAATGTTTATCCTGTTCTTGCGTTGGGCTGTTCTGAAGGATTTTTTCATTAGAACTGGCAATGAACCAAAGGAATGGGTATAGTCTATGCCGTACTGCAGTGATGAATCTATTGGGATTGTTGGTGTTTTTTGCCATTGTAAATGTGATTTAATATTTTTTCTTTCATTTTTTCAGTAAGCAGTTTCCAGACCTCAAACTTTTTGGTCACAAATTCGTCGAGCGGATTTAGCTTTCCTAGTTCTAAGGCTATTGAGTTTTTGAAACCTTTCACTTCAGGAAGTTTTGCATATAATCCATGGCTATCTCTTTTGAATTGTGGAATAGGGCGGCTGGCTATTTTCAATCCGGTATCAAGCAAATCGGTTTTTACACTAACAGTAGGGATGCTCAGCTTCATTTCAACCGCAGGTGTTGGTACTTTGACCAGAACAATTGATGGCGGACGGGCAATTTTCAGCTCAAACATGTGGGTGGCAACGTTAATTTCCCCGTATGCCGTCAAGGTCAGTCGTGCATGTTGTTCACTGAATATAAAAGAATGTTCATTGCCGGACACAACGCCAATTCCTTTGTCAATTTCAAGTCTTTGTGCATTCGACACGTCCCATTGTAATTTGCCCTTCATGCCGATGAAAGCATATATGGGAAAAGCTTCGAATAAATGAATCTGTGCTGGCCTTAGTGTAAGGGAACGACTTACCTTTTGCCCAAACTGTGTTTCTCCTATAAGTGTATAAGCGATTTCTTCGTCACTTGAAGGTATGGTTTCAGACCTTCCAGAAACTTCGCCTACACCATGGTCAAGTTTAAGGTTTTCAAGATAGTGTGATTGCCAGGTCAAACGGTATTGTCTTTGGGTTGCAGAACCATATTGCTCTACCTCTAAGCTCTCTATTCGAGCGACCTTCAGTGTCAAACTCCTTTTTGAAACCTTTTCGCCATACAAACCATACGCTGTTAGTTCCAATTGAAAATCATTTGTTTCATTTACAGAGTATTCAATACTGGTCTCTGTAACCTCCCCAATACCGCTGATTTCTACACGTTCGGAATTTTGCGTTTGCCAACTGAGTATTTCGGAAGAGCCGCTCGTAACTGTATCATGCTCGGCACTGAAGTGAATGATTGACACCTCCGGCAAACGAACATAAGCACTCGCTTGTACCTCTTCGAAACCATTGCTTGCCGTCAGGGTATAGTGGGTGTCTTTCCTTGGGGAGATTTTCATTCGCCCACTTTCTAACTCTTTTATAGCTCCCAATCCATTGTCTAAACTCGCTCTGGTAGCATTCTCAATCTCCCAACGCAAATGGGTCGGTTGCCCAGCTACAACAACTTCAGGCTCAATAAAAAGCCTTGCTCTAATTGTAGCTAAACGAACTTCTTCAACCCGCTCTTTAGCCCAACCTTTTGAGTTCCTTGCTTTGAGAACATATTTAGTTGGGCGAAGAGGCCTGTCATTGATTTGTGTTTCTCCGGAAACGACAACTTCATTAAGCAGAATGGCTTCAGCCTTATCAACTTTCCAACTTACCAGTACGGGCTCTCCTGGAATAATTTTTTTTGGATTGACCCTAAAGTCAAGGATAACAGGTTCTTTGAAGTATACTTGTGGCTTCTGTACTATTTCCGATAGGGTCAGTCCTACTTCGTTGCAGTTTGAACATTTGTAGCCTTGTGCAGACCAAGAGTCTGCCAAATAGACACTATCACAATCTCCGCCCATTCCCCCACAAGCAATTACCCTGTCACCAGCCCTAATTGGCTCTTGTGTAAATACATCCTTTCGTTTCTGCTCCAATAAGAATTCGTGCTTCCTTTTATCGAGAGTTATGATATGCATGTCGGTATCCATCAATAATTTACACTTCGTTTAAGCAAAGTTGTTTAATAACAAAATAGGGTAGTTTTCAATAGTATGGATACTCGGAAAATACCAATTGCAATAAAGTAGTGTACTATAAATCTGTATTAGGATTTTCCTCTTCAATATTTTCGGAAGTGTCATATTCTTCCGTTACATCTTCGCTATATGATGAGGCTTCTTGATCGAAAGAATTTGTCGAGTCGTCCTCCCTCTTTTTGACAAAAAAGCCTTGACATTCTACTCCGCTGTACCCAATGAATGACCTCCAGATACGACGATGGGGGTTTAAAATAACTGCGAACTGCCAATCATTTGGAAACATCATTCTTTGGGTATTAAGGTCTGCCTCGGACATGTATACATCAAGCCTGTTTGGGTGCGTATGATACCACCCAATAATTTGTTTATCTGGCATCTCCTCGTCAATCTTTTCGGTCATTTCCCGCCAAACATTGTGGCTCAAAGACAAATGGGTTGCAGAGCTCTCCGCTGATTTCGCAGCTATAGCTCGCTCCACAACTCCTATATGTGCATTTGAGGCTTCATCGAAGTAAACCTCGCCAAGCAGCAGTCCACCTTGTTCAACCAGGTTCTCAGGTGATTTTGCCGTCCAGTCAATATGATTGAATAAGTCTTCCCGGGCAGATGTCAAAACATACAATTCATTGCGTAAGCCAGTAGCCCTGACATCGGAATTCAATTCCTCTTCAATTGTAAGATTAGGTTTAGTGCCTCTTTTAGGGCGATAAGGTTCAGTAGCAAGCGATATGGAGAATTTCTTTTTTAGAGGTGCATTAATTTCATCCTTTAATGCCAGATTCTCATCATCGGATGATGATTGAATATTTGGTGTCTCAGAGGCAGCTTTATCATTTATAGCCTCTGCCTGATCCAAGGTTTCCAGACCATGTTCCGAAGGGGATTGTGGAAGTATCTGATAAACAGGTTCAATGACATTTTTATCCCGGGGAAAGCTATCAGGGCTTTTCTCATGAATTGTCTTAAACCAGATCAGGGCTTTCTCATTGCCTATATGTTTTGTATCTAAACTTGTATCAATATAATTTGGGTCAAACTGTAGTGACCGACAAATGCGTAAAACTAAATCCAACAGTGTTTCGTCCGGTTCAGGTTTTTTGTAGTCTATCCAGCTACCCTTGCCCATGAAAGTAGGTTTTACATGTGGATGAAATGGCTTCATGAACCCACCTTTGGAAAGGAACTCACAATCAGGGGTGGTTTCTGCTCTACGTGGCAGCCTCACTTTTAAAAGCCATTTATCTTTTTCAAGAGGTGAGTAATCTGAGCGAATATCAGCGATACTTTTTATATTGAGTTCAAAGGTGTATTCCTTTGGGGGGATACCGGAATCCAGTGCAACTAATCGAACTCTATCCATATAGTTGCCGATGTTCCTGAGCAACTCCCTATATACTTGTTCAGGAGTAGGGTATGTGTTTGATTCATTCATATTTTGGTGGAATTGATTGAATATTTGGATTATTATCCTGATTTTCTGATTCGGGTAGAATTTCAATATCCCTTGATTCTTCTTGAGCAGGTTTGACAAGTTCTGGTGCGTTTTCAATCACTTTTTCCTCCGCCCTCCAATCTAAGAAGGATTGGTCAGCAATCACAAAGCCTTCACATTCTGGAGCATTAAGCCCAACAAAGGCCCGCCAAATTTGCTTATGCGGGTTAATGACAATGGAAAACTGCCAGTCGTTGTGGAAGAATTTCGCTTGCGTATTCAGGTCGGTTCCAGACATAAAAACGGGCAATTCGTTTGGATGTGAATGGTACCAACCTATTATTCGCAAGGGATATTCTGTTCTTTCGAGGAAAACATCTGCTTCGTTTAGCATTTCTTCCCAAGTGCTGTGTCCCATGGAAAGGTAGCCTGGGCTTCCTTGGGCGGACACTCCTGGAATGGCTTTTTGGACTATGACAAAGGTTCGATTTTGATCAGGGTCATGGAAAACCTCTCCAAGTAAAATACCTCCTTGTTCAACACGGTTTTGTTTAGTCCTTTTCCCCCATCCCAAGTGTACACCAATTTCTTCTGCCCAAGTACTTTCCAAAATATAAAGCCTATGTAATGCTCCTATACGAAGGTTTTGACTATCCCTCTGTTCCAAGATATGAAACTTGGGCTCCACCTTTTCGGCAGGTACAAATGGCCTATTTATGTCAATAATCTTAAACATGTAAATTGCTTTTAGTCATGCTACCATGACATTCCGGTACAAATTTTCCACTGAAAATCCTCTAAATCTCTTACTTAAGATTTAGCATCTCTTAAAAAATGCCCCGGCTGTTGAAAAAAATTAAGCTGAGTCTCTCAATCTGTCTCTAATATATAAACCCTAAATGTTCCGGAGGTGAATGATCACAACTCAATAAGCTCAACGTCATCCCTGGAGGACGTAAAGTGTTCAACTCATAAGGCCCTAAAGATTTTTTTCTAAGCGGCATGTTGAAATAACAGATTTCATCGAGTCTGAAATTTCCGCAGGCAAGCAATGCGTTCATAGCCAAGGAAGACATCGTTTTGCTTATTCTTCAAGACTTCACTGAACAGCATTCTGCCTTGTTCTACTTGATTACAAGTTGTATCGGTTCCTCATCCAATGTGTTGCCAAATAGGTCTACAAGCTTTAATACTTAGGTAAAAGTAGCCAAGGCTCCCCCTTTCGTTTGTCATAAAAAACAGCAGTCTTCAAGAAAAAATATCTCAATGTCGAATGACACCAAAAGCTGTCACCTTTCAATAGAGGGAATATTAAAACCGCTTATCCATTTATTTTGAAACGACTCGCTTGATCTACAATATTAAAGGTCTTTTTAGCTGCGGGTGCTTCTTCTCTATTTACTGTGGGGTCAGGCAAAACGGTACGGTCTATTGGAAACAGACCACCTGCACAGTGCCTGTTATACCAATCTTCAGCTTCAGGGTTTGCCGCACTATCTGGGTTTGTAATCTCCAGATCAAACTGAAGTGTCAACAGCATTCTCGTAACAAATTGCCCTAATGATTCGGACATAATCCAGATTCCAGGGCACCACCTTCCATCAGTATACCAATTAGGGTGAAATGGTTGCGGATTGCTTATCATCCGAGCCATGGGTGGCGAATTAGGATAATCTGGTGGGATGACTACACTTATTTCATGTTCGTTACGATATTGTGGGATATCTCCACTGATTCCGATAATCGTACGCAGTTTTACCCGAATACGGTACTCTTCTACATGAGGAGCGGCACCCCTTAAAGCATCCCATTGAACCAATTCACCTCGAATGTTTACCATCTGTTGGTAATCATTTTTTAAGCGAATATTTCTTCTTTCTTCTCTAGTCCTTTCCATAACAGTTAGTTTTCAAGAAAGTGAGGATAAAAGACTCTAAATCCTGCATCAGTTTGGGGCAAGACTCTAATTGTAGCTCCCGCTTGAGCACCTGCATTCCCAAATGATTGATTTGATAAAATATCCCCACCGCCCTTAATGGCTAACTTATAACCATCGGGATTAGAAGGGATGAAATTAGCTCCTAACAATTCTCCAATTGCTTCTAAGGCAGTCATGGTATCGTCAACATCAACCGTGAGGATTCTACCATCGGTAGGGTGTAAGAAATTCAGTTTAATTTCAGCCATGTTAATTATTTATTAGTTAGTTAAAAATTAATGCTGTCCATTGAAAATATTGGGTAGCAATAAGTGTTTGTCCTCCTGCAATTCAAACTCTCTGGCTTCTCCCGATTCATCTCGTATAGTGACAATATGCCAAAAAGGGATACCTATATCCCGAAGAGACATTTTTAATATTGTATCTTCTGTTTCTATCAAATTGGATTTGCGCACAAAATCAATATGTGGTTTGCTATTATCATCAATCCCTTCTTTTGCCTTATTTTGACAATTACCACAAAAAAGTTCATTATCATAAACCCGGAAGGCTGGTTTTAACAGGTAAATTGGGGTCTGACAAGAACGGCATTCCACTGATCTAACAAAATTCAATTCACTGATATCCAACGATATCGCTTCGCCTTGATAGCACTTATTAGAGATATGATGTAAAAACATCTCCAAACTTACAGACGAAGTAAGGGGTAAAGTCATTATATCAAGGCAACGTACATGAGCATCACAATCCGGGTTTTCGGTCAGTTTGAATCTGTCGAAATCATTCGTTCTCCCTTCATAGTACACCATATGTCCTACCATTTCATTTTGATTGTGAAGTAGCTTAATAGCTTCTTGAACCTGAATAGCGCTCACCCATGCACTCGCTATTTGAACAGTTGGCACTTTTCCTTCGTTAAACATCTTCTTCTTAAATACATCACAAGAATAACGTACCCTTCTAGCTTCATACTGTTCTTTAGTCATTGAACACTCATAACAAGCCCCTTTGGTGTCATAAACATTAACACGCCCTCTCAACTCAGTAATTCCTGTATCAATCCATGGTACTCCTGCCAACCGGCATCGGCGGTTGATCGCAAATCTGGTTTCAATATTGTCAAGGCAACCTAATACAATGTCCATAGAGCGGAAGATGCCTGTACCTAATTCCCATACGGCATCACCATGAAACCAATCCACTTTCGTATGTTCATAAAGGCAAAGTTCAAGTGTACGTTTCGCAGCAATTTCAGCTTTGTTTTGCTTGACATCTGATTTTCTAAATAATACTGTTCGGCTAAGGTTAGATGGGGAAATTTGGTCGAAGTCCACTATAAAAATATTTCCAACTCCAAGCAACGCCAAATTCTTAAGTGTTTCATTTCCAATGGCACCTGCACCAACAACCATTACTTTTGCTGATTGCAAAATCTCAGGATTCCACCATGAAATAAGTTGCTGCCTATCGAAAAACCCCTCTTGTTCTTCTGCAATTTCATTGATGATAAATTTTTTGCTCATAATTGAGTTTTTTTTTGTTAAAGACTCACCATTCGTGTCCACACTCTTTGCATTTCCACGTTTTTTCAGATTGACCTTCAAGTCGTTTAATCTTGTCCGGAGTTAGACAAAAGGGGCAAACTTTGGGGCGAGTACCTCCTTGTACTTTAAACTTTTCGTTTTCATTAGAAGTCGCAACTGTTCTTCCTTCTGCAACTATTGAAAATTTTTTGTTGGACATGATTGGTAATTAGATATTAAAATACTTTCATGCTATTGTTTATTAAGGCAGAATTAGTTAAGCTTTATCCCCCAAATGAAAATTCCCTCCCACCGAAATACTACTCCCCTGAATCACATTCTTACTATTTTCTATAGCCACTTTGGTGTTTGCTTTTTCTTCTTTCGCCTTCTCCACCAACCCCACTACTTCTTTACGTAAATCTTCTTCCCTTTCCAACACCCGTTTCAACTTCATCCCAGCCGCAGTCTGAGCATCCGCATCCTCTGGTGTTGTTTTCAGCTCCTCATACTCCTCAATAAATAGTGGTTTCACCTTCTCCCAAAGCTCCCGAACCGTACCATTCGTAGCATCTTTGAAATCCGCTCCGATTTTCTGTGCAGCGTCCAATCTGACAATGGGTATAATCAGCCCAATAATTTGTTTTGACAACTCTTTAATATCCATACTACCTATGATTTTAAATTGTGAAACATCCAATTGATAAAGCAATTCAAACACAAACGCCGCCATATTGTCCGCTGCCAATTCTTGCGACCCGCCAGCGTCCGATTTCGATTTCCCGTCAAGTAAGTCAGATATGCCCCGTACGTTCAAGAAGCGGGTAGCTGGGTACGATTGCATTGCCTGTCCGAAGCCAGTGGCTTCCATCTCGATGGCGGTGGTATCATTATAAGTGTGCTTGAGCAAGCGGAACACTTCGGAGTCTGTAGCTGCAATAACTTTGTTGCCTGCTGCAATAGCACCGAACACTACATTTGCTGAACCTGATTTTTTTGCCCGTTGTCGCCAGTTTCCATTACCTGCAACTGACTGGGCAATAGTGAGAAGTTCCTTGCTATAATGGCCTGATTCAGGTCTCGTTGCAAATCCTTCTGGCGTTACCTTGCCAAATTCGTAACCATAGTATTTTGTTCCGACCACCACGTCTCCAATGGCAACATTCTTGACGCCACCTGCTACTCCTGCCAGAATGACTACAACAGGTTGAAAGTGTCGAATGACCTTTTCTGTCGCCAAGGCGGTGTTCTCATTCTTTGGTCCGGCTTGTTGTGTGATGATGTTAAAGCTTTGATGCCTGCCATTGAGACTTCCCAAAAGGTAGTGGTTGCCATCCACCATTTGCTCAGTAAAGGAGGAAAGTTGCGCCAATATGGCACTGTGCTCTACTTGAATGGGAGTAAGGATTGCTACGTTCATTGTGTTTGTCGAAGGCATTTCAAATAGCCGTTATTTACCAAAATGTTTTACTGAAGCTTTCTCAAAACAATGTTTAAATGATATAGGTGGAAAAGGATTTTATTGATGCTTCCCGTTACCTGTGCCACTGTGCTTGAGGATGTTCCAAACAGTCCGCTCTGAAATATTAAAGCGGTGTGCCAATATGTTTACTATGTGGGTTTTATTAAAACATGGTTCTTTGCTCAATTTTTCAAACTCGCTTTTTACTGCATACCGTTTTATTTGGACAGATGGGATCAAATCCTGATCGATGAGGAAGGTGACCAAGCGGTCGTCAGATTTTCGGACGCCGTGCCTTTCACACCAAATTTGGTAACGCTCGCCAAGGTGTTCCTGAAATCTATCTAACAAGTGTTTGCGACTACCTTCCATATTGTCAGTTATATAAGATGTTCAAGAGTGAGAATGAAATGAGGTTAAACTCGCTGGGTTTTCAATTGAATAAAAACATGCTGTAAGTTGATTTAATAATATAAACTATTTCAAATACAATTTTCACCTTTATCACCTTCATTATTTAAGATTTAAGGATTTTTTATACCTTGCAGTTAATATCTGATAGAAGATGGTATTCTTATTATTTTTGATGATATTTTCGATAATCATCAGATAACCAATTACTTAATAAGTTGTTGTAATGCTTTGCAGCTTTAGACAGTCACAAAAACCTACAAACTATTGAATTCAGTTTGTAGTAAATTTTTTCACCGTGAAATATGACTATTTTTTATGAAAAAAAGTAAATTTATCAACCTATTCCGGACACTTAGTGAGGATGATTTTTTGGCTTTCAGGAAACACTTGAAACGCCTTCATGCCAGTAGTGACATTGCGATCACGGTATTTGAGTATATCAGAAAATGCCATGCTGGTTTTCAGGATGAAAAAAAGCTAGAGATTGGATATGCATATCGGAAAATATTCAAAGAGCCTTTGGAAGCAAACCCAAAAAAAAGGATCAAATTGTTAAATGCGTTATCTGATTTGCACTTGTGTTTAAAAGAATTTCTATTACTTAATAAAAGTAAAGACAAGTCTTTTGAAAGTAGTGTTCTGTGGTTAAAGGTATTACAGGAGCAGGAGCTTGATGCGGAATTTTCAAGGTCTGCGAAGAATCTCCAATTGGAATTGGGAAAACGCCCTCGGAGAAGCCCAATTGATTATGAGGAAGGCATGATGGCAAACTATATTTATTACAATCACTTAATACATGGCAACTCTTCACCAGACAGTACTAGTTTGCAGCAATATGCCAATAATTTGGATTTATTCTATATGTTGTCTCGGTTAAAGGCATCATGTGAAATGCTTAACCTGAATAATCTACTATCGCTGGATTTTGATACCAGCATTCCTCATCTGGCCTTAGCTATGATTGATAATTTACAAAATCCTACAGAACATCCATTATTGATGATTTATCGGAGTATTTATCAACTTATTGCCGACCACCATGACAAAAGTTATATCGAAGCAGGGGCTTTGCTGAATGAAAATGCTGAAAAAATCGACCCGTCAGAATTACACGTCATTATAAGCTATTTGCATAATCACGCTGCTTCCCAAATAAGGCAGGGGAAGGAAGAATATTGGGAGAAGACCCACCAACTCAACATCTTGGGCCTGAAGTACGGTGTTTTTGTGGACAATGGAATAATGTCACCCACCCAGTTCAACAATATCATCAATGTCGCTTCTAAGGTAAAAGCCTTTGACTGGGCCACACCTTTCGTTAAAGCTCAAAAACACTGTCTCCATCCAGAAAATAGAGAACATACCACACAGGTAGCAAATGCACTAATCTCATTTGAAAAGGGTAATTTCAAGACTTCTCTACATACGCTGGAAGGAATAGGATTTAACAACATCCATGAGGCGATCCGCCTAAAGACCCTCATGGTCAGGTGCTACTATGAGTTACACAAAGACGAAGACAAAATCTTCAACTATTGTGCTTCTTTCGAGGTGTACCTATTTCGTCACCGGAAATCAAACAAAGAACCAGTTGAAGCGACATTAAATTTTATTCGCAATACCAAACTATTGCTTCAAAGGAAAACCCCAAAAGAAAAACTACTGCACAAAATCGAAAACACTTCACCCGTTTATTTTAAGGGATGGTTGCTTGAAAAAGCAGCAGATTATAAAGCAGAATTTGCCGTCCACAAGTATAACAAGCGGACGGCAAAACAATTTTGATCAACCCATAATCAAGTCATCATAAATAACAAACCCAGAAGATTCCCCAACACAAATGGTAATAAAATAAAAATCGTAGGTGCCTGCTGGGAGGTTGGTAAAATTCACTGAAGTCCCGCCTGTAGAAACTGGTTGACTGGTAAAACTATCCTCACTCCTTACATACCATACATTGTAACCATTTGCACCATCCACAGCTTCCCATGAAAAAGACACAGTTGCTGTGGTCTGGCTGTCCTTGGTGACAACTGGTGAAGTACAGCTGCATTGGTTGGATACAGGCGTTGTAAAGCCTGATGTGACCTGTACGATCAATGCAAGAAGAAAGAAGATTGTAATAGCAGGCACAGGCCTGCCGTTTTTGAATGCAGTTTTCATTGTTGAAAAATTTTGAATTAAAAATGGAGATGACAGGCAAGGGCAAGCAATTCGCGGGCATAAGTATACTGTGCCCGCCGGAACAAAAGAACGGGCAGCAGGGCCAAAGCAATTCCATCCCTGCCTATGCATTTTATGGAAAGGTGAAAAGCTATTTATATCCGTAAAAAACCACTCTTGTCAGGGGAGTCGGCGGAGAGATTTGACAAATCAAAATTTGCCTTAAGTTCATTCCACAGTACCGAACCTGCTCATCAGTTTTGACAAGACAAAGGTCGGCCTTCGCAAAGCGAGCTGTTGTAGAAATTTGATTTACAATGGTTTACATGAATTTACATGAATTCATGTAACTGCTGACAATAAAATGGGATGGGTATTCCTTGTGGTCGTCATTCCTAAATACGTATGGCTTTGGCATCTTTGATTAGGTTCCGAAGAGAATTCCAATATTTCATGTAGAGGTCATGATTGCTGTTTTTTGAAAACTCCATAACAGGGCATTTTGCCCTTTGCAAGCCGTATATATAATGTGAGATCATTATCTTTCCGTTCGGAGTACCGCCATCAATAGCGAAAAAATAATTGTATGGGACATGTTTGTAGGTAAACACCTCGAATGTGCCGGGGTATCCGGCTTCATCAATGTCTTTTTT
Source organism: Saprospiraceae bacterium (assembly GCA_029263015.1). Lineage (GTDB taxonomy): Bacteria > Bacteroidota > Bacteroidia > Chitinophagales > Saprospiraceae > UBA6168. The sequence continues at coordinate 6,330 of JAJCYI010000187.1, read as the reverse complement.
AATAGAACCAAGCCTCAGGATGATATCCCTCATTACCTCGATATTCTTGATTTCATCCTTCTGCTCCCGCCTCCTATCTTCAAAATAGATGCTTGCTTCGTTACACTCCGGATCAAGCATATAGCATTTGAAATTGATTCCTTTTTGTAATTGCACTTTGACATGTGACTTAAAATCCCTGTCCTTTCGGGAAATGAAATAGGAAGAAAAAGTGTTGAGCGTCACCCCGAATTCGATCACCTCTTTTTGCGCTGTTGTAAAAAAATCTACCTTTTGTTGGACGGTCAGCCTACCTTCTACATGGAAAACGAATCCAGGATTTAAAAAGATGGAAAGTTCCTTCGGGGTCGCTTCTCTAACTTCATTAGGTTGCCATCCTTTTTTACCTTGTTTTACATATTTTTTATTTTGCCAAAAAAAATCAAGTTCAACTTTGATTAATTCCTGGATACCTCTACTCACAAGGCTAAGGGTTTTATCCTTGACTTTGATGTCCCTAAGAATATTGCTAAAAGTAGCCGCAGCAAAGACGTAGTTTAGGTATTTCAATTTCCGGACTACCGTAAGTTGGTCGTAGTACTTTTCTTTTCTGAGTAGTGCAAATCCCTCTTTTATTATAGTTCTTTCCATACGGTATAGATTGGTTGATTCAAAATATCCCTCTTTTTCGGTTTAAAATAAGGTATCCCTTATTGCAATGTCCTAATTTGGGGGATACTCCAACCTTCACGGGGCGTTATGTAGGTTTAATCACGTTTTTCAAAGTGTTTGTTTGTTGAGAATCATTTTTGATTCTTGATCTCTGCGATACATCGCACAGACTTGTCCCATTGTTTTCAATCAAAGAACGTTTCATCTCTGTATTTGGCACACCTGTCGCCCCTAATTTATAATCTTTTGGTGGTGCCTTGCCCGTTCTTGTTATTTGGTCTGAGTCAAATTCAGTTATACTTCCATCCGCGTTGATACGGTGAATATCAATATCTATTGTCCATCCATCAAAATCTTTGAGTGTTACAGAAGAGTCTGGAATTGTGTTTCCGTCCTTATCTTGAAATAAGATGATAATATCGTTTCCGTCCTCATACATTGTTGCGCCGTAAACATTTTCATCAACAAGAAGAACATCTTCTTCCGGCGACCCAAACCAACTTACCCATGAATCAATTTCGTCGAATACATGCGTTTTGAAATATTCAATCACATCATGCCCCATAAGCACCGATTCACCTGTTATATCACTCGATCGTAAGTCAAATTTATCATCCCCTTGACCACCAACATAGGTGTCGTTTCCCGCATTGCCTCGCAAAATGTCATCCCCTTGATCACCATCAAGACGATTGTCCATATTATTGCCTGTCAACCTATCCTTTTCTAAACTACCCACTGCATTCTCAATATTTGAACCATAAGCAAGGTATGTAATCGAAAGCCCTATTGAACTTGGATAATCCATGCTTTCCCACAGATTAATCACGGCTCCTCTGTTATCCCCTTTCGCGGACAAAACATCTTGATTACCGCTACCATCCCAAATAGTTTGAAGAGGCTCCTGACCAAGTTTATGAATAGTATTGCCAGCGTTATGTTTGGTGTTTTTGCCATACTTGTCCTGAAGCGCGGCAATATCCCAAGGCATAAGCGTACTTGGTGGAATGTCATGAATGAGATATTGGGCATTGCTTGTGCGCTGTCCGTGCAAATTGTCAATCATTACGGTCGGTGAAACTGTCCGGTAAGTGCCATCAGTAAAGTCCGTACGAATATGAAGTGCACTTTGTTCCTGTCCAGCGACATGATCACCATGCTGCGGATGAAAAAGTCCGAATAGATGACCCGTTTCATGCAATACAATCTTATAATATTGCTCATCATTATACTTATTCAGAGAATTATATGTATAAATTAAACATTGTTGAGGATCGTCATCAGGAAAATTAGAAACAGCAAGCACATAATCTGGAATTGTGCCCGCTGCGTCTTTAATTTTGTGTGTTTTTGCGACAACGATATCAGCAATACCAATGTCCTCCAGAGCAAGCTTCTTTGCTTCATCCCATTGATCTAAGTCCGATCTTTCTTTTTCAAGCCTATCGCGATATTCGTCACGCTTTTGTGAATATTCTTCGAATTTTCCGTCTACATCATAACGCACAAAGTGGACGGGACTATATTTTTCATACTCGGCAAAGGCTTGTTCCTGTAATTTTTTTTGATCCTCCATGAGATTCGAAGGAAATGTGGATTCCCATATTCCATCATTGCCGTGGTAATCAAAGGATTCGAATGAATATGTGATTATATATTCACCATTCTCAGGGGCTTTAAATTTATATTTACTGCCTAAATATCGTTCTGCATTATCTCTATCGGCAGGATCATAGTTTATGGGCAGATCATTCTGTAAGTCCTGTGCTTGTTTTTTCTTATCTTCAGGATCGCCGTTATTGTCTCTATTACCCATATCATACACCAAAATTATTTGAGACTGGCTCCTGACTTAGAATTAAGTCAGGAATTAGCCAATACTTTTTTACCCCTGTTTATATTTTAGATGATAATGATTAATTATTTCTTAAATGATGCTGAATCCATAGGGTGTGTAGACAAATAAATGTATTTGCTTTCGCAAATACTTTACACCCCAAGCAAGAGATTCAGGGCTTAGACTCGAAATAGACAAGGACGATTTCTAACCAATAAAATGGAAATGAGATAAAATGTTCATTGCATATCATTTTTCCTGTATTTTCCTAACAAAATATAGGGGCAGGATCAGGGGCAACCACCCTTGGACCGGTTTACTTTTAATTTGTTTTTCAATATCTTAGGGCTTGCACCAGAATCCCTCCGTGTCCGCCATTCATACCATAATCCTATTTCATTCCCCCTCATCAATCTTCACTAAATCCCCATCCACAAAGGGATTGCGCTTCATTTTAATTCATGTTACCATATCTGCATTCCTCGAAGTTCACAAAATTTGGGGGCAAGACCGGGGGCAAAACCCGAACTGTTGATGGGGGCAAGATGAAACTGACCAAGACGATATGCAATAACCTGAAACCAAAGGACAGGCCGTACAAAAAATTTGATGGCGGCGGACTGTACCTGGAGGTCATGCCAAATGGCAATAAGCTATGGCGGGTTAAATATTATTTCCATGGAAAAGAAAAACGGGTTTCATTGGGGAAGTACCCCATCGTCACTTTGGCCGAAGCCCGGGAGAAAAGAATGGAAGCACGTCAATTGCTTGCCAAAGGCATAGACCCCTCCCGCAATAAAATCTCAAAAGAGAAATTGGCCAGACGGGATAACAATAACATTTTCGAAACATTGGCCCATGAGTGGTACAGCAAGAAAAAAGACGGATGGAGCAGTTCCCATGCAAAGAATGTAATGCACAGGTTAGAGAGCAATGTTTTTCCCTACATAGGAAAAACACCGGTCACAAAAATCACAGTACCGGACCTGCTGGATGTGTTACAGGTCATGGAGGACAGGAATGCGCTGGAAGTGGCAAAACGCACAAGGCAGATCTGTAGCCAGGTCTTCAGGTACGGCATCCAGACAGGACGCTGTGAAAACAACCCTGCCCTTCACCTGGACGGCGCACTGAAAACCCATAGGCCAAAACATTTCGCTGCTTTGGATGTAAAGGATGTACCTGGATTTTTAACCGCGCTGGAACGCAATGAAGCACGGCTGTTTTCCCGCACCCGCCGTGCCATCCGCCTGTCACTCTTGACCTTTGCCAGGCCTGTTGAAATAAGAAAAAGCCGGTGGCCGGACATTGACCTGGACCAAGGGCAATGGGCCATTCCCGGGGAGCGGATGAAAAGTGGCCGTGACCATATCGTCCCGTTGTCCGCCCAGTCCCTGGATGTGCTGTTGGAGCAGCAAAAAGAAACAGGTAGCCATGACACGCCATGGGTATTCCCCGGACAGGTCTATCCACGAAAACCGATGAGCGGTGGCACGGTCAATATGGGGATAAAACGCCTGGGCTACGATAAACGCATGACCGCCCACGGTTTCAGGGCTTTGGCAAGGACGGCCATCCGTGAACAACTGAAATATTATCCAGATATTATTGAAGCGCAACTGGCCCATAAACCGTCCGGGCCATTGGGAGCGGCCTATGACCGTGCCCAGTTTTTGGACGAACGCCGGACCATGATGCAGGATTGGGCGGATTATCTGGATAAAATTGCCCTTGGCGCGGTTTCAAAAGCTATTTAAATTTGCCCTTCTTCCAATCAGCGGTCGAGCTGCAAAAAATGAAATTTTCCTCTTTATAGGCCTGGATGTCACTTATCAGGTAAAAGACCCTGTGGCGGTGTTTGAAGAATTTTGGACCAATGCCCTCGCTGCGCCAGTTTTGGAGTGTGCCGGGCGCAAGGGAAAGCTCCCAGGCCGCTTGTCCGGTCGTCAAATATTGACCGGGGCCGATATTGGTTTTTTCAGAAGGTGGGCATTGAATATCATCCTTCATCTGTCTGCCCTTCAAAAATGCCGGACTGACAAATTTGCAAAATGGTGCCGACAGGCAAGATTTCACCAACATTGAAAGACCGGACAGGACGGTCTGCGATAAATGGACGGTAGGGGCTGCCAATCATTGCCACCCGTTTTTCATGTGTGCGGTCATCAATCAAAACCACTGAAACATGGCCGCCCAAGTCCAAAAACCATGTGCCGGGTTCCAGGTCGCCTGCGGTTTCACCACTTTGGGTTTTAGGCTTCCTGATAATTATCAAACTCATTGTTTACTCCTTACATAATAAATTAATGCGTGGAGGATGGGCCTCGATAGATTGCCATGCCCCCACACGACCAAAAGCCTTCTATAATTGAATAACCTTCAAGTTGAAAAGCAAAATAGGGGACACAACCGGAGGTTGCAATACAAAAAACGGTTCGGGAGAGAATCTATTATTAAAAATTAATACGGCTGAACAAGAATGAACATTCCTGAACTTTTATCCGGTGCATGGACGGGTTACGGTTTTTCCAGTTTGATAGAACAAGAGGACATGTAAAATGAAATTATCGCATCAAAAGAAAAAACAGGATGCAGGGATGTTGAAACGCCCCGGTCAAACAAGACCCCCCAATATCCCGAAGCGGGACGATTTTATTTTTGAAATTATCAGCCAATTTATCCAGAGGCGAAAGGCACTGGGCTTGAGCCAGGAAGATGTGGATGGCCGGATGGGCACGGCGGAGCGTCTCTGCTCGAAATGGGAATGCGGAGAGCGCCTGCCCACAAGTTTCAATTTTTACTGCTGGGCACAGGCATTGGATGCCTTTCTATTGCTTTTTCCCAAGACGGATAAACGGGGATGAGAAGGCTGTCACATATCCCGAAAATCCTTGTCCCTGCTTTTGTCCTTTTTATGGGATTTCGGGATTTGGACCGTATAGTTCTTGGTGCGCGGTTTTGACACCTCATGCCCATGTTCTTTTGCCCCGGCGATAAACCCCAGGGCGAACGGGTTTTCCTTATCTATAAAACCGTCCTGCATTGTTTGGGACAGTTCCGGCTTATGTTTCGCCATAAGGTACCCGGCGTTGAACCCTTTCTTTATTTGTTGTTCTTCGCTCATCAGAAAGTGTTTTTTGCATGTTCTTCAATAAATTCAAGAATGGAAGCACGGTCATATAAGATGACTTTCCGGCTTGGTTGGGAATAGCGGATGCGGCCCTCGTCACGGTATTTTTGTAGTGTGGTCTTTGAACTGATCTGGAGCAATGCCATGGCGTCTTCATCACCGATCCATTGGTCTTGTTGGATAGGGTTTTTGTCCTTAATACGCTCTACTACTTCTTCGATCAAAGCGTAAAAGGCCTGTGATTCAAAACAAATGATGTTAGCAGAATAATCATTTTTTGTCATAGATCAAAGGTATGAATTATATGGAAGTCGCAAATATTAATGTCAGGGGTTATTGAAGTAGGTTTCGGCATGGCTTTTTTCAAGAAAATTTGGGTTACTGACTTCAAATAAGAACCACGAGTAACATTTGCCAAGTGGGATATAACAAGGCCGTCCATTACAATTCCGAAAATTCATAACCATTGTAAAGAAGTGATCATATCTCGAAAATCCAGATGAGTGTGACTCAACTCCCATCTCGATAAAAGCGGGTACAACACTTTTTATATTGAACACTACAGGTGAACTAAGTAATAGAGTTTAATTAAACGGGTAAAGTTGATTTTTGAAATCTATGCTAAATTTTGTTCCGACCTGGAGCAAAATTTCATCTAACCGGTTAAAAAAGTCATCGGTACCTTTCAGCAGATGTTGCTTGAACCATTCGT
>JAJCYI010000186.1 GCA_029263015.1 Saprospiraceae bacterium | reverse complement strand
TTCGTCCCGTAGGGACGTAATGTGAATGTTACCGACCTATGTTACGTCCCTACGGGACGGAATCGGAAGATCGTCATTTTTGTTACCGACGTTGCGTCCCTACGGGACAGGTTAAATAACTGATTGTCAGAACCGTACAAGTCTAATAGATTGGCATTGTCCGATCGGACCGGCGCTTAGCCGATCCGACCGAACAATTTTGAACAGACACACCATTTTCTCCTGAAACGACCTGCTCCGAGGGTCGGTCGGATCGCCTTGGCGGCGGTCCGATCGGAGACATTCGATAAATTCAAAAATTACGGCGCTTTAGCGGGTACCTTATTTGATATTGTATTGAGTTAGTGTTTCTTGTAAATTATGTTCTTATTTGTAAATCAATGGGCGGAGGCCTAACCATCTAACATCTTGTAACCCCTCGTTTCAACGAGGGGGCATAAATACCCGCACCTCCCACATCTATCATCTTTACAGAACATCAGCATTTACTATATGACAAGCCCATGATGCCGATGTTCTGTAAAGATGATAGATGCAAGTATGCTGATCCCCAAATCCCGCCATTAAAATGGCGGGTTACAAGATGTTGGATGTAGCGTACCCATTTTCAGGAAGTAGCTGAGTCTTTCGTTGTGCCGTAGGTACGCAACGTGAATTATGTTGCGTACCTACGGCACGAAGGACACCGTTGTTTTGGCATTGCTACCCATGTTCCGTCCCTAGCGGGACAATCAAAGAGCGAAAACAATTCTAAGTTACTGATTGTCAAGGCTTTTAATCCATAACTCACGTTAAATTATACTGCCCAAGCATAGTCCCCCAGCCCCATTGGCATTATTCTTGACTTTTCCCAAAATTGATTGTTACCTCCCTTTTGCCCTTGAATGGGCTTTTTGATCCCCCTTTTTGTTTTTTAGTTAGACTACTTACAACACAACTCACCTCTATAATGCACATTGCAACATCTTGCAATGATGTAAATCTTATTTATTGTTTCTATTTAAAATATTGAATTTCAGTTAGTTAGACAAAAAATTCACTTGTAGGGTTATTTGATCCGTTACAAAACACTACACATTTATTCCCCCCCTAACGATGCATGGTATGTTCCAGCAATTATTGCTGTGAGGGTGATTCCTTCCAGGGATAGCTGCTGTAATTAAACTCTCTTGAGATGAAATCCTCATTACTCTACGTTCTGCTATTGACCGTGTCGGTCAGTTTTTTTTCATTTGGAATATTTGAAAACAGGTCCAAAATTACCGTTTCTGAAACAGAAGGCTTTCTTATGAAAGTTTATCAGGAAGGGGTGGAAACCTTTTTTGAAAATTTTGATGAAAAAGGTTTTGAATCTTTGACCGAAGGACATGAATTGGTGAAAAAGAACGGCAAAGCCAATTTCAACCTATTTCCAAATTTTATTGGTGGATTTGTGTGGCAGGATTATAATTTTAATGGCCAATTGGATGAAGTGGACACTTTGGGTGTGGAGGGAGTAAAGGCCAACCTGTATGATTGCGATGGCAGTTTAATCGGTTCAACTACAACGGATAATGCTGGGATATATCTATTAAATAGTAGCAATACAGCATTTAGCGGCAATCCCGCGGATGTTTACCGACTTGAATTTGTATTGCCAGATTCCGTTTCTTCCTGGGCCAAGCCAACTCAAGCGGGGAATGCCAATGGTACGATGGTCCAGTTCCTTCAGTCTGGTGATGTTAGGCATTTGGGCCTTGCTTCCCCAGCGGATTTTTGCCAAAACAATCCTTACCTTGTTACAAGTTGCTTTATAGAAGGTGATAATTCTGGCACTGGTGATGTGCTGGTTTCTTTTTTGTCGGATATGCCAACTTCACTCCAACACGAGTCGATCGAGAACCAGATTGGAACCACCTTTGGACTGGCTTACCAGCGTGCATCCAAAACCATGTTTGCATCAGCATTTATCAAAAGATTTGCAGGATTGGATGGTAGTCCAGGTTCGATATTCAAAGTGACTTCCCCTGCTGATGGAGCTACCACGGGAACTGAGTTCATTGATTTGAATACCCTTTTTGGCACTGATACCTTGGGTGCTGACCCACATGATTTTACAACTTTGACTGGCAATGGTGATGTAATTGATGCCAATGCCTATGCGGCAGTAGGAAAAATAGCTTACGGCGACCTCGATATTTCTGGCGATGAAAAAAGCCTTTGGACGATTAACCTCAACGACCGTGGATTGTATAAAATACCATTGGGCGATGATCCCGCAAATCCGGTTGCTCCAAGCTCTGCATCTGAAATCACAGTCATCCCATTGGTAGATGGTGACATTACCGCACCCAACCCGCTACCTGACTTGCCAGCTGGGATAACTGAAGATGAAGTCAGGCCATTTGCACTTAAAGTCAAAAATGGTATTGTTTATATTGGAGTGATTACAAATGGTGAAGATGGCGGCTCGTTAAATGCTTTGGTTTACGCATATGATGTTGAAAATCAGGATTTTACAAAAGTACTTGAACTTGCGCTGAGTTATAACCGTGGATGTGCCCTTTCGGTTGGGAGCACCTGTTATGGCATTGCCAATTGGAATGCCTGGACTGACACCTACCCAGGTAGTCCGGCTATGGTGATAGGACGTGAACATGCTCACCCACAGCCTTTGTTTGGCGACCTTGATTTTGATGCAAGTGGCAATATGTTACTCGGATTACGTGACCGTTTTGGAGATCAAACTGGATATAGGATGCCTCGCCCAAATGGGGCAAATACCCTTTATACAGGCGATGGATTGGGAGATATTTTGCTGGCCTCACCAAATGGCACTGGAGGCTGGACAGTTGATATTGCTGAGTTTACAGATAACACGTTGACCTTGAGTGGAAATGGCTCTACGGAAGGAGAGAATTTTTTCGGAGGTGATTATTATGAGGGCGCGAACGATTTGCACGAAGAAACTACCAGTGGCGGCCTGGTGGCTTTGCCTGGACAGAATGTAGTTGTATCCACCAATATTGACCCCATCACTTCTTTTTCTGCTGGGATTGACTGGTTTAATACCAGTGACGGTTCGCACACATTTACTTTTGAAGTTTTGGGTCAAAACCTTCAGTTTAACAAAGCGAATGGATTGGGGGAACTGGAGGCGGTTTGTGATCCTGCACCCATAGAAATAGGAAATTACGTTTGGGATGATGTCGATGGCGATGGCATTCAAGATCCTTGTGAAACGGGTATTCAGAACGTGGCAGTTTCACTTTTTGATAGCACTGGTGTGTTGCTTGCCACTACGACCACTGACGCAAACGGACAGTATTATTTCAGTCATACCGATAGCACCAATCAGACTTGGACAGGTACGCCTGATAGCATTACCGCCAATACCATGTTTTTTATTGTGATAGGCGACGGCCAGTACAGCGGTGACCGAATGACGGTAGATGGTACGGAATATTCCTTAACTATTGATAGCACAAATTCTGGAGCCAACCGCTATGCGATAGATAGTGATGGAGAGATTGCAGTAAATATTGACGTTGATTTTAATGGGCTGCCTTATGTGAAAATCACCACAGGTAATTGGGGTGCCTCTGACCATACTTTTGATTTTGGTTTTTTTACCTGCCTGCCAAATACTGGATCGGAGTCCTACACAGGCTGCTCCGGCGATGGCTATTCTGTAACAGTTGGCGTAACGGTTTACGACGAAGACAACCCAACGGGCTTGGAAGTGCTGACGAATGTTGATGGCTGTGATAGCACCGTAACGGTCAATTTAGTGTACAATCCAACTTCTGTTGGCAGTGAATCATACACGGGCTGCTCTGGAGACATGTACTCGGTGACTGTAAACGGAACTGTATTTAATGAAAACAATCCCACTGGCACGGAAGTACTAACGAATGCACTTGGCTGCGATAGCACTGTAACCATAAATTTAGTTTATAATCCAACTTTAGTTGGCAGTGAAGATTACACAGGCTGCGAAGGTGACGGTTACTCTGTGACGGTGGACGGCACCGTTTACGATGAAAACAATCCCACTGGCATGGAAGTGCTGACCAACGCACTCGGCTGCGATAGCACCGTAACCATAAACCTGGTGTATAATGCTTCCTCCGTTGGCAGTGAGACCTACACGGGCTGCACAAGCGACGGCTATTCTGTAACTGTTGATGGCACTGTTTACGATGAAAATAATCCGACTGGCACGGAAGTGCTGACAAATGCACTTGGCTGCGATAGCACGGTAACGATCAATTTACAATACAACCCTAATTCAGTTGGTAGCGAAACCTACACTGGCTGTATTGGTGATGGTTATTCTGTGACTGTTGACGGTACTGGTTACGACGAGAACAATCCAACCGGGACAGAGGTATTGACGAATGCTGTTGGCTGCGATAGCACGGTGACCGTCAATTTAGTTTACAACGCAACTTCCCTTGGCAGTGAAACTTATACTGGCTGTGCCGGCGATGGTTATTCTGTGACTGTTGACGGTACTTTCTACGATGAGAATAACCCAACCGGGACAGAAATATTGACAAATGTAAATGGGTGCGATAGCACAGTGACAGTCAATCTGGTCTTTAGCCCAAATCCCATCAACGATTTAAATGAGACTTTGTGTACCGGTAGCAGCATTCTTGTAAATGGGACAACTTATGACGAAGCCAATCCAACTGGTACAGAAATAATT